>JBBEEL010000077.1:0-100765 GCA_040880785.1 Akkermansiaceae bacterium | reverse complement strand
TAGATCTTCGGGTTGTTAGCCCCGTCGAGTGGCAGGCCGCCGAGGATGTATTCGGTGCCGTTGTCGAAGCCGTCCGAATTGGCATCCAAGGTGGAGGCGTCGTTGACGCCCGCCGTGAGGCCGGTGGCGGTGGCCCAGGTGCTGTAACCGGAGGGCGGGGTGATGCCATTGGTCACGTTGAGGATGCCGCTGCCGGTGATGCGGGCGGTTTTGAAAGTGGCGCTGGAGGCCAGGCTTCCCCAGGTGCCGATGAATTGCTCGACGCCATCGATGAACAGGCGGTCCACGGTGTCGGTGGTGGCGTGGCTGAGGTGGAGTGTTCCAATGGTGGCGATTCTAACGGCTGCGGTATTGGCGAGCACCGGGTTGGCGATGGCGATGATTCCTTGGTTGACGGTGGTGTCACCGGTGTAGGTGTTAGGACCGCTGAGAGTGAGGGTGCCAGCTCCGGTTTTGGTGAGTCCGCTGGCGGTGAGGGTGTTCGAGGTATTGAGAAGCCTCGCCGCGACATTTAAATCCGAGGCGGAACTGCCGGTCACATCCGCGACGTCGAAGGTGATGATTTGTCCGGCCGTGTTGTTTTGTCCGAGGTGGACGCCGTTCGTGGTGCTGTTTGAAGCGGCGAAGTTTTCAATCGAGGATGCGCTGGAGCCACCGACCGTCACGGTTCCGATCAAAGCAAGGCCTTGGGAGGTTGTGTTGTTCGCACCGCTACCCACTCGGATGGTGCCTCCGTTGAGATTGGTAGCACCGATTTTGTTCCACCAGCCAGCGGTATTGCCATCCAGGCCTGTGCGGAACAAGCCGCCCGAATTCACATTGAGCGTCAGCGCGGATAGTGCGTTGGTGCTGCCGCCCCCTCCAAGCACGCTGCCACCGGTCAGCGAGAGTGTGCCGCCGTTGTTGACGTTGATCGACCGGGCTGCCGCAGTGCCAATGTCGCCCAAAGCACTACCTTGAGTGGTGGCAGCGGCGGGATCGCCGAGGCCGAGTCCTGCGGAAACAGTTCCGTTGTTGATGTTGATATTTCCCGTAAAGGTGTTAGCAGCACTATTCAGAGCTAAATTGCCTGCGCCGATCTTGGTCAGGCCGCCGCCGGTCACGGCCGCGATCGTTGCCGTGGCCGTTGCAGTGCCAACCCCCGCGCCAGTTGCGCCCCCATTGCCTCCCATCAGCGAAACCGTAGGAGCCGAGGTGTAGCCGGAGCCTGCGCTGGTGATGGTGATTCCCGTCACCGTGCCGGTATCCGGATCGAAGTTTGCAACCGCTGCCGCGCCTATGCCACCGCCATCGGTGATCCGCACCACGGGTGCTCCAACGTAACCGGTGACCGTCCCGCCGAGGGTGATACTGTTGACACCGCTGCCCGTCGGAGCGAGCAGGGCGTTCGAAACGATGGTGGCGTAGCCGTTCGTATCGAACGTGGCACCACCCGACTGGATGAAGGTTCTGGTGTTAGTGCCTTGGGTAATTCCCCCGCCGTTGGCGGAGATCGAGCGGATGGTGCCGTTGTCGAAGGTGATGACACCAGTGCCGAGGACGTTGTTGTTGTAGATGTAGGAGGTCTCCAGCGTGCCGCCGTTGGCGACAGTGAGAGTCGCAATATTGTTGGCGTTGCTGGTCGTGCCCAAGCCGATCCCGGAGTCCGTGTTAGTATTGCCAGCGGTAAATCTGCCGGTGCCCGTGATGTTCCACGAGGTGTAGGTGTTGGCCGTGTTCCCGCCTGCTATATTGGTCTGGGCGGAGTTCTTTGCGATGGCCAGCGTTCCGTTCACCAAGTTGATGCCGGCAAAGGAGGTCGAAGTCGCATGGCTGTTGCCGTCGCCGTTAATCTGTAGAGTAACGCTTTGGTTCGTGCCATTGACGGTGACGGTGCCACCGCGGACATCGAGCATGCCGGTAGCGCCGGCCGCAGCGCCTGCCTGTGCGATCCACAAACGACCATTGAGGGTCGTTGTGCCGGAATTCCGCAAGTATCCGTAGGAATTGGCTGCGTTCCCGAGGTAGATGCCCGCATTATTGCTCGTCGTTTGGGTCTGATTAAACGTGCCCGCATTGTAAATTACTCCGCTGGCACCCGTTGCACTGCCGATGTTTCCGCCCCAAACGCCCGTCCAACCCAGGATCGCTCCCGAGGAGGTGCTGGTGGTATTAGATAGACTGGAGAAATTACCGGAGAAGTTGATCGTGCCCGCCGTGATGTCGAGGCGACCGGCACTGAGAAGCGTGTTGCCCGCGATCGAAAGCGTGCCGGTGCCGCTCTTGGTCAGGCTGGTGCCAGCCCCGGTCAAATCGCCGGTCAGCGAGATGTTGCCCGCGCCGGTGATCACCTGACTCGCTGCGAGGGTAATCGCGTTGTTGAAGGTCTGCAAATTTGTGCCGTTATGGGTCAGCGCCCCGGACAAGGCGAAGGAGTTGCCGCCGATGGTGTAGGCCGAAGAAAGCGCGTTGAAGGTGATGCCTGCGAACGTCGCACCTGTCAGATCATTGGTCAGCGCGGTGATGACGGACGTGTCGAAAAACAGCGCGTCAAGCGATGCCGCAGCGTTTGTCGGAGTGGCCACTCCCGTCGTGCCGACCGTCCAGTTGATGCCGCTGAAGTTTCCATCGGCGGGGCCGGGAGTGTTGGTTGACCATGCCCGCACGGAACGAGTGAGAGTGAACTCAAAATTGTTAGGTCCGGGGGCGATCGTGACGAGGAGTTCGCTGGCGGTGCTGTAGTCGGCTGCGGTGATGGTGACGTAGTAATTCCCGCCGATTGTCGTTGTGGAGAACTGTCCGTTCGCATCGGTGGTGAGGGTGAAGAGAACTGCGGAGCCGGGGCTGCTGCGGAATGTGAGGGTGGCTCCGGCGATGGGGCTGCCGATGGAGTCCCGAACGATGCCGGTGGCCGGGTATTGGACCGGGACACTGACGGTGTCGAGAGGGTCGGAGGTGCCGGCTATTTCGACCGGGTCATTGAAGCCATCGCCATCGGAATCGAGAAGGATCTGGGCGGCGGTGAGGGCGCGGTCGTGGATGCGGGCGTTGAGGATTTCACCATCGAAGAAGTCGCGGGAACTGGTCGCTTGGGCGGTTTGTGAATAGCCGATGCGGAAGGTTTTTCCGGTGGCATTGGCGTCGGTGGAAGGGCCAGAGTAGGAGCGGGTGGCGGCCTGGGTGCCGTTGATGAAAAGCGTGGCGTTGGTGCCATTGAAGGTGAGGGCGACGTGCTGCCATTGGTTCATGGTGGCGGAGACGCCGGTGGTCCAGCGGCCGAAGCCATCGAGCTGGGCGATCCAGACGCCGTTGTCTAGGCCGATGCCGCTGCCGCCCGCGCCGTTGCGCTCGTCGCGGCTGTCGATGACGGCTTCGTAGTTGGTGACATCATCGGAAGTGTGCGGGCGGACCCAGGCGCTGAGGGTGCGGATGCGGCCGTTGGGCACGCCGCTTTGGGCGATGGTGGAAGTGCCATTGAAGTCCATGGCCACGCGAGGTGAGAACTGACCGAGCATGGCTCCCCGGCGGTGCATTTCCGCGCGGATTTCTGCCAGGCTAAGGGCGACGTTGAAGAAGCGGGCATCATCGATGGCACCACTGAAGAGGCTGCCAGCCCAATCGCGGGCGAGGTAGTTTGTCTGCCGCGAGGTGTGGTCATTGGGCGCGAGAACGGAGAGCGGGGTGAGGGTGGTGGCGGCGCTGGCTTGCTGGATGCCATTGACGAAGAGGCGGGCGGTGGTGCCATCGAGCTGGACGGCAAGGTGCGCCCACTGGCTTTCTGCTAGAATCGTATTGCCGGTGAGGTTCACGGATGTGGAGCCACTGTTGATCGAGAAGGCGGCTTGGCCGGCGGCATTGCGATCGAGGCGCAGGGCTTGGGTGGCGCTGCGGCCCATGAAAAGGATGGGCTGGGCGGTGCCGGGCGCGGTGGTCGGACGGATCCAGGTGGAAAACGTCAGGTGCCGCATGTCGCAGAGGCTGCGGTCGAGGATGGCGAAATCATCGCTGCCATCGAAGTTCAGGCGATTGGAATTGATACCGGTGTCATTGGTGCGGGAGGGCGCGCCACGGAGTTGGGCGTGGAGTGCGCCGAATTCGTCCCACCATTCCTCGCCATCCGGCTCGGCGGCGCGGTAGCTGGCGATGAGGCCGCGAGGCTTCCGCAGGTTTTGGTATTGATACTCGTCCCATGCGCCGTCGAACGGGATGTGGCTGAAATAGGTACCTTCGGAAAGATTGGCACCCATGGAGTAATCGTGATCCAGAATCGCGGTGCCGCTGATGGTGCCGCCGAAGGGGTAGGCATTGCCGCGGACGATGGCGTCATCGGTGACGGTGGTGCGCTCGATGCGGGTGTAGCCACTGACGAGCGCCCTGCCACGGACGACGGCACCGGAGACCAGATGGGCGCGGTCGCGGATGCGGGCGTCACCCTCGACGAGGGCGTTGGCTTCGACCATGGCAAAGCCGCTGACGATGGCGTTGCCCCGGACGATGGCGCCGCCTTGAATGACGGCGTAGTCCTCGATGCGTGCGTTTGCCTCGACCCGGGCGGATTCGATGACCTTCGCATTCGGGCCGACGAAGGCGGATGCGGGCACGGTGGCAGAGGGGCCGACGACTCCGCCACCGTTGCCGTGGATTCGGAAGCCGGATGGATTGGCGGCGGCGTAGCCATTGGGTGCGGGAGTGGCGTTGACGAGGCGGACTTCGTAGCCGAAGCGGCGGCGGTCGGGATGCTTGTCGATGGGCTTGCGGTTGTCGAAAGTTTCGAGGTCGAGCACGACATCATCTGGAGTGGCGGTGACGATGAGAAAGACTTGTGATTCGTTCGGGTTGAGGGTGAAGGACTGGGTGCCAGGAGGATGGATCGGTGAATAGCGGACATTGTCACCCGGGGAAATGGCGGCGAAACACCAGCGCCAACCTTCGCCGGTGCCGGCTTTATCGATGCCGCGCAGCTCGGTGGTGATGGTGGAGCCGGGGGAGGCATTGAGCACGTGCATCTGATAGGCCCAGGAATCGGGGGCGCGCTCCTGTGGCACGCGCCACCAATTGGGCTGGTCCGGAAGTGGGACGAGCTGGGCACCTTGCCGCCAGAAGTGGAGCAGGCGGTTGGCGGTGGAGCCCCAGTGTTGCTGGCGGAAGCGGTCCTTTTCGATGAAGTCGAGCATGGGCCAGCGCTTGTAGGCCTCGGCGACGACGTCTTTGACCGAGGCGCCACTTGGCACGAGGGCGGCGATTTTCTCGATCATGGTGCGATCGCGCGCGCCATCGCGCCAGAGCACGGTGGCGAAGTTATCAGGGAGACCGAGATCCGCGCTGTAATCATCGAGTGGGATGTAGAGGCGTTGATCGGCATAGATGTGGCGTTTGTGATCGGGGCGGTAGTTAGAGTTTCCGGTGAGATTGTCGATGCCCGGGATGGCACCCGGAATGACATCGAAGAAGTGGAGGTTTCGCTCGGCGCGGAGATAGTTCGCGTGGCTTTCCCAGTGGCCGCCCACCATGCGGCCGCCTTGGGCCATCTGGATGACGTGTGCGAATTCGTGAGGGACCGGGTTTCCCCAGCCCTCGTCGAGCAGGCCGCCGGCGTCGATGTTCATGTGGCCGCGGTTGTTCCATCCGCCGGCCCAGTAGCCGCCATACCAGGTGATGTGATTGATTTTTAAACGAGCAGTGGTGGTCGAGTCGAAGGTGCGAAAGGGTTCGGTGAAGCCGAGTTTCTTGCAAAACACCTGATAGCTTTCCTCGTTCATGCGGAGGGCACGGCGGACGTGGCTGGGGGTAATGGCGGTGTTGTTGGGGTTCCACCAGAAGCAGAAGTGTTTGCTTTCGACGCGGGAGGTATTGGTCGCATTGAGCGGGGCGAGAAAGTTGGTGGCTAGGTTCAGCGCCGGCGCGGTGCCAGCGATGTCTCCGACCTCGATGTAGTCGATTTCAAAGGCCCCGGTGCCGCCAAGGATCGGAGTGAGGCGAAGGTCGCGCAACGCATCGCGCCAGAACACTTCAAGCCCGAGGTCGAGGCGGTAGGTGTGGAATTGGCCATCCTTGATGATGCTGGCCGAGGGAATGACGAAGCGGCGTGCGCTATTAAAGCCGTTGCGGGTGGAGGTGCCGTAGTCGAAGCGCACGTCGCCGGTATAGGCAGCGGGGAGCTTGATGCGGATTTGGAGGAAATCGACGAAGCCGAAATCGAGATCCGGGCCGCCGGCGAGCGGGGCGAGAGTCATGGCGGCGTCAGTGGCCGGGGCGGTATCGCTGCCGGTTAGAACGCCGCCACTGGCGGCGAGGTTGGTGCCGTCGGTGCCCGACCAGTTTTCCAGATTGCCATCGGCATTCCACTCGCCGAGCACGGTGCCGGTGAGGCGTCCCGGCGGGTCGATGGCGACGACCGTGACGTTTTGCTGGGCCTGTGCGGCGGAGGGTGAGGCCGCGAGCAACAAAGCGAGCAGCAGGGAGAAGTTGAGTTTGCGAATCATGGGCTTTCGGGAAAAGAGCTCTGGAGCAGGGCGTAAACACCGCCAGCCTGCAGACCGTATCGCCCGATTCTCCCTCCGCCACTGTGAAAGTGGTAGGAAAAGGTGTCTAATGATTGGATATCTTGCTCCAGGTTTTCTGGAGCGGACCGATGCTGCCTGTCTTGACGAACTCTGGGACCATGGCGAAGTGCCCTCCCCCTTGGCGCTTGCCTTGTGCCAGTTCCTCCACCAGCGCAGCGACTTTCCGGCCGAGCCGGAAACCATCGGATCGATAGCGCGCGATCGGCGGATAAGTCATGCTGAGTTGGAAGTCATCCCATGCCGAGATCAGCGAGGCATCGGCTGGAACGCGGATCCCCGCCGACAGCAGGTGACACAATGCGGAAAGGGCCACTTCATTGGCTCCGGTAAAAAACGCGGTGGGTCGTGGGCGTGATGAGATCAGGTCAAGCATGCAGCGGCTTACTGATTCCGGGGATCCGTCATGTTTCACAATCCGTGCTTTGGCACCGAGCTTGAGTGCCTCCTCGACGAAGACCTCGGCACACAACCGGTCACCGGCGCTGGTGAGATTCGCCCGGAGGAAGACCATCTGGCGGTGGCCGAGTTTGTAGAAAGTGTTAGCCGGATGGCGGGCCCCGACTTTGCTGCAACGAGGATTTGGTGAAACCGTCCCCTGCCACCGAGCTGGATCATGCCTTCATCGCTGAGTCCTTCCAGCGCCTTGCGCAAGGTCATGCGGCTGACTTGAAACTCGCGGCAGAGGTGCGCCTCGCTTGGGAGGTATCCGGTTCAGCGCGATTGGTTGATGCCTTCCCGCAGTGCGAGGGCAACCTGGCTCCTGAGGCCGAGCCTGTTGAGTGGGAAAGACATGGGTTGATGTGGGTGTCTCGGATTGCGACGATCAGCGCTCCCGGATGCCGGTCCGGAAGAACTCGGAAGCATTCGTTTGCGGTGCTTCGAGCAACCAGGGGGCTCCGGGTGGGCGGGGCAGGCCGTCGTTTCCGCTGACATCCCAGCGCTGCCAATCGGTTAGATTGGTGGAGTGTTCGATGATGACGGATCGTCCGGGCAGGGCGGGTAATTGAAGCGCGATGGTGCCATTGCCGGGTTGAGGCGGAGTGGTGGATATGTTGTCTGGATTCTGCGGATCGGTGAAGGCGAGGAACTCTTGGAAATTGCTGCGTCCGTCGTTGTCGGCGTCGGCACCAGGCTCGCCGTCGGGGCCGGACGGGAGTTTACCCACGCGCCACATGGCATAACTCTGGCGGGCGGGCAGTTCGGATTTGATCCAGTTGGTGAGCAACTCGACGCCGACCGGATCGGTGACGAAACTGCCGAGCGGGGGCATGCGCGAGTAGCCGTTGCTGGCGGCGGTGCGTGTGAGGATGGCCGAGTGGGAGGGCTGGCCGGGAACGAGCAGGCGGTCGGCGGGGTGGAGAGGGCCGTTGAGGGTGCCGTTGACCATGCCGGTGGAGAAGAGCGGTAGCCATGCACTGGCATCCCAGGCGGCGGGCACGGTGCCAGCATCGTTGTGGCAATAGGCGCAATTGACGGCGAGGTAGGAGCGGGCGCGTTCTTCGAGCGAGTAGTTCGTTTCCTGCGGGGAAATGTAGCGGTCGAGTTCGGCAGGAGTGGCGCTGAGGCCGGAGAGGTAGCCGGTGTTTGCGAGCAGGGTAAGGAGGTTTCCGCTGCTGGTGCCGAGCGTGCCTTCACGGTTGAGCTGGCGAGTGCGGAATGAAAGCGCGTCTCCCGCCTGGGGCGAGTGGCAGGTCATGCACTCGGACATCGACGGAATGCGCCAGCGCTGGGTGAGCGGGCTGCCGTCATCGGTGATGGCGAGGTCGAACTCCTCGCCGGCGGCATTGGCGAGAGTGGCGTTGGTTCCCGCTTCGTTCCAGCGGTAGGAGACGCCGTAGGTGCCGGTGTTTCCGCGGACGAGCACGCGGGTTTCGAGGGGCTTGGCGCTGGCCGGGTTGCCGCGCTGGGTTTCCAGATCGAAATGTTTCACCCATACGGTTCCGGCGGGCAGCGACCAGTTGCCCTCCGCGGAGAAGCCGATGGATTGGGCGAGATTGCTTTGTCCGAACCAGCGGCGCTTGAGCGCGTGGTCGGACCAGAACGGCAGGTTGATGTCATAGGGATGGATGCCGGGATTGGGGATGAGCGCCTGCGGATCGGCAAAGAGCCCGGTATCCGCGAGGGTTTGCGGGAAGTTGGAAACCACCGGCTGGCTGACGAGCCGGCGGATCATGCCGCTGTCGATGTCGGCGAGCAGCACATCGCCATTCGAGGGATCCGGGTAAAACGAGACGATGCCACCTTCGCCTGCAATGCGCTCGACGACGGGTGGCGTGGTCGAGTCCGCCAGCGACCAGATGTTTCCTGATACATAATCACTGAAGATATACTTTCCTTGGAGGGGCGGGATGTTCTGCCCGCGATAGACAAACCCACCGGTGACCGAGCGGCCTTGGAAAGTGCCGGTGCCGTGGGTGTAGTCATAGATCGGCGGGTGCGAGCCAGTCCAACCGGACGGGCGGTTGTTCCACTTCGCGCCGGTGGTGAAGCCTTCGCGGAAGGCCCATTCGTAGTTGCCGCCGTGGGCGATCTTGTTGACCTCCTCGCGCGCTCCTTGGCCGACATCGGCGCACCAGAGCGTGCCGGTGGCGGGGTCGAAGGACATCCGCCACGGATTGCGCAGGCCGACCGCCCAGAACTCGGTGCGGACTTGCGTGGGGTTGACCGGAGAGCCTAGGAATTGCGTGGCACCGATCCACGGGTTGTCGGCGGGGATTTCGTAGCGCGGGTTTCCGTTGGCATCGAGGACGACCGCAGGGTGCGCGTTCGGGCGCAGGTTCGTGTCGTCGCCGCCGCTGCCATCGGAAGCGGTGTAATCCTGAGCTTCCAGATCGACATCGATGCGGGTGATCGAGGACCAGAAGTCGGCGTTGATTTTCTGGGCGGTGTTGTATTGATCATTCGATCCGCCTTCGTCGCCCCATGCCATGTAAAGATATCCATCGGGGCCGAAGTGGATGTCGCCGCCGTTGTGGTTGGTGGCGTCGTTGACTTGCTGGATGAAAACACGCTCCGATCCGGTGAGTGCGGTGTTCGGATTGCTGGAGGAGGCGAGAAACTCGGAAAGGCGCTGGACGCGGGTGCCGCCGACGGTGACCGAATAAACGACGAAGAAACGCCGGTTCTGGGCGTAGTTCGGGTGGAAGGCTAACCCTAACAGGCCTTGTTCCGAGGAAGTCTGGAACACCTCGACAGGGGCGGCGGTGCGCGAGTTGACCAGGCTGGCGAGGTTGAGGAAGATGGTTTTCGTCGGAGATGTTAGATCAGGAATCAGTTGGATGACGCCGCCTTTTTCGATGACGCAAACCCGGTTGGCTCCCCCCGGAGGCGAGGCGATGCCGACGGGCTGGTTGAACGACAATCCGGGGAAGGCGTTCGGCAAACTGATCGTCAGTTCCGGCGGGCTCGGAGGCATTTGCGAAGTGGTGACTGCCAGACGCGCGGCGGCGCTGACGGTGAGCGAAACCGTGGCGGTCGAGGCGAGGCCGGCGGCGTCGCGGATGCGATAGACAAACGAGTCGGAGGTTGTGCTGGAGCCGTTGTGTTGGTAGCGAATCAGGCGGTTGGCGCTGTCCACGGTGGTCGTGCCATGGGCGGGCGGGGTGATCACCTCGAGAGTCGCAGGAGCCAGATTGGCGCGGCCGTTGGGATCGAGGTCGTTGGCGAGCACGGGCACGCCGACCATGCCACCCGGAGCAACCAAGGCGGTGTCGTTGGCGGCGACCGGCGCGAGATTGGTCCACGGAGCCAAGGCGGATCCGGGGATGATCACGCGACTTTGACCGGTGTAGCTCCAAGCGACGCCGAGATTGTCGCCGCCGGTGCCTTCTTTCTGGAGGGCTTCGATGAAGTAAAATTGCCCCGCGACGAGCGGAATGGAGACGGAAACCTGCAAAGGAAATTTCGTCCACTCGTCCACATTGGTCCAGTCGGGGATTGAAGCAATCAGGCGACGCTGGTCGGGCGAGATGGTGGTGCTGAGCCACAGCTCGGCGTTGTCGTCGGCATGCATGGAAAACGTGTAGTTGCCGGTGACCGGGGCGCGCAGCCAGCCGAACACACGGGTGCCATAGTTGTCCGACCAGTTGGTGGGGGCGAGGAACGACGTGAGGGTGCCGCTTGTGTTCGGCGAGTTTGGGAATGCTGCTCGCGACGTGAGGTCGTTTACCGCAATACCGCTGATTGCGGTCCACACGTGGCGGGTGATCGAGCCGGTGGTCTGGGCCTGGCAGATCGCCGCGAGCGGGAACACCAGGAACAAGGAAAGGAAGCTAAGAGATCTCGGCATTGGATGTGTTGTTGTTTGCCTACCTACCAAGCCGCCTTGCGATCAAACAGCCCGCCCAACAAGCCTTCGAGGACCGAAACACCGGCCTGCATCTTCGCGGAGTTGAAGACTTCGAGGCCGAGGTCGAGGCGGTAGGTGTGGAATTGGCCATCCTTGATGATGCTGGCGGAGGGGATGACGAAGCGGCGTGCGGAGTTGAAGCCATTGCGGGTGGAGGAGCCGTATTCGAAGCGCACGTCTCCGGAGTATGCGGCGGCGACCGATACGTTTTGCTGGGCCGAGGCAGTGAAGGGCGAGGCCGCGCAAAACGTGGCGAGTAGCAGGGCGAAGTGAAGTTTACGTATCATGGGCTTTCGGAAAAAGCGGACCGGCGCAGTGCCGAAGTATGCCATCCTAGAAATCATAGCGTTAAAGTTTCCTTCCGCCATAGTGAAGTTGGCAGGGAAAGGTATCTAATGTGAAGATACTTTTGTCAGGATTTTCGGAGCGGGCCGATGCTGCCTGTTTTGACGAACTCTGGGACCATGGCGAAGTGCCCTCCCCCTTGGCGCTTGCCTTGTGCCAGTTCCTCCACCAGCGCAGCGACTTTCCGGCCGAGCCGGAAACCATCGGATCGATAGCGCGCGATCGGCGGATAAGTCATGCTGAGTTGGAAGTCATCCCATGCCGAGATCAGCGAGGCATCGGCTGGAACGCGGATCCCCGCCGACAGCAGGTGACACAATGCGGAAAGGGCCACTTCATTGGCTCCGGTAAAAAACGCGGTGGGTCGTGGGCGTGATGAGATCAGGTCAAGCATGCAGCGGCTTACTGATTCCGGGGATCCGTCATGTTTCACAATCCGTGCTTTGGCACCGAGCTTGAGTGCCTCCTCGACGAAGACCTCGGCACACAACCGGTCACCGGCGCTGGTGAGATTCGCCCGGAGGAAGACCATCTGGCGGTGGCCGAGTCCGTAGAAAGTGTTCGCAGCATGTCGGCCGCTGGCTGCCGAATCATTATAGACGCATGCGAGAGGCAGATCATCTGGAAGCACGCCCACATTCACGACCGGCATCCCCTTTGCGGCGAACCAACGTTGGATTTCTTCCGATGCGTGGAAAAGCACCCAAGCTGCTGTATTCGGGAGCGAGTAAAGGGACTCAAGCGCTGTAGCGTTGAAATGGGAGAAAACTCCCGGACGATGCTCGATTTGAACCTCCAAGCCTGATTTGCTGAGACGTTCTGTGATTCCCTCAAGGAGCAGATGATCCGTGGACGCCCAGGAAACTTGATGGAAGGATGTGAGCAAGCGAACGATGCGTCCGGTTGTAACGGGGCCGGGGGTGGGAAGGACAAGAATCCGGTGAAATTTCCCCCTGCCACCGAGTTGGATCAGGCCTTCCTCGCGAAGCCCTTCAAGCGCCTTGCGCAAAGTCATGCGGCTGACTTGGAATTCGCGGCAGAGGTGTTTCTCGCTGGGGAGGTGGCCCGTCCAGTGGGATTGCCGGATGCCTTCGCGCAAGGCGATGGACACTTGACTCAGGAGGCTAAGTCTGGTGAGAGGGAAAGACATGGGGAGGAGTGGTTCGCGCGCGGTTAGCGACGTTCATGGACCGCAGAAATAGCTTCTTCGGGTGAAGGAGTAAACTCAGAATCAAAAATGGACCATTGGAATTTCCCGAAGATCAATTCGGCGACTGTATCTATCTCAGCGTGGTTCGGTTCGAGCGTGGCGGAATTCGGGACCTGGTTAAAATACAGAATTTCCGCCTAAAATTAAACGTTTAATTTTTTCTTGTGTTTCCCAGCCTTAGCGGCAAATTACGCGAGGTAAGGTTAAATCTATTTCGAAATCCGCGCATTCTGTCACCGAATCCAAACCCACTGATGACATCCAAGAGCAAGCCAAACGCTTTCACACCATGCTACCCGGGCTACGCCATCTCAGGGGCTTTGCAAGTGGTTTGAGTCGTTTGAAAGCCTGCCGGGAATCAACCAACCGCTGTCACCCAAATGCGTCGCCCCTTATCCATTTTCCAACTGCTGCTCACCGTCCTGCTGGTAAAAAGCGCGGTGCTATCGGACGCCCCAGCACGAAATCTTTTCAACGAGTTGCTTGGCAAAACCGAGCAGGAAACGACTGCCCGCATCGAGGCCGCGTGGCTTCAGCTCACCCGGGGCGACCAGGAAACCGAGCGGATTTATTTCGAAGCGCCAAACGACACCGCCTACATCGCGGACATCGGGAATGGCGACGTGCGCTCCGAAGGAATGTCCTACGGCATGATGATCGCCGCGCAGCTCGATCGGCAAAACGAGTTCGACCGGCTGTGGAAATGGGCGTTCACGCACATGCGGCATGCCGATGGACCACGGCGCGGCTACTTCGCCTGGCAGTGCGCGTTTGACGGCCGGAAAATGGACCCCGGTTCCGCCAGCGATGGTGAAGAGTGGATCGCCATGGCGCTGCTATTCGCCGATCATCGCTGGGGATCGAAGGGGGTCGATTATGCCGGAGCCGCCCAGGAACTGTTGCGCGAGATGCGCCTGAAGCCCGCGACCGCCGAGGTGACGCCCATTTTTGATAGCGAGCACCGTCAGGTGGTCTTCGTGCCGAATCCACAAGGTGGGAAAATCACTGATCCGTCCTATCATCTGCCGGCGTTCTATGAGTTGTGGGCCCGCTGGGATCGCGATCCCGAGAGCCGCGCGTTCTGGTCCGCATGCGCCGCCGAAAGCCGTGCTTTTTTCCGCCGGGCCGCCCATCCGGAAACCGGCTTGATGCCCGAATACTCGCATTTCGACGGGAAACCGTTCACCTCCACCCAGTTCGGCGAGGACAAGGACGTGTTCGGCTTCGATGCGTGGCGCACGCTCGCGCATGTGGCGTTAGATCACGCCTGGGGCAGCGGTGACGAGTGGCAGGTGGAGCAAAGCAACCGCGTGCTGCGGTTTCTAACCGACCAACCCAAGCCCTTGGTCAACCGCTACACTCTCGACGGCAAGCCATACGATAAGGATCCCTCGACCGGCCTCCTGGCGGTGGCGGGGGCGGCCGGTGTCGCCGCCGATCCGGAGCTTGCGAAACCCTTTGTCGCGCAGCTGTGGGACGCGCCAGTGCCGACTGGAAAATGGCGCTATTACAACGGCCTGCTCCACATGCTGGCGCTGCTCCAAGTGAGCGGCCGCTTTCAAATCCATGAACCCCCGGCGAGGGAGGCGGCGTTCGACTCGTTTTCCTACACCGGCCGGGATCTGCCCGCCGCGCTCCCGCCGGGCCACTACCGCAATCCCATCCTCACCGGATTTTTCCCGGACCCCAGCATCTGCCGCGCCGGCGATGACTATTATCTGGTCAACTCCACCTTTGCCTACTTTCCGGGCCTGCCGGTTTTCCATAGCAAGGACCTCGTCAACTGGACTCTGTTAGGCCATGCGATCGACCGGCCGGGCCAGCTTGACTACAACGGCATTGGCGTTACCCGTGGCTTGTTCGCTCCCGCCATCGAGCATCACAAGGGCGTTTTCTATCTGGTCTGCACGATGGTTGGCGGAATCGGCAACTTTGTCCTAACCGCCGACAATCCCGCGGGCCCGTGGTCAGACCCGGTGGCGCTGGATTTCCCCGGCATCGATCCATCGCTTTTCTTCGATGACGACGACCGCGTCTGGATCGTCCACAACGGCGAGGCCCCGGATAACAAACCGCTCGATCAGGGTCACCGCGCGGTCTGGCTGCGGGAGTTCGATCCGGCCGCCAAGCGCATGATCGGCGGGGCGCGCCTGCTGGTGAATGGCGGCGTGGACCTCGCGAAAAAGCCGGTCTGGATCGAGGGTCCGCACCTCATCAAGCGCGACGGTTGGTATTACCTGAATTGCGCCGAGGGCGGCACCAGCATCGACCACTCGCAGGTGATTTTCCGCAGCCGCTCGCTCAGCGAACCTTTCCTGCCGTGGTCAGGCAACCCCATCCTCACCCAGCGCGATCTCGACCCCACCGTGCCCGGCGCGGTCACCTGCACCGGACACGCGGATCTGGTGGAAGGCCCGGGAGGCCAGTGGTGGTCGGTTTTCCTCGGCTGCCGCCCGATGCCGGATGGCGGGCAACTCACCGCCGGCCGCGAGACTTTCCTGCTGCCCGTGACTTGGACCGCCGATGGCTGGCCGCAAATCCTGCCCGCCGGGAAACGCGTGCCTCTCGTCGCGCCGGGCCCGTCTCCCGCCACGTCCCCACCCACGATGCTCAACGGTGATTTCACCTTCTCTGACAGTTTCGAAGGTTCCACGCCGGACCCCTTCTGGCTGATGCTGCGCGCTCCGGGCGAAACACCGGAATGGCGGATGCATGAAGGCAAACTGAGGCTGACGGCAGGATCGGCCGGTCTATCAGGAAATCAACATCCCGCGTTTCTATCACGCCGCGTGCAGCACGCCCGGTTCACCGTCGCCACCACGCTCGAGGTGCCGGCCGAAAGCGGCGTTACCTCGGGCCTCGCCCTGTTCCAAAGTGAGAAAAACCATTACTTCCTCGCCGTGCGACGGACGGACGACGGAACCGCGGAGATCCTTGTTGAACTCGCCAATGGAGGACCACCCGCCATCATTCATCGCGCCCCGGCTCCCGCAGGTGGTTCGCTCACGCTGCGCATGAGGGCGGATCTCAATGCACTCGATCTCGAATGGTCCGACGATGGGATGGCTTGGAAAACCTTCACCCCGCCGGATGGCATCAAGCCCGTCACCGTTGACGCGGCGGGTGGCGGACTCCATTTCACCGGCGCGGTCGTCGGGATGCACACGCGCCGGACCCCTTGAGCAAACTCCCTTTTATGAAAACCAAAATTCACCAATCTCTGCGCTGCCTTGGCAGGCTCTCCGTGTTCACCGTGCTGGTGACCCACGCCATGGCCGGCCTTGGCCTCCCGGACCAACTCATCAGCGATTCCGCAGGTGGCTTCCCACTCGCCACGCCCACCACCGAGGCCCCGCTCTGGCATGATGCAGCCGACCACAAGGGCGTCATCCGCGCGATCGGCGACCTTCAGGCCGACATCGAACGCGTCACCGGACGAAAGCCTGCGTTGACCACCGCACGGCCTCCCTCCAAAACCCCGGTCATCATCGGCACGCTTGGAAAAAGCACGTTGATCGACCGCCTGGTGAAGGACGGCAAGCTCGATGCCGCCGATCTAACCGGCAAGTGGGAAAGCTTCCTGATCACCACCGTTTCCGAGCCCGCACCAGGCATCGACCAAGCGCTGGTCATCGCCGGCAGCGACAAACGCGGGACGATCTACGGCATCTACGAACTCTCCGAACAATTGGGCGTTTCCCCATGGTATTGGTGGGCGGACGTACCGGTGACGAAGCGCTCCGCCGCCTACGTCGCGCCCGGACGTTTCGCATCTGGAGAGCCCGTCGTAAAATACCGCGGGATTTTCATCAATGACGAGGAGCCGGCGTTAGGTCCGTGGGCAAGGGAGAAATTCGGCGGCGTGAATTCGAAGATGTATTCCCACATGTTCGAGCTGATCCTGCGGCTGCGCGGCAATTACCTCTGGCCTGCCATGTGGGGCAAGGCCTTCAATGAGGACGACCCGGAAAACCCGCGCCTCGCCGACGAATACGGCATCGTCATGGGTACCTCCCATCACGAACCGATGATGCGCGCCCAAGAGGAATGGACGAAGCGCAAGGCGGAAAGCGGTGATTGGAACTATCACACCAATCAGAAGAATCTCTGGAAATTCTGGCAGGAAGGAATCGAGCGAAACAAGAATTACGAAAACCTCGTCACCATCGGCATGCGTGGCGATGGCGACGAGCCGATGACCCAGGGCGACGACATGAAGACGAACATCGACTTGCTCGAGCGCATCGTCACCGACCAGCGGAAAATCATCGCTGCTGCGGTCAATCCCGATGTCACCAAAGTCCCGCAACTCTGGACCTTGTATAAGGAAGTCGCGGACTACTACGCGCTGGGAATGAACGTCCCCGACGACATCACGCTGCTCTGGTGTGACGACAACTGGGGCAACATCCGCCGCCTCCCGACTCCCGCCGAACGCAAGCGCTCGGGCGGCGCGGGCATCTACTATCATTTCGACTACGTCGGCTCGCCGCGCTCCTACAAGTGGCTCAACACGAACCCGCTTCCCAAGATCTGGGAGCAGATGAACATGGCCTACGAATACGACGCCAACCGCGTCTGGGTGGTCAACGTGGGCGACTTGAAACCGATGGAACTCCCGATCGAGTTCTTCCTGCGCATGGCCTGGAATCCCAAAGCGATGCCGAAGGAAAAAATCGCAGATTTCACCCGCCGCTGGGCCGCCCGCGAATTCGGAAATGAGCACGCTGCGGAAATCGCCGACATCGTTTCAAAAGCCGCGAAATTCAGTGCCTGGCGGAAGCCGGAACTGCTCGCGCCCACCACCTTCAGTTTGGCAAACTATCAGGAAGCCGAGCGCGTTTCAGCCGCCTGGCAGGCCATCACCCGACAAGCCGAGAAGATCAACTCGCAGCTCCCGCCGGAAGCGCGCGACGCGTTCTATCAACTGGTGCTCTATCCGGCGAAAGCGGCGGCCACCGTGGTCGAACTCCACATCGAAACCGGCAGGAACCGGCTCTACGCCGCCCAGGGACGCGCCAGTGCGAATGACCACGCCGCACGGGTCCGCGAATTGTTCAAACAAGACCAGGATCTATCAGACGGCTACCATCAACTCGCCGGTGGCAAATGGAATCACATGATGGCACAGACGCGCATCGGCTACACAAGTTGGAATGATCCGAAGACCAACATCTTTCCGGATCTAACCGCAGTGACGCCCGTTCCCGGTCCCTCGCTCGGAGTCTCGATCGAAGGCTCTGAGGCGGCCTGGCCAGGCGGCAAGGGCACCCCGAAGCTGCCCGCGTTCGACTCAATCAACCGGCAGACACGCTGGATCGATATCTTCCGGCGGGGCAGCGAGAGCTTTCCATTTTCAGTTTCCGCCAGTCAGCCATGGATCAACTTCAGCGCCACCTCCGGCTCCGTGGAGCAGGACCAGCGGGTGATGGTCAGCATCGATTGGGAAAAAATTCCCGTTGGCTCGCACGCAGCCGTGATCACGGTTTCGCGCGCCGGCGGTGAGAGTGTGGAAATCCAGCTTGCTGCCATTCGTTCCGATAAATTCACTCGTGAAAATGTGAAGGCGTCCGGCGGTCTAACCGGCCCCACGGTGATCCCGGCGGAACGCACCAGTGCGAACAACGCCGCCGCCGGGGTGCGTTGGGAAATCATCCCCGACTACGGCCGCGGTCTTTCCGGGATGAGTGTGTTTCCAACCACCGCCGCCAGCGTCCAGCCGCCCGCGAATTCGCCGTCTTTGGAATACTCAGTCTTCATTCCCAAGGCTGGCGAAGTCCGCGTCGATCTCATCACCGGCTCCTCCCTCAACGTGCAACCGGATCGAGGCTTGAGCCTGGCGGTTTCCTTTAATGACCAAGCACCGCAGATCATCGACGCATTTTCCGGTCAGTCTTTTACCGACCCCTCCAAGCGGGGCGACCGCTCGGCGCCCGCGATCAAAGACTGGGGGAACTGGGTCCGGGACAACGTCCGAACGCTGAAATCCACGCACCAGATCCCCGCACCAGGCGTCCACACCCTCAAGGTCTGGATGGTCGATCCCGGCGTGGTTCTTGAAACCCTGATCGTCCACGACGGCAAGCTGCCCGCCAGCTACTTCGGCCCCCAATGAAAATCCTTCCAACCCTGCTTTCGGCCATCGCGATTCTGTTGTCACCCGCCGCGTTGGCGGATGACGGGTATCGTCTGTGGCTCCGCTACGAGGCGCTGCCACCCGACCAGCGCCTGCCCCTTACCGCTCTCGTCGCACCTGGCGAATCAGCGACGATGGACACCCTTCGCCACGAACTGGGCAAGGCGATTCCGGGGTTGTTAGGGAAATCCATTCCCAACACCGTGAGTATTGAATCGGATGGAGCACTGGTCATCGGCACTCCGAAGAACAATCCGGTGATCGCCTCACTTTCGTTAGACGCATCACTTGGAAAGTTGGCGCCCGATGGTTTTGTCATTCGGTCCGTGAAAATCAATGACCACGCGGCTACGGTCATCGCATCGACGACCGACATCGGTGCGCTTTACGGGACATTTCATTTCCTCAGGCTTCTGCAAACCGAACGTCCTATCACCCCCTTCGATGTTGTGGAGAATCCGCGTTTCAAGCTTCGGATGCTCAACCACTGGGACAATCTCGACGGCTCCGTCGAGCGCGGCTATGCGGGAAAGTCGCTGTGGGATTGGAAGTCACTGCCGGATGCCGTGGACCCGCGCCTGACCGACTACGCCCGCGCCAATGCGTCCCTCGGCATCAACGGCACCGTCATCAACAACGTCAACGCCAACGCCCTGAGCCTCACCCCCGCCTACCTGAAGAAGACTGCCGCGATCGCCGGCGTGTTCCGCCCATACGGCCTGCGCGTCTATCTATCCGCCCGCTTTTCCGCGCCGATCGAGATCGGGAAATTAAAGACCGCCGATCCACATGACCCGGAAGTCGCCGCGTGGTGGAAGGCCAAGGCGGATGAGATTTACGCGCTCATCCCCGATTTCGGCGGCTTCCTGGTGAAGGCTAACAGCGAGGGCCAGCCCGGTCCGCTCACCTACAAGCGCACCCATGCCGACGGAGCCAACATGCTTGCCGCAGCCGTCGCCCCTCACGGCGGCATCGTGATGTGGCGCGCGTTTGTCTATGAACCGGAACTTGGAAAAGACCGCATCTCCCAGGCTTATGATTCGATGAAACCGTTCGATGGGAAATTCGCAGCGAACGTGCTGGTGCAAGTGAAAAACGGTCCCTTGGATTTCATGCCTCGCGAACCCTTTCATCAACTCTTCGGCGGCATGTCCAACACTCAGGTCATGGCGGAACTCCAAATCACGCAGGAATACCTCGGGCATTCCCAACAGCTCGCCTTCCTCGCCCCGATGTGGCGTGAGTTCTTCGATGCGGACACTCATGCGAAAGGCCCGGGATCGACGGTCACCAAGGTCGTGGACGGCAGCCTTTTCGGCGGAAAAACCAGCGCCATCGCCGGAGTTGCCAACACCGGCTCGGATCGCAACTGGACCGGGCACCTGCTCGCCCAGGCGAATTGGTATGCCTTCGGACGACTCGCATGGAATCCGGATCTATCATCCAAGCAAATCGCGGAAGAATGGGTGCGGCAGACCTTTCCGTCGGATCCAGCCACCACGGCCACTCTCGTCCGCTTGCTGTTGGAATCGCACGAGGCGGTTGTGGATTACTCGATGCCGCTTGGCCTGCATCACTTGATCTGGTCCGGCCACCACTACGGCCCGCAGCCGTGGTGGGACAAGGAAAAGCGCGATGACTGGAACCCGGTTTACTTCCACCGCGCCTCCGCCGCAGGAATCGGCTTCGACCGCACGGCCAAGGGCAGCAACGCACTCGCCCAATACCATCCCGGCGCGAGGGAACACTTCGCCGATCTTTCGAAAGTCCCGGACGAGCTCTTGTTATGGTTCCACCACGTCCCGTGGGACCACAAGATGCACACCGGCAGGACTTTGTGGGACGAGCTTTCATTTCGCTATCAGCGCGGTGTCGATTGGACGCGGGCCGCCCGCAAGACCTGGGATTCCCTATCTGGAAAGATTGACCCGGAGCGCCACGCCGCGGTGGCCGCGAAGTTCGCCATCCAAGAGAAGGATGCGGTCCTTTGGCGCGACGCCTGCCTGTTATATTTCCAAACCCATTCCAAACTCCCCTTCCCCGCTGGAGTGGACAAGCCCGTGCACACGCTCGAAGACGCGATGTCCAATGATCCGATCAAACGGAACCCGTGATATGAGATTTCATCTCCATCTCCTGGCCGCCTGCCTCACTGGCGTGGTGTCCGCACAAACCCCGGCCGATTCGGGTCCGCGGGAGTCCGTCCTCATCAACGATGGATGGCGCTTTCATCTCGGAGATCCCGATGGAAACCCAGCGGGCCTGGCTTACGACATCCGGCCGGAAGTGACGGACAAGAACGACGACAAGGCGGCCGATACGATGCCCACGGAGGCGGAGAGAACTGCTAGAGCTTCGCAACCGGTGCTCAAAGCGTGGATTCTACCCACCGGTAACGACTTCATCAAAGACCCGTCGAAACGTCACCTCCGCCCCGAGGGCAATCCCGGCGGTGATTGCCCGTTTGTCCAAAAATCCTTCGACGACAGCAGCTGGGAATCCGTGACCCTGCCGCACGACTGGGCGATCAAAGGGCCGTTTCACATCGGCGAGGGCGCGGGCACCGGCGGCGGCATGGGCCGGCTGCCGAGCGACGGTGTCGGCTGGTATCGAAAGAACCTGAGCATCCCCGCAGCCGATGCGGGCAAATCCATCTTTCTGGAAATCGACGGCGCGATGTCCTACGCCGCGGTCTGGCTGAATGGAAAACTCGTCGGCGGCTGGCCGTTTGGCTATTCCTCCTGGCAGGTCGATCTAACGCCCTATGTGGTCCCCGGCGGCGACAACCCATTGGCGATCCGCCTGGACAATCCGCCCAACTCGTCGCGCTGGTATCCCGGCGGCGGCATCTATCGGAATGTCCGGCTCACCAAGACCCTGCCGGTTCACGTCGCCCAGTGGGGCACGTTTGTATCGACACGCGGGGTTTCCAAAACTTCGGCGACGATCGATCTGGAAGTCACTATCAGAAACGCTTCCAAGCAGGACGCTGCAGTCGGAGTTTCCACCGAAATCTTCGAGCTGGATGCGGCGGGGCGGGCGATCGGGAAATCCGTCGGCAAGATCGAATCGGTGAAAACGCCGGTGCCACCCGGTGCCAGCGCCATGGTCAAGGGCTCCGTCACTCTCGCCAATCCCCGGCTGTGGGGGCCTCCACCGACGCAGATTCCCAACCGCTATGTCGCGGTGACCACCCTGTCTAACCAGGACCGTTATGAAACCCGCTTCGGCATCCGTGATCTGGTTTTCGACCCGGACAAGGGCATTTTGGTGAACGGCGAGCGCATCCCCATCCGCGGCGTGAACCAGCACCACGACCTCGGCGCGCTGGGCGCGGCTTTCAATACCCGCGCCGCACAACGCCAGTTGGAAATCCTCCGCGAAATGGGCTGCAATGCGATCCGCATGGCGCACAATCCTCCGGCTCCCGAACTGTTGGAACTGACAGACGCGATGGGCTTCCTCGTCGTCAACGAATCGTTCGATTGTTGGGAACGCAAGAAGACGCCACTCGATTTCCACCTGATTTTTTCCGACTGGCACGAACAGGACATGCGCGCGCTGGTCCGCCGCGACCGCAACCATCCGTCGGTCATCTTGTGGAGCATCGGCAACGAAGTGGGCGAGCAATACACCGGCGAAGAAGGCGCGGCGTTGGCGAAACGTCTGCACGACATCACCCGCGACGAGGATCCCACCCGCCTAACAACCATCGCGATGAACTGGGCGAAACCGGATATGCCCATGCCTGCGACGGTGGACGTCATCAACCTGAACTATCAGGGAGAGGGCATCCGCCAGGACCCGATGTTCGAGGGGACCGATCGCATCCGCACTCCCGCCCAGTATCCCGCTTTCAGGAAGGCGTTTCCCGGGAAAGTAATCATCAGCAGCGAGAGCGCCTCGGCTCTGAGCAGCCGCGGGGTCTATCTGTTTCCGGTGTCGGAGAAAACGAGCGACATCGTCCGCGATGGACGCGGCGGCGATGAAGCAAGCGGCCACGTGAGTTCGTATGAGCTGCACGCGGTTGATTTCGGCTCATCGGCGGACAAGGTGTTCGCGGCGCAGGACCGGCATCCCTTCGTGGCCGGCGAGTTTGTGTGGACTGGTTGGGATTATCTCGGCGAGCCGACGCCCTACTACGCCTCACGCAGTTCCTACTGCGGCATCATCGACCTCGCAGGATTCCGGAAGGACCGCTTCTATCTCTATCAGTCGCGCTGGCGGCCGGAGCTGCCCATGGTTCATCTCCTGCCGCACTGGACTTGGCCGGAGCGCGTCGGGCAGGTCACGCCGGTGCATGTTTTCACTTCCGGCGACGAGGCGGAGCTCTTTCTCAATGGTAGATCGCTAGGCCGGAAAAAGAAGGGCGAGTTCGAATACCGCCTGCGCTGGGATGACGTGGTTTACGAACCGGGCGAACTTAAAGTAGTGGCCTACAAGGAGGGCAGGGAATGGGCGGCTAACAGCGTGCGGACGGTGGGAGCGCCAGCAAAGATCGAGGCGGTGGCGGATCGTTCCGAAATCCTCGCTGACGGCCTCGACCTTTCCTTCGTGACCGTTAGAATTTCTGACAAGGATGGCCTTACCTGCCCCCGTGCGATGCACCCTATCAAGTTCAGCATCGAAGGCCCGGGCGAAATCGTAGCGACGGACAATGGCGATCCGACGAGTTTCGAACCATTTCAACAACCCGGGCGCAAGGCGTTCAACGGCCTCTGCCTCGTGATCGTCCGTGCCATCCCTAACAAACCCGGAACCATCCGGCTCAAGGCCGAGTCGGATTCACTCCAAGCCACCTCCATCTCCTTGCAAGGCAGGGAGGAACTACCCTCAATCAAATGAAGCTCTTTCCCAAAATTTCCCGCATTTTCCTGATCGCTCTGGTGCTGGTGTTCCCGTGTCTCCACGCTACGCCCGGGCTCGGGCTTTCCGAATCATTTGTCGTGACCGAGAACCCTCCTGCCGGAGCCTTTCCTCTCGTATCCGGCGGAGTCGCGGCCCCCCTTTGGCATGATGCCGGCGACCACGCCGGCGTCATCCGCGCCATCGGCGACCTGCGGGCCGATGTGCAGCGAGTCACGACGTTGCTGCCCGCGCTGAGCACAGCCGCCACACCGCCATCCGTCCGCCCGGTCATCATCGGAACCGTTGGGAAATGCGCGCTGATAGACGCACTCATCGCCTCCGGCAAACTCAGCGCCACGGACCTCGCGGGCAAGTGGGAGAGCTTCGTCATCACCACGGTCGATGAGCCATTTCCCGGTGTGGACCAGGCGCTGGTCATCGCCGGCAGCGACAAGCGCGGCACGATTTTCGGCATCTACGAACTCTCCGAACAACTCGGCGTGTCGCCGTGGTATTGGTGGGCCGATGTGCCGGTCAAAACCCGGGTCGCCGCCCATGTGATCCCCGGCCGTTTCGCTTCCGGCGAGCCGGTGGTCAAATACCGCGGCATCTTCCTCAACGACGAGGCCCCGGCGCTCACCGGCTGGACCCAGGCCCGCTTCGGCGGGCGCAACAGCCAGTTCTACACCAAAGTCTTCGAACTCCTGCTGCGTCTCCGCGCCAACTACCTCTGGCCCGCCATGTGGGGCGACGCGTTCAGCCAGGACGACCCGCTCAATCCCTTGCTCGCCGACGAATACGGCATCGTCATGGGCACCTCCCACCACGAGCCGATGATGCGCGCCCAACAGGAGTGGTCGCGCGGCAAATCCGCCTACGGCAACGCCGAGTGGAACTACCTCACCAACCCCGAAGGCCTGCGCCAGTTCTGGACCGAAGGCGTGATTCGCAACCGCGCCTACGAAAACATCTACACCGTGGGCATGCGCGGCGACGGCGACCTCGCCGCGCCCGATGCCGGCGGTATCGCGGCCAACATCGACTTGCTCGAAACCATCGTCACCGATCAGCGCGCCATCCTCGCCGCGCACGTCGCTCCCGACGTCACGCAGGTTCCCCAGCTCTGGGCGCTCTACAAGGAGGTGCAGGGATACATCGAGAACGGCATGGAGGTGCCCGACGACGTCACCCTGCTCTGGTGCGACGACAACTGGGGCAACATCCGCCGCCTGCCGACCACCGCCGAGCGTTCCCGCTCCGGCGGCGCCGGCGTGTATTACCATTTCGACTACGTCGGCGGCCCGCGTTCCTACAAATGGCTCAACACGAACCCGCTGCCGAAGATCCAGGAACAAATGCGCCTGGCCTGGCAGCACGACGCCAACCGCATCTGGATCGTCAATGTGGGCGACCTCAAACCGATGGAAGTGCCCATGGAGTTTTTCCTGCGCATGGCCTGGGATCCCGCCCGCTGGGCCACGGTCGATACCGCCGACTACCTGCGCCAATGGGCGACCCGCGAATTCGGCCCGGTCCACGCCGACGAGGTCGCGTATCTGGTCGCCGGATACGCCAAAATCAACGGCCGTCGCAAACCCGAGCTGATCTCGCCCACCACCTTCAGTCTGCAAAACTACCGCGAGGCCGAGCGCGTATCGGCCGAGTGGAGCGATCTGGTCGTGCGCACCAACGCCTTGCACGCCCTGCTTCCCGCCGCCGCGAAAGACGCGTTTTACCAACTGGTCAGCCACCCCGTGCTGGCCTGCGCCAACCTCCACGAACTTTACATCGCCGCCGCGAGAAACGCCCTCCACGCCACCCAGACCCGCGCCTCGACCAACACGCTCGCGACCCGCGTGCAGACGCTGTTTCAATACGACGCCTCGCTCACCACTTTTTGGAACACCGACTTTGCGGGCGGAAAATGGATCCGCCTGATGGACCAGACGCACATCGGCTACACGTCGTGGAACGCACCCTCGACTAACATCATGCCGGCGGTCGTCAACTACACCGCCCCGGCGACTTCCTCGCTCGGGGTCGTGCTCGAGGGCTCCACCGGCCTGCTAGACGCTGGCGGCGTCGGCACGCTGCCGACCCTCCATGCCGAAGGTGGTTCAACCTCGCGCTACATCGAGGTGTTCCGCCGGGGCACCTTGCCCGTCTCCTATACGATCACTACCAACCAGCCGTGGGCCACCGTCTCTCCCGCCTCCGGCACGCTGGGCGACGATGTGCGCGCGGAGGTCTCCATCGACTGGTCGCACGCGCCCGTCGGCACGGGCGAGGTCCTCATCACCGTGCAGAGCGGCGCCGCCGCGAGCACGCGCACGGTGCGTCTGCCCATCGTTAAAAACCCGCCCGCAGCCGCCTCCTTGCCGATCGGTTTTCTCGATCCCGAGGGCTACATCGCCATCGAGGCCCCGAACTACGATCAGGCAGTCGCCGGCGGCGGCGTCACTTGGCGCGTCGAGCCCGACCACGGGCGCGCATTGGGTGGCGTGACGACGCTGCCTGTCCTGGCCGACAGCATCGCGTCACCGGGCGGATCGAGCCCGCATCTGGCCTACAACGTTTACCTGCGCCGCAAGGGCGAGCTTACCGTGCGGCTCGTCCTATCCCCGGTCATGAACTACGTGCCCGGGCGCCCGGTGCGTTGCGCGATTTCCTTCGGCGATCAACCGCCGCAGATCGTGGAGGTGGGGCTGGTGGACGGCAGCGCCGCGTGGGCGAACGCGGTGCGCGATTCGGTGCGCGTCGTCACCACCGCGCTCCAGACCCAGACCACCGGCGCCCATGTACTTAAATTTTGGATGGTCGATCCCGGCGTCGTGCTTCAGCGCATCGAGATCGACACCGGTGGCCTCTTGCCCAGCTACCTCGGCCCGCCCGAGAGCCCCCGCGGCCGACGCGTCGCCGATGCCTACGAGACGCCCGGCGAAGCGGTTTCCTCCTCCGTCCTAGTCGAGGCCGAGTCCGGCCAGCTCGGGGCGGACTACGTCGCCACCCAAGGCTTGCCCGCCTTCCTGTCCATCAACACCAACGGAGCTGGCTCCAACCCCGGTTCCGCCGCCCGCGTCGCGCGCTACCAGGTCACGTTTCCAGGCCCCGGCACCTACCGGCTCTTCGCCCGCGTCCGGGTGGGGCCAGGCGCAGCCAACGACGACAGCCTCTTTCTTCCCAACGGTTTCGGGGCCAAAAATCCCACGCTCAATGGCGATTGGCGCAGCGTGAACAACTTCAGCGGCAACGGCTACACCAACGGTCCCGACGTGGTGCCCTACGCCATCGGCGGCACCGCCGGAGTCGGCGTCTGGAAGTGGATCGATGCCTCCGCCTTCGCTGCGATCACCTACACCGTCTCCGCCGGCGCGCTCACCCAGACCTTTGATATCGGCGGCCGCGAGGATGGTCTAGATATCGATAAATTCATCTTCGGTCTGGCGGGCAACGTCTTCACCGTCGATGACCTGCTTCAGGCCACCAGCGGCTCTCCGACTTCCGCCGCCGTTCACTCCCTCGAGGCCGAGGCCAGCCAATACGGCGCCGAGCTACTCCTTGCCGCAGGCCCGCCCGCCCACCTCACCGTCTCCACCAGCGGCACGACCATGCCCGGCAGCGCGGCCCGCGTGATGCGTTTCCCAGTCACCTTTTCCGGCCCCGGCACTTACCGGCTCTTCATCCGCCTGCGCGTCGGTCCGGACGGCGCGAACGACGACAGCCTGTTCCTCGGCGACGGCTTCGGGGCCAAAGACCCCGCCGTGGCATCGCAATGGAAAACGGTAAACAACTTTGCCACCGGCGGCTTCAGCGCCGCCACCGACGTCGTCACCGCCGGCGCCGGCGGCACTGCTGGGATCAATGTCTGGAAGTGGCTTGATTTGTCCGCGCTGGGCGGCGTCGCTTTAAACGTCCAATCCGGCGCGCTCAGCCAGGTCCTCGACCTCGGCGGCCGCGAAGACGGCCTCGCGATCGACAAAATCGTCTTCGCCCCCGTCGGCTTCACTTACACCGTGGCGGATCTCGATGCCGGCAGGCTCGGCCAATCCCTGCCCAACTCGCCGATCTTCACCGCCTCGCTCGACGATACGCGCCAGGTCATCGACGGCTTCGGCGCCTCCAGCGCCTGGACTGCCGCCAGCCTCAGCGACGCTTGGGCCGACCAGTTTTTCTCTCCCACCACCGGCCTCGGCCTCTCGCTCCTGCGCGTGCGCATCGCCCCCAACGGCACCACCGCCGAGACCGTCACCGCGCAACGAGCCGTCGCCCGGGGCGTCGCAGTCTGGGCCACACCGTGGACGCCCCCGGCCGAGTGGAAGAGCAACAACGACGCCAACAACGGCGGCACCCTGCTGCCCGAGTTTCACGCCGCCTGGGCCGCCCGCCTCGGCGACTTCGTGGTCAGCATGAACAACGCCGGCGTGCCCTTGCTCGCCCTCTCCGCCCAAAACGAGCCCAACTACACCGCCACATGGGAAAGCTGTGTTTGGACTCCCACTTCACTCTCCGCCTTCATCCGCGACCACCTCGGCCCCGCCCTGGTCTCCCGCAACGTCCCCACTCGCGTCATGGCCCCGGAGGTCATCAACTCGGGCACGCTGGCCCCCTTCGCCGACGCACTGCTCGGCGACGCCGTCACCCGCGGGTTCATTTCCCAGCTCGCCACCCACTCCTACGGCGGCCCCCTCGTCCCTTACCCGGCCGCCGCCGCCCAGGGCGTGCCGCTCTGGCAAACCGAGTTCACCGATTCCGGCGCGGACACCGATCCGACCATCGACTCCGCCCTGCGCGTGGGCAACGCGATCCACGATTTCCTCGCGATCGCCGAGGGCAACGCGTGGCACTACTGGTGGCTCTTTCCGCGCGGAGACAACCCCAACAGCACCGGCTCCCTGGTCGAAAACGGCGTCATGGCCAAGCGCGGTTGGGCGCTGGGCAACTGGGCCCGCTTCGTCCGCCCCGGCCATCGCCGGGTGACGCTCCACGGCTCGGTCGAGACCGTGCGCGCGACCGCCTTCGTATCGCCGACCACCCGCCGCCTCACCGTGGTCGTGGTCAACTCCGACGCCGCCGCCCGCACTGTGCCGCTCGCCATCGAGGGCGGCGGCGTGCCCTCGCTCACCCCGTGGGAAACCTCGGCGAGCCGGTCCCTCACGGGTCTTTCCCTCATTCTCCCGGCCAGCGATGGTTCGTTCACGCTGAATCTGCCCGCCCGCAGCGTGATGACCTTTGTCAGCGAGTCACTGAACCGCGCACCTTCCGCCCTCGCGCTCGACGCCGCGAGCGTGCTCGAAAACCGCCCCGCCGGAACGATCGTCGGCCACCTGTCCGCCAGCGATCCCGATTCCGGGGAAACCTTCACCTACACCCTCGCTGCCGGCGCTGGCGATGAGGGGAATGCGGGTTTTTCAATCATCGGAAACCAGCTCCGCACCACCGCACCGCTGGATTTCGAGGTTGGCCCGGCGCGCTCGGTTCGCATCCGCGCGACGGATTCGCTCGGCGCCAGCCATGAGCAGACCTGGACGATCACCGTGCTCAACGACACCGCCGAATACGCGGATTGGGCGTTGGCGCTCCCGGAATCCCAGCGCGGCGCGAACCAGGACCCCAACGGCGACGGATTTGCAAACCTCCTCGCCTACGCCTTCGGCAGCACCGCGACCGGCAGCGTGCCCTTCGCGGACCGGCCGTCGCTGGTTGCTGCGGGCACGATCACCTTCACCTTCACGCTGCCGTCGCCCGCTCCAGCCGACGTGCGCTATGAAATCGAGCGCTCGGTCGGCCTCGGGCCATGGTCGATGCTTGCGTCCAAGGACGGCAACGGGGCTTGGAGCGGATCCGCCTCAGTCACTACCGAAGCCACTCCCGACGGGCGCAGCCAGATCCGCATGGTCGCGCCGATTCAGGGCGATTCCGCGTTTTTCCGCCTGCGCTGCATTCTGCGGAACTCCCCGCCGCCATGAGATGACGCCGGATCATCCTGAAAAAATCGCTCTCTCACCCAATTGACGGGTTTACCGCCAGCATCGTCGTGGGCCTGATGTTCGCCGTCTGCACCGCCCTGCTGGCCGCTTACAAACTCAACAAAAACGCAACCATCGCAATGGCCAAAGAACTCGCCCTGCGCCGGGCGCAGGCAGGACTCTCCTGAGCCCACAAGAGGGTGGGGGAGATCCGTCGGCACGGCCCACGGCAGGGAGGTTAAGTCGTCAAAAAATCTGAATTTCACAATACCAATTAACCGTTTAATTTTTTCCTTGTAGTTTCCATCATCACGCTCCACATTTTTCACGCCCAAGACACGCCGGATCCCATTTGAAGCCTGTCTGCAGCGGCACAAAATCCAGCCCAAACCAAGATGAACGCCCTCACCAGAAATTCAGCCTCCACTTCGCCCACCGGCATCCGTTTCCGAGCCAACGGCTTCACGATTGTCGAATTACTTGTGACCATCTCCATCATCACTGTCTTGGCGGTCTTGAGCGTGATGGGTGTCGGCCGTTTGAAATTAGCCGCTGCCAAGTCCACCTCGGCCAGCCAGATGCGGCAGATGAGCGTGGCGATCCATTTGTGGATGGGCGACAAGAGTCTCAACGAACCAATGTACTTCGGCAACGGCACCGGCGACTACGGGCACGAAAGCGCCCCCGGCGCAAATTCCGCACTGGCCCCGGGCAACCCGGCAAGGGTGCTGTTCGACCGCACCGACCCAAACAACAGCTACCTCACCGACCATGCATTGTTCTTCACCCCCTTGTCCAAAGCCAGGCCACCAGAACGCCACAACTATGCGCCGGATCAGGCGATTTCCACCAAGCTCTGGGGCACCTACGCCTATTACTACCCTCTCGCCACCAGTGGCGAGATGACCACCCGCCAGCGCGATTCGATTGGTGCCGTTGCCACTCGCAAAACCGGAGTCTATGCCAGAGGCAAACTTCTGCTCGCCACCGACTATGAAAACAGCGTTCCCATCTGGGAACCATACTACATGGCCCTCATGATTGACGGATCGGTCAAGGAGGTCGCGAAAACCAGGGCGGCCTGGAGGAAATGGGCGTTCGATGAATGACGGCACCCGGCTCACTGACACCAGAGTTCTGTAAGGAACTTTCCAAAACCCGGTATCGACCGCCGGCTTCGATTCTGGTTTAACCTGCTTGCGCAAGATCGATCCACGCACGTTTTCCGCGTGACTGAAGCCTCATCCCAACCCACCTCCACCCTACCCATCCAAATCCATGGCCAAGCTCAGTCAACGCGCCATTCTGGGCTACAGCATTGGGGACCTCGGCATCAATCTGAACTTCCAGATGATCGGGTTCTACCTTGCCTACTTCTACACCGATGTGTTCGGCATCTCGCCGGGACACGTCGCAGGACTCTTCCTGGTGGCCAGAATATGGGACGCGATCAACGACCCGGTCATGGGTTACATCGCGGACCACACCCGCAGCCGTTGGGGGAAATTCCGACCCTACCTGCTCTACGCCGCCATTCCGCTCAATTTGGTCCTGGTCGCCTGCTTCCTCACCCCCGATCTTTCGCCGGGCTGGAAAGTCGCCTACGCCTATTTCACCTACACCCTCCATGGCATGGTGTTTACCGCCATTGCCCTGCCCTATTCATCCATCAGCGCCGTGATGACCCAGGACCAACAGGAACGCGCCGTGATTTCCACCTACCGCATGTTCTTCGCCGTGGTGGTCGCCCTGAGCTTGATCGCTGTCGGCGTCCGCCCGTTCGTGGCCTTGTTCGAAACCGAACAGAAGGGCTTCCTCGCGGCGGCCATCCTACTCTCCATCCTCTCCACCCTCCTGCTGTGGGCGTCGTTCCTGTTTTCCCGCGAGCGGGTGCAAGCTCCGCAGGAGCGCTACCACCTGCGGGACATCATTCCCATCCTGCTGCGCAATCGTGAACTGCTGATCCTCGCCGCCGCCATGTTGCTCAACACCGCCGTCTGGGTGATCGGCAACGCGGTGGCACTTTACTACTTCAAATACGTCCTTAACGACGCATCGCTCCAGTCCACCTTCTTCCTAGTCATGATCCCCTGCAACATCGTGGGCGTGGCGATCACCCCGTGGGTCACCCGCCGGATCGGCAAGCACAAGGCCTTCATCATCGGCAGCGCCATCGTCGCCGTGTTCTCGATCCTGCGCTATTTCGCGCCAGACAACATCCTGACCATCATCTTCGGCCTCTCCATGGTCGCCACCATCGGCCAGATGATGTGCTCCATCACCCAATGGGGAATGTTGCCGGACTGCGTGGAATACGGCCACTACAAAACCGGCTTCCGTTCCGAGGGCATCCCCTTCGCATTCTTTTCCTTCATGCAAAAGACAGGCATGGCCCTCGCCGGCAGCTTCGCGGCGTTGGTAATGTCGCTCACCGGCTACGTTGCCAATACTGACCTTTCCGCCACCGCCCAGCAAGGCATTCGCCTGCTTTTCAACATCGCTCCAGGCGTGTGCTCGCTGCTCTGCTTGGTGGTCCTGCTCTTCTACCGCCTCGACGGTGCCTTCTACAATCGAATCATCGCCCATTTGGAAAAGGGCGAAACCGAAAGCGACCTTCGTGACCGCTGACCAACCGGCTCCCGAAACCGGCGGTGCTTGCTCCGCCTATTTCCTTGCAAATTGCGGCCAAACCCCCGATCCAGAGGCCGCGGCAGGATGGATTCCCGCCGCCTCGAAAATGACCACTTCCCGACGAACCACCATCAAAGACATCGCACGCGTAGCCGGGCTGAGCACCGCAGCGGTATCCCAGGCACTTCGTCCCCACCCGAATTCCAATATCAAACTGCAGGCCGAAACCGTTGACCGGGTCAAGAAGGTCGCCCTGGAGTTGAACTACCAGCCCCACTCCGGTGCGCGTTCGATCCGCTCGAACCGCTTCAACACCATTGGCTACTTCATTGCCAAGTCCGGCCAGTTCACCAGCACACCCTATGGATACATGGCGGGAGTCCATGACATCGCCGAAGAACACGGCTTCCGCATGACGATGATCCGGCTGCCCAGAAGCATCGACGAAATCAGCACAGTCATCCCCAGTGTTTTCAGCGAGAGGAATATCGATGCGCTTCTGATTGAGAGTTACAGTGAGCTCGCCTACCAGATTTACGAGCGCATCAAGGCCAGCGGCATGCCGGTCATTTTCGTCAACGACCGCCACAAAACGAATTCAGTCTATGTGGATGACGAATGGGGGGCGATCGAAATCACCCGTCATCTTCTGGATAAGGGCTATCAGCGGATCGCCTTCATCCAGCGCCACATTGCGGGCGGCCCGGCGGTTGAGAAAATGCACCACAGCGCCGCCGACCGCGAGGCGGGTTATCGAAAGGCCATGAAGGAGGCGGGGAGGGGAGCCTTCTGCCACACGGTGAACACCAAGGGACTTGTCGGTCTCGACGTCGAGCTGTGCCAGGATGATTGGGATGTGATCGCACGTCATGATGCCGTGATCGCTTACGACGATGATCTGGCCAATCTCATCGCACAGAGCGCCTACAGCCGGAATGTCCGGATTCCCGACGTTCTCGCCATCGCCGGCTTCAATGGCGACTACGCCTCTCTCAGTGCGTGGCAACGGCTCACCACCATTCAAATCCCATCCTACGAAATGGGCAGAACCGCGGCGAAAATGGCATTCGAATTGGTCGAAAACGGAATTGAAACCACCCTTCCTTCTGCGGTTTACCGCCCGGTTTTGATTCTGGGTCAAACCACATGATTTGACCAACAAGCTTCTTGAATTATCGGACTTTCCCGTGTTAATAAATCGTTTCATTCAATGAACACACTCTCCATTCCCAGCACCATGACCATTCGGAATCCCGTGCTCAAGGGCTTCAACGCGGACCCCTCCATCCTGCGCGTCGGCAAGGATTATTACATCGCCAACTCCACCTTCGAGTGGTTTCCAGGCGTGCAGATCCACCATTCCCGGGATCTGGTGAATTGGCGGTTGCTCACCCGCCCGTTGGACCGCCAGAGCCAGCTGGACATGGTGGGAAATCCGGACTCCGGCGGCATCTGGGCACCCTGCCTCACGCATAGCGACGGGCTTTTCTATCTGATTTATACCGACGTAAAGTATTGGAAACGCGATCCCTACAAAATCGCCTACAACTACCTGGTTACCGCGCCGTCCATCACCGGCCCCTGGTCGGAGCCCGTTTTTCTCAACGGCAGTGGATTCGATCCCTCCCTCTTTCACGATGACGACGGCCGCAAGTGGCTGCTCAACATGGTTTGGGACCACCGCCAGCAGAACAACCGCTTCGCCGGGATCCTGCTGCAGGAATTCTGCCCGAAGACCCAATCCCTGATCGGCCCGGTGAAACAGATCTTCAAAGGCTCGGAACGCGGCCTGGTGGAAGCCCCCCACCTCTACAAACGCAATGGCTACTACTACCTGCTGACCGCCGAGGGCGGCACCGAATACACCCACGCCGCGACGCTCGCCCGCTCCCGCAACATCGACGGCCCCTACGAAATGCACCCGCAAACGCACCTGCTCAGCTCCTGGGGACACCCCGAGGCCGCACTGCAAAAGGCCGGTCATGGCTCGCTGGTCGAGACCCCGCAGGGCGAGTGGTATCTGGCCCACCTCTGCGGCCGCCCCATCGACGGCAAGCACTGCACACTCGGCCGCGAAACCGCCATCCAGAAATGCGTCTGGGCCGACGATGACTGGCTCTATCTGGAGCAGGGAGACATGGTGCCCGTCATCGAAACCGCAGGCCCCACCGGCATCGCCCCCGCTCCCTTCGCCGATACCGAGTGGCACGGTCGCTTCGACTCCCCGGCGCTTGACATCCATTTCCAGAGCCTGCGCCAACCGATCACCGAAAACTGGCTCAGCCTCACCGAGCGCCCCGGTTTCCTCCGCCTCAAGGGCATGGAACCCACCGTCAGCTTGTTCCGCCAGAGCCTGATCGCCCGCCGCGTGCAAGCCTTTGACATCAGCGTCGAAACCTCCGTCGAGTTCCAACCGACCACTTTCCAACAGATGGCCGGACTCATCGCCTACTACGACACCGAGAACCATTTCTACCTGCGGCTGAGCCACGATGAGGGTCTGGGAAGAACCCTCAACATCATCGCCACCGACGCTGCCACCAGCGGCGAGGTCTTGCCCCACGATGTCGCCGTGCCCGCCACCGGAGCCATCCACCTGCGCCTCACCCTGAAAGACGCGGCCCTGCAATTCGAATACGCGCTCACCGACGGCGATTGGCGGAAGATCGGCCCGGTCCTCAACGGTGCCATCCTGTCCGACGACCACTCCCACCTCGGCTTCACCGGAGCATTCGTCGGCCTGTGCTGTCAGGATTTTTCCGGGCCGCGACTTCACGCGGATTTTTCCTGTTTCGTCTACCGGGAAGGCCCGGTTTGAGCCACTTTCATGCAATTTCGTAAGCGAATTGAAGGATTTAATTAACCGTTTTATTTTCTCCTTGTCATCCCGCCGAAAACCACGCAATTCATCTTAGTCGATTTTAAAAACCCACCTCTCGTTTCACTTCGCCTTCCAAACCCCCACGCACCAATCAAGGCCGTTGCCCGCATACCCCGGCGGCAGCTCCAGTGCCGGTAACGCTCAGCAAGACATGCCCGCCCCCGCCCACCATTCTCACTGCCCGAGTCAAAAACCACCTATCGCAATCCCAATGAAAACCAAAAAATCCAATATCATTAAGTTCCTCACCGTCTGTTTCGCTCCCGTCATCACCGGCGCGATGTTTCAGTCAGCCCATGCTGCCAGCGCCACCTGGACCGGCGGGGTAGGCGGAACCGGAATCAATCTGAGCGACGGTGCCAACTGGAGCAGTGGCTCGGCTGCGTTCGTGAGTGGTGATGTCGTCACCTTTGACAACACGACCGACTTAGGGACCCTAACCTGGACTGCCAACCTCGGACCGGGATTCGGTGCCACGGATGGTGTGATCATTGATTACACCGGCACCAACAATCTGACGCTTGACGGAGTCGCCGGAACCCCCGGTCTCCAGTGGGGCCTTGGCGACATCATCATCAGTGCCGGAGCTGGCGCTTTCAGTTTCGGAAATGGAGTGGAATCCACCATCATAGTTCTCCGCGGTGCCTCGAATACCCAGACCTACACCAACGACAGCAGCAATACCGCCACCTTCGCCGCGGACATGCTCTGGCGGTCTGGCGGCGGCGTAGGGAAGACCTTGAACCTCGACGGCTCCGGAGACTGGCTGTTCAACGCGGCTCTCCGCATCGATGCGACGCAGGGTCAAACCGGCATGACGGTCGTTAAGAATGGTTCCGGCACGGTGAACTTTGCCGCCGCCAATAACTTCGGCACCTCCACGGCGTCTCTGACGATTGACGATGGCACGCTGAAGGTCACCGCGGCCGGGTCGCTTGGTTCAAATCTAGGATCACTCGCCATTAACTCAGCTTTCTCCTACGAAAGCACGGCCACCCAAACGATTTCGGGCATTATCTCCGGCGGTGGGACATTCAACCAAACCGCCGGCAACCTCACTCTAACGGGTGCCAATACGTTTGGGGGAACCACGACCATCACCGGCGGCACGCTTAGCGTCAACGGTACCGGCACGTTCGAATCTCCTGTGACGGTCAATGGTCCAAGTGCCCGATACCTGCATAACAGCTCCAATCCCTATTTCCTGGACATCGACTTTACCCAAGGCACCGTCGGCGGAGCAGGTACGATCAGCTCGCTCGCGGTGCCGGACAACTCCGGTGCAACCGTCGCCAATGGCAATGGCAGCGGTGGCTCGGGCGCCCTCACCCTCGACACCCTGACCTTCAACGGCGACGCCGCCCTCAGTGTCACCGACGATGGCGTCACCGGCACCTCGGGAATTGTCGTTACTGGAACGCTTTCCACGACTCCTGCCGCCGGCACCATCACGGTCAACGCCTCCAATTCCTTCTGGGACAGCGGCGTCACCTACAACCTCGTCACTGCCGGAACTTTCACCGCCTCACTCGGTGACTTCACCTTGGGAACGATCAATGGCGTCACTGGCCGCCAAGCCCCATCTCTCGTGGCCACCGCCTCGGGCATCGGACTTCTGATCTCGGGCGACAATCCCAAATGGTCCGGTCTCGACAACAGCAATTGGGTGGTCGGCAGCACCGGTGCGAACAGCAACTGGAGACTCATCACTCTGGCCACCCCGACCAACTACATCCAAGGGGATGTCGTTCTCTTCGATGACTCCGCTGCCAATAAAACGGTATCCATCTCCGCTGCTGACGTGTCCCCCGCGGTCATCAATTTCAACAACAGCGCCGGCAATGCCTACACCATCAACGGACCTTTCGGTATTGCGGCTGGCACCTTGAACAAAAACGGTAACGGCAACACCACGATTTCCGCCCCGAACACCTTCACCGGCGGCACTACGATCAACGCGGGCACCCTCACCCTCAGCGGTGCGGGCACGCTCGGAGGCACCAGCAACGCCCTAACCGCCGCCGGCGGCACCGTGAATCTTGGCGGCACCAGCCAAACGGCCGGCCCTCTAACAATCACCGGTGCGGCGACCCTCCAGAACGGCACCCTCAACACCTCCGGATTGGTCGTGACCAATCCAAGCGGCTTTGATGCGACGATCTCCACAAACCTCGCTCTCGGTGCGGGCACCCTCAGTAAATCTGGTGAAGGAACCCTCACTCTCAGCGGGACCACGACTTACACCGGAGCCACCACCATCAGCGGCGGCATCCTCGCCCTCGGCGGCACGGCCACTCTCGGTTCGTCCAGTGCGGTGTCACTGAGTGGCGGCAGCCTGGATCTCGGTGGCACCACCCAGGTCGGTAACGCCATCATCATCAGCGCGGCTGCCACCGGCGGCGACACGATCTCCAATGGCACGCTCCAACCCGCGTCCTTGAGCAGCAGCAACTCCACAACCGGAATCGCTGTGATATCCGCCAACATCGAGGGAACCACCGGATTCACCCGGACTGGCGGTGGCGGCACCGTCAGCCTCACCGGCACCAACACCTTCAGCGGGCCGCTCAACTTCACAGGCAATGGAACCGTATCGATCGATGACGGAACCAACACCGGCGGCGGAGCCATCACCTATAACAGTTTCGGCAGCACCTTCACGGTCAATTCCGGTTCCTATCTCACCAGTGGCACCACCTCCAACGGTTACAGCGAGTTCCGCATCCTCAACCTCAACGGTGGGGTCTTCGAATCCCAAGGGAATCTCTTCTCGAGCACCCTCGCCATCTCAACCGTCTTCAACGGCGGCACCCTGAAGTGCGGAAACCCTGCGGGCATCACCTTGTTCGACGCCAACAACCAGATCGCCATCAACGGCGGAGGCGCGAGCATCGACACGACGGTTGGCAGCATCACCGTTGGTTTGAACACAGGCGGCCCCGCGGCTCTCGCCAACCCGCTCACCCGGCTCAACGGCACGGCATTTGGCCCCATCACCCTGCTCGGTGGAAACAGTCTCGTTTCCGGCATCGCCAACAACGGAACTCTCGAAATCCAGGATAACTCCACTTGGAACCTCAATGGCATCGCATCCTCCATTTCCGGCCTTGAAGGCAATGGCACGGTTACCAGCTCCACCGGAACCGCCGTGCTGACCATCACTGCGGACTTCCCATACAGTTACTCAGGCACCATCGCCGGCGGAGCTAGTATCTCCATCGTCAAGCTCGGTGTGGACACCCAGACACTCACGGGCATCAACACCTACACCGGCAACACCACGATCAATGAAGGGACGCTTTCAGTTTCGAACCCATCATTCGCCGACACCTCGACCGTCACAATCCTCCCCGGCGCCACTTTGAATCTGAATACCTCCGGTGCCACCGACGACGTCACCAGTCTGGTGATTGGCGAGGATCCGAAAATCGATGGCATCTACGGAGCGCTCGACTCCGGCGCTGAATTCGAGATCGCAGAGATCACGGGCTCCGGCTTCCTCAAGGTCGGCATTCCAGCAAGCGGTTACGGCACGTGGGCCGCAGCCAACGTCGATAACCAGACCGCGGACGAGGACTTCAACAACGATGGCGTGGACAACGGAATCGCCTACTTCATGAATGACACCGGAATGATCAGCCTGCCCGGCATCGTCGCGGGTGCCGTCACCTGGACCAATGGCGGCAACATCGACGCCGCACAATACGGCACGGAGTTCGTCGTCCAAACCTCGCAGACTCTCGTCGGCTGGGATCCCGTGGCAATTGGCGCGCTAACCACCAACACCGCCGGCCCCAGCGGCTCGCTGACCTACACTCTCCCCACCGGGCAGGGCAAGTGGTTTGTCCGCCTCGTCGTCACACCAAACTAAAACCAATCCCTCATGGTCGGGCCGCTTCCGCAGCGGCCCGACCATGCAAGTCGGCAATTCCGGCAGCCAATCCCTTCCACCAACTCACCCACAATAAACAAAACCGCGCATTGTTAAGATGAAACCGAAACACATCCACTCCCGCCGCTCGCCGGCATCCGCGAAATCCACCCTCTTCGGCATCACCCTCGCGGGTGCGGTCGCGTTCGTGAGCATCCCGTCCACCTTTGCCGCCAGCCAGACCTGGGATGGTGGTGCCGCCACCAACATCCTCAACACCGCCGACAACTGGACCAACAACGCCACCCCGACCAGCGCGACGGACGACGCCACTTGGGACGGCTCGGTCGCGGGCAATCTGTCGCTCATCTGGAATGCCAGTTTCGGCCCTGGCAGTGGCAACTCGGGCGGTGTGGACATCGTCATGGCAGCCACCCAGACAGGCTCCCTGCAGCTCGACGCCACCTCAGGCAGTCTGGGCTTGGGTGACATTACCATCGCCGCCGACGCAGGTGCCTTCACATTGGGTGACGGCGCTGGCACGGCGAGTGTCGTCTTTCGTGATCCGACCACGACCTTCACCAACAGCTCATCCAATACGGCTACCTTTAAGTCCGACATCGTGACTGCCAACGGCGGTGGCGGAGGCAATCGCAACGTCACTTTTGACGGAACCGGCAATTGGAGCGTTGAGGGAACATTTTTCGCCTCTGGTTTCTCCGCGGTCAGCTCCGCTTTCTTCACTAAAAGCGGCACGGGCACCCTCACACTCGCCGGAGCCAACTCCAACGGCGGCACCACCGTCATCAGCGGCGGCACCATCGCAATCACCAACGGTTCCGCCCTCGGGACTGGCAACGTCACCCTCTCCGGCGGGCGCCTGGCTCTGTCCAATAATATCACTGTCGCAAGCTCCGTAACCGGCCCCGCCAACTACAATCTCAGCGGCTCTAACAATGCGGCCAGTGACCTTACCTCGGCCGCGCGCATCCTGAACTCCTCTGGAAACAACACGATTTCAGGCAACATCAACTTCGCGAACGTCGGCGGCACCTTCGTCAACATCCACTCCGCGGCTGGCACGCTCACACTCGACGGCAACATCGCCGCCACCCTCATCACCGGCACTGGCCGCAACTTCAACTTCACCGGTGCTGGCGACATCGTATCCAATGGCGACATCAGCGATGGGACCGTAGCCGTCGGCGTCCATAAAGGCGGCGCGGGAACACTCACGCTCACCGGAACCAACAACACCTACACCGGTGACACTCTTGTCTCTGTAGGCACCTTGCTGGTCAACGGTTCGCTCGGCAATTCCGCTGTCACGGTCGCCGCCGATGCGACGATCGGGGGGACCGGATCGTTGGCCGGAACCCTTGGCTTTGATGGGGATGCCCTGCTCGAAGTCGTGAACTTTTCCGACCCGCTCGAAGTCACCGGAACCATCACCTTCGGCAGCGGCTTCGGGATCGACAATCTCACCGGGATCGATTGGGGCAGCCTCGCTCTGAACACGGAATACACGGTCATTTCCACCAGCCAGATCTTCAGCGCGTTGGACATTGCGAATTTTGGCAGCGTCAACGCGGCCTCAGTCGGCGGCGGACGCTTCGCTTACTTCGAGAGTGGAAGCCTCGCGGTCGTTGTGATCCCCGAACCCGGCGCCGCGCTCCTCGGCGCCATCGGTAGTTTCCTGCTCCTCGGCCGCAGACGCCGCTGCTGAAGGCCTCATAAGATCCCGATCTCCCCCCCGAGCCAACGTCTGCGCGGCTGCTCGGTCTCGGCGCGTTGATCGGGACGTTCGCCTTCCGCCGCCGCAACTGATCATCGCAGCGGTTCGAAAAACCATCCATCAGCGACGGTCGTCACGCAGGTGACGGCCGTCGTGTTATACCAGGCGGCTTCTCACACCAGCTGCCGCACCATCGCATGCACCATGCGCGGCAGGTCGTAGGGAAAGCGCGCGGTAATCAGATTACCATCCACCACACAGGGTTCGTCGGACACGATGGCACCGGCGTTCTCCAGATCGGTGTGGATGTTCCACACGGCCGTCGCCCTCCTGCCTTTGAGAATCCCGGCGCTCACCATCACCCACTGGCCATGGCAGATCGCGCAAGTCGGTTTCCCCGAGGCGTGCATCTCCCTTACGAACGCGCGGGCGTGCTCATCCATGCGCAGGGCGTCGGGGTTCCAACAGCCGCCCGGCACGATCACCGCGTCGTAGTCCGTTACCTTGGCCTCGTCCATGTAGCGGTCGATCTTGATCCAGCCCGCGTTCTCCATCAGCCGGATCGCCAGGACATGCGTTGTGGAAATGGGCGGAAAGCGCAGCCCCAGCGTGGGGTGAAAATCTCCGATCCGCGGCGACACCACGTGGACCGTCGCGCCGTGTTCGATCAGCCAGCGCTGGGCACCGATGATTTCCACTTCCTCCACTCCGTTGGTGCAGCAAATGGCGATGCGTTTGCCATCCAGCAGCTCCGGGTCGGACGGGGGATCGAACAGGAAGGCGTGCAGCTCGCGGTTGAGTTCACCATCCGCCGTCGCCAGCAGTTCCGTCGAGATCGACGGCACGGAGGAGGGCGTCATGAGTTGTTGCATCCTGGAAAATGTGGCGGTTGTAGGAGGGTTCATCGAGTTCGTCGGTGGTGGATTATCAGGGAGCTTCCGCGATCCGGTAAAATTTCTTGGGCTGATTCAAATCGGATTCCGGATACAGGACGAAGCCACTGGCGTTGGCGGGCTGGACAACGAGGTTCTGCCATGAGGCGGGCGACGCGAGATCGGAGGTCGTTTGGACACGATAGTTAGATCCCGGAGCTCCCCGGCCGACAAAGGTGGCGTTGACGGTGCCGTTAGGATTTCCGGTCGCGGAAACTTGCGCCGTGAGCGGAATGGGGATGCGGAACACCGTGCCCGAGCCACCCGGACCGCCGGCGAAGGTGGTGCCGAACAAGGCGTTCCCCACCCGCAGCAGCGGCGCAACCGGGTAGGCTCCGAAATTGTTAGTGCCGTCCGCAGCGACGGGTTCGAAACGGTGGAAGGTGCGGAAGTCCGGCACAAAGGGATCGAGCGCGAAAACCGTGCCCGCGTCGCTCCCGCGGCCCGCAGAGGTGGTGCCGTAGAGCACATTTCCCGATAGGCAAAGCCCTGCGGCGGGCCCGGCTCCGTCACCAAGGGTGCCGGGCGCGGAGAAATGATAGAGGGCGAGAAAGCCGCTTCCGTCGGTATTGATCGCGAACACAGTGCCCTTTCCACCCGCACCGCCGGCGAGGGCGGTGCCGTAGATCACACCATTGGAAATGATAAGGCCGCCGGTGGGACAAGCGCCGCCGAAATTCACCGTGGTCACCGAGTCGAGTGGGTCGAAGTCGTGGAGCACCGTGTGGTTGGAACCGTTCGCATCCATTACGAAAACGAGACCCGTTCCACCGGTGCCCCCGGCGGATGTGGTGCCATAAAGTTTTCCGCCTGCGGGGACCACTCCGCCGCGCGGAACCGCGCCGTCGGCGTTGGTGCCGTAGCGGGCATCGAGCGCGCTGAAATCGCGCAGCACGGTAAACCCGGTCCCGCTGGTGGAGAGAGAAAACACCGTGCCGTTTCCATACGGGCCGCCGCCGGTTGCCGTGCCGTAAAGCGTGCTGCCGGAGAGCGCCAGCGGACCGGACGGACTGGCCCCGCCGCTATTGGTTCCCGTGTGCTGGGTGACCAGGGCGAAACTGCGGAGGATGACCACATTGCCGCCCGATTGACGGTGGAAAACGGTGCCAGCTCCCGAGGCTCCGCCCGCTTGGGAGACGCCGTAGAACCCGCTTCCGGAATCGACCAGTCCTCCTCGGGGATTCCCCACCGCCGTTCCCCCGGTAAAGCTCGTCAGGGTTTCAAAAGTTTCGCCATCCAGACTCACCCGGAAGGCCGCGCCGTCACCCTGCAAGCCGCCGCCGAGCGTGGTTCCCTGCAATTCGCCGCCGATGAGGACCAGTCCGGACGCCGGGTTCGCGCCGTCGGCCGTGGCACCCTGACCGGGCACGCCGAAGCGGTGGATCGCGATCCCGTCCGGGCCGTCAAAAGTGATGAATTCCGGGATGTCGTTGATCGTTCCGCTGTCGAGTTCCGCCACCGTCAGGTTGGCGCTTGATGGCGCGAAGACGAACTTGTCGATGTGAAGTCCATCCTCCCGCCCGCCGACTTGGAATGTCTGCGTCAGGCTACCGCTGGGGACGGTGAAGAGCGTCGCGAATTTCATCCATTTCCAGATCTGGCTGCCCGCCGTGCCGCCGGCAGTTACCACGTCGGAGGCGGCCGTGAAGCCTCCCGCCGCCAAACCGTTGGTGAATACCCAGTCCGCCGCGTTCGTGGGTGATTTGACTCCGAGTCCGTTGCCGTAAAAAAGGCTGTCGTCGTTGAAGCCGTCCGGCCCCACGCGGATCCTGACGTAAAGTTGATAGACATCCGCGGCGGGGAACTGCACGGCGTAGGATGCCACGCGGTTGGCGCTTTCGGGAAACGAGGTGCTAGCGGAGGTAGGTGAAATGGTGATGCCGGTCGCGCCGTCGAGAAGGGTCACGGTGAACTCGGAGCCGAGCGTGCCGGATTCCGCCTCGATGACCGGCAAGGTCGCCGCGTTCGAGGAAACCCGGATCCCGCTGACGAACACGTTCGGCAGGCCGGTGGCACCGCCGGCAGTCCCGGCAGCGGTCAGCGAGAGCGTGCCCGCGCTGTTGGTCTTCGCCTGCAGCGTGATCACACTGTTGCCGAGTGAGGTGGGAACGGGCGTCGTGGAGCCGTTGAAAGCGAGGGTGGCCGTGTTCCCCGAGACCGGATCCGTCCACGAAGCGGCGCGGTTTCCGGTCGAGTTGCTGTCGTAGGCCCAGATCTCCACCGAGTGAAACGCATTTGCCGTTAGGCCAGTGATGGTCGCCGTGACGGTCGCGCCGCCGATTGTGCTATCAGCCACGAACCAGAAGTCCCGCCACAGGCTGGCATCCGAGGAGAAACTCCCCGCATTGCGGTCGCGATCCTGTCCGTCGCCATTCGTAGTTAGAGTCAGGGTTTGTGTGCCGTTCGTGCCGGTGAGCGTATCGGAATTGTCAGCCGCACCGGTGACCGCAAACCAGCCGGCGAGCGTCGGGGAAGCGGTGGCGATGTCATTGATGTCGAACTGCGCCACCGCCGCCATGCCGACAGATGATCCGAATGCCGCGGACAGGAGAGCGGCGGCCCACTGATGTCGGAATTTCCTCATCTCAGGGCGTGAAAAGACTGAGGTTCACGGAATTCACCATCGCCTGATAGCCCGTCGCGTTGATGTGCAGCCCGTCGTTTTGATAGATATAGGCGGGCAGCAGATTGGAGGGCGCGGAGGGATCGCGCACGACAGCGTCGAAGTCGATGAAGCCATCGTAAACCGTGTTGTTCCGGATCCATTCATTCACCGTCTGCCGGATGCTTTCCAGCGTCGCGGTGTAGGTGCCTGATGTGCCGAACGGCGTGATGGTCGCGGCGTAGGGCTTGATGTTTCGCGCTTTCGCCTGGTTGGCGAGGTTGGTGTAGGCGGCGATCAGGTCGTTCGCCCTGGCGGTGGCGGCTGCCGGTGTGGTGATGCCGCTGAACGCGATGTCGTTGATCCCCATGAAGACGACGAAATAGCGCACGCCCGTCTGATTGAGAATGTCGCGGCTGAAACGCGCCTGTCCGGATGGAAATCCAGCGTTTCCTTGCCCAAGGATGCCGTTGCCACCAATCCCCAAATTCGCGACGCCAACGTTGGCGGTGGGAGGATTCGCTGCGAGCCGGGTGGCAAGTTGGTCCGGCCAGCGGTCCTGGCCGTTCGTGGTCGAGCCTCGGCCGTCGGTGATCGAGTCGCCAAGCACGGCGATGGCCCTGCCTGTTTCATCCGCCAACGCCTCGATGGCATGGATGACATACCAGCGATTGGTCTTGGCCGCGCCCGCTAGATCGGCCGTCGAGACTGCGTTTCCGTCCTTGATGAACGAAGTGGTCCTCGAGCCCGGATGGCCGGTGATCGTGGATGCGGAAATCCCGCCGAAATGGAGGCTGATCGCGACCGTTGCGGTGACGGGAAGATCGAAAGCCAACGAGTCTGACCAGATCGTCTGCCCAGGCGGGATGACCACACCGGGCGCTCCGCCGAAGGCAAGCGTGCGATCCGTTGCCGGATTGATCTCGCCGGTGCCTGCGCTGCCGCTGCCCGCCGCCAACGCGATGTGCGCGGACTGGATCGTCACCGGATCCGTGCCATACGCGTTGCAAAATCGAAGGCGCAGATGTTTGGCCCCGATCGAGGTCCGCACGAACTGGCGCAAGGTTTTGTGGGCCAGCGGCTCCGGCGGCAGGTTGCCGACTTCGGTGAGGTAGGGCGAGGTCGCCCAGGTGGTCACCCAGTGGCCAGGACCGGCGGATGTTCCGCCGACACCCAGCAGCAGCATCGCGAGAACTTGGGTGGTAAGAAGGAGCGAACGATGGATTCTCACGGGTTGCTTAGTGGGTTCACGGCCCGGAAAGGCCGGAATTGGCAAAATGAAGGGTGACGTGCGGAAACCTTAGCTTCGGGTTTTTCTCGTCCGCTCCACCGTTTATTGGAAATCGGAAGGGCTCGCGCAAGCATGAATAAAACGGTTAATTCAATAGTTGCGTTTTTGTGGCCAAGAAGAATACTTCGTGGAGTTCACATTCGAATGATTCGAGTGAATGGAGCGGAAAACCCACACATTTAGGACCACTTCGGCAGGCGGGTTGCGCCATGCATACGATGGATCCGAATCGATCACTTCAAACCTCCATCCAGCCAATCCCCTCCACCAACCACAAACCATGAGATCAAAAACCCAATATCTGCTCCCGCAAAATGCTGCGTGAGAAGTGATCCTGACCACTCGCCCCCTTCTTTATCCTACCCCGCTCATGCCTAGTATCAAACCGCTTGTGTTCCAGTCTCGGTGCCGCCTCCCCGCGCATCCGCCGATAGGCCACGCCTCGCCTTCGCAAACCCGCACGCGCTCCGACCAGCATCTCGAGCGCAGCCCGCGTAGCCACGATTCTCACCCATTAAAGAAGTATCCGAGCATCGCAGCGCTGCTTGTCTGGATGTGCAGCCTGTTCTGCCTGGCCTCGGCCCTCAGCGCCGCGCCCCTGCGCCGTCCCGTGTCACCGACGACGCCCATGCTGCTGATTCACGCTCTCTATCCCAAAGACGCCCAACGGATCATCGACGCGATCCCGGCCGACATCCGCCCCTACGTGGTGCTCAACCTCGCCATGCGTTCCGCCAATGGCGATGGCTACCAAGTCGCCGACGCATGGCTCAACACCTGCGCGCAAAATGGCATCTGGGCCATGGTTCAACCCAGTTCGGGCGTTAATAACAGCATGTCCGATACCGACCTCACGAATTATGAACTCTTGTATCAAAAGTATCCGAACCTCATCGGCTATAATTTTTGCGAACAATCGTGGGGCTTCGACACCGCCAGCTTTACCCAGCGTCTGGGTTTCCTCGGCCAGCTCATCACCCTGGCCGACACCTATGGCGGCTACCTCTATGTCAACGACTGCTTCTCGCTGAGCAACTCCAGCTGGAACACGATCGCCAAATTCAAGGCCAGCCAGACTTTCGCCAACCTCACCCGCACCCACAAAGCCAACGTCATTTACGGCAATAAGTTCACCCATTCCTTCGGTTACTACGATAACCAGAGCGGTGCCCTCGGCGCATATCTTTCCGGCCACGCCGGCACCTACGCGGTGCGTTTCGATCAATACGCGTGGGGCTGGAGCGGCCGTGGCATCGTCTTCGGTGCTGAAAACCCCACCGGCCGCATGGATATGTTCGGAGTCAACCCGCTGCTGGGCTGCCCGGAGGTTCCCATGGGCGTGCCCATCATCGAGGAGATGCTCCTGCATGGCGCCTCCGTCATCGATGGACCGGAAGTGCCGGAGTATTCGAACATTTATTACAACGGCCAGCCCACTCCGGCTTTCACGAACATGATCTCGGACATTTTCCGCAAGGTGCTCGACGGCACCATCGCGCCGCCATCTGCGGCCGAGGTCGCCGCTCGCGCCAAAATCGCCTTCGTGCCGCTCAGCAGCGTCAACCCGCCATCCGATCTCTACACCGGCCTGTATGAAATGGACGGCCAGCGCGCCAGCAACCGCACCTGGTTCAAAAAGACCGGTCGTTACCCGGCGATCCCCACCTTGTTCACCAACGGCTCCAATCAGACATCCTTGTTCTCGCCTGCCAATGTAGTCACCTCCTCGAACTACACCTCGCGCTGGCCTAACCAGCAGGCGAAAATAAACGAGTTCAACACGCTCTTCCCCGCCGACTCCACCGGCGACCTTTTCGCGGGCCGCCACCTCAACAAGTGGCTCACCTATAATCCCCACATCAACACGGATATCAGCTCGAACGGCGTCTTGAGCCTCAAATATAACACCTGCACGAGCCTGGAACTCACTTACCCGGCCCACACCTTGGGCGTCGTCACGGAAACCGCCTCGAATATTAAAATCTACCTCAATAACTACCGCTCCGATAAAACCCAGATGTGGGCCGACTACCCGGCTGGTATTCCGACCTCCCAAGAAGCCTTCTATCTCCTCAATCCCGTGGTCTCGCAGCTGCGCACTTCCGTGATAAAAATCCACGGCGCGACCAGCCAGCCCACCTACACCCTTACCCAGCGCGGCGAACACCCTCCCAGCTCGGCCAGCACCACCTGGAGCGGCGGGGTTTTCACTCTCACCATTCAGCACAACGGCCCCGTTGATCTCAATATTCAGTGCGCAGGCTCCGCCACCCGCCCGCCCGCCCCTGCGCCTGCCGTCGTGACCCCGCCCGCCGCGCCCCCCGCCTACAACGTTTCGCCCTACGTGAAAACCTACGCGGTGGGTTTCTCCGGCCAAAGCGGGGTGGACGTCGAGCGTTATGATGAAATCGGCCTGAACGTGAATTCGATCTCCAACGGCGACTGGATCCGCTTCCGTGACGTGGACTTCGGTGCTGGGGCAACCGGCTTCGTCGCCCGCGCCGCTGGGACCGCCAGCGGCAATATCGAGCTGCGCCTCAACGGCCCGACCGGCACCTTGATCGGCACCTGCGCAGTCACGTCCACCGGCTCCAGCAACACCTGGAAAACTTTCTCCACCACCGTCAATGGCACCTTGGCCTCGGGCGTCCACGACCTCTACCTGCGCTTCACCGGCGGCAGCAGTTCCAGCCTGTTCGAGTTCGCCACCTGGCAATTCGGCTCCAGCAGCACCGCCCCCTTCGCACCCGACGACCACGCCGCACTGCTCGTCGCCAACGGACAGGTGCTGGTGAGCTGGGCCGCCATCCCCGGCGCCACCAGCTACCGGGTCAAACGCGCGCTGAACAGCGGTGGCCCCTACACCACCATCGCCACCAACCTCACCGGCACCACCCGCACCGACACCAACGTGAGCAATGGCGTGAACTACTACTACGTCATCTCCGCCGTAAACGCCGTCGGTGAGAGCCTGAACTCGGCCGAAATGAGCCTGCTCGCCAAACGCGTGCTCTCCCCCGTGGCCGACACCTATGTCCAGGACGGAGGATCCGCCGGCACTAATTTCGGCACGAGCACCTCCATGATTGTAAAGTATGACGCCAATCCCAACTCCGGCTTCACCCGCGAAAGCTTTCTACGCTTCAACGTCACCGGTTTGGCGAGCGCCGGCAGCGCCCATCTTCGCCTGATCCCGGTGTTTTCTGACAGCCCGACGCCGACGATAAACTACGAATTCGTAACCAACGACACGTGGTCGGAAACCGGGATGGTCTGGACCAGTCGCGTGCCCGGTTCCGGAACCATCCTTGCCACCAGCACCACCTGCACGGTCGGTGAGCCGATGCTCTTCGATCTCACCTCCCGCTTCGTCACAGAGGCGGGCGGCGATGGCGGACTCTCGCTTCGTCTCAGCGCCCCCGCGCCGGGAGGTCCGCGCGTGGACTTCGGCACGCGCGAGAACACCTCCATCGGCAACCGCCCGGTCATCGAGTATCTACTTCCCGCCCCCGCCGCCCCGACCGGGCTCTCGGCGACTCCCGACAACACCACCGCCGTCTTGAATTGGACTGCCTCGCCAGGTGCCACCAGCTACCTCGTGAAACGCGCGTCGTCCTTAGCCGGCCCTTACCAGATCATCGCCAGCGGCGTGACGACGACCACATTCACCGACACCGGACTCCCCGAATACCAACACTACTTTTACGTGGTTTCGGCCCTGAACGCCGAAAATCAAAGCCCCAATTCCGCCGCCGCCGCTTCCGTCACGCGCGCGCCCGCCCGCTTCGCCCACCTACGCTTTGACGATGGTTTCGGCAGCACCGCTACAGACTCCACCGGTAACGGCTGGGCCGGCACACTGGTGAACGGCCCCGCCTGGGTCGGTGGCAGCGCTGCGAGAATCAACGGCGCGCTCGAGCTCACCCCCGCCAGCACACAGCATGTCACGCTGCCAGACGGCATCGTAAGCAACCTCACCGACTTCACCATCTCTTGCTGGGTAAACCTCGATACCGTCGGCACCTGGTCCCGCATCTTCGATTTCAGCACCGGCACCACCCAAAACAGCATGTATCTCACGCCGCGCACCTCGGGCAACGTAGTGCGGTTTGGACTACGCGTGAACGGCGTCGCACAAAACGTCGAGGGCACCGCCGCCTTGCCCGCAGGCGTCTGGACGCACGTCGCCATCACGCTCTCCGGCTCCACCGCCACGCTCTACGTGGACGGCATCGCCGTGGGCACCAACACCGCCGTGACCCACGAGCCCTCCGGTCTCGGCATCACGACGCAAAACTTCATCGGTAAATCCGCCTCCACCGATCCCTTCCTCGACGGAACGGTGGACGAGTTCCAAATCTACGACCGCGCCCTCGACGCCGGCCACATCGCCGACCTCGCCGCACCTCCCGCCGCGCCGGAAAACCTCCTCGCGACCCCGGCCAACGCCAGCGTCATCCTCGATTGGGACCCCGTCCCCGGGGTCTTAAGCTACACCGTCAAACGCTCAGCCACCAGCGGCGGCCCCTACACCACTGTAGCCACCGTTTACGAGGTCACACACATCGACACCCCCCTCGTCAACGGCACTCCCTACTATTACGTCATCACCGCGAATAACAGCGCGGCGGAAAGCTCCAACTCCTCTGAAAGCTACGCCGTGCCCGGCCCACTCTCCACCTATCTGCGCTTCGACGACGGAGACGGTCTCACCGCTACCGACGCCTCCGGCAACGGCTGGCACGGCACGCGCGTCGGCTCCTCCACATGGGTCACCGGTACCGACGCTAGATACCGCGGCGCGCTCAAGCTCACCGGTGGCCACGTCACCCTGCCGGAAGGCATCGTCGCCGGCCTCGACGACTGCACCATCAGCTTCTGGCTCAAGCCCGACTCGCTCAACACCTGGGCCCGCGTCTTCGATTTCAACAACGGCACCACCAGCACCAGCATGTATTTCGTGCCGCAAACCGCCGGCGGCCTGGTCCGTTTCGGGCTCAGCGGGCAAATCCTCGAGGCACCCGCCAACGTCCAATTCACCCTCGGCGTCTGGACCCATATCACCATCACGCTCTCGGGAAATACGACCACGATGTATTTCGACGGCGTGCCGGTCGCCACCACCACCACGATGACCAACAACCCGTCCGGGCTCGGTGCCACGCTCAACAACTTCATCGGTAAATCCGCCTCCACCGCCGACCCCACGCTGCGTGCGACGATCGATGATTTCCGGATCTACGAAGGTGCCCTGAGCTCTTCCGAGATCACCGCCCTGGCGGCTCCCGGCACGCCCACCGTCAGCTCCTTGAATCGGGTGAACGCCACGCCGAGCAACGCATCCACCGTCAACTGGACTTTGATTTTTGGCTCGGCCACCACCGGCGTCACTGCCTCCCAATTCTCCCTTTCCGGCACCGCGGCTTCGGGCGCGTCCGTCGGGACTCCAACCACCACCAATGCAGGGGTTTCATGGAACATTCCCGTCACCACCGGATCCGGTAGCGGAACCTTGCAACTGAATTTGGCCAACGCCACCGGGCTCAGCCAGGTGATTTCCACCTCTCTGCCTTTCAGCGGCGAAGCCTACACCATGGACAAGACGCCGCCCACGATCGCCATCGGTGCTCCTTCCGCCAGCCTGACGCGATCCGGTCCGATCACTTACACGATCACCTACTCGGACAGCAATTTCAGCTCCAGCACCTTGGCCAATCAAAACATCACACTCAACAGCACCGGCAGTGCCAGCGGGACGGTCAACGTGACGGGCAGCGGCACCACTCGCACGGTGACCATCAGTTCCATCACGGGAAATGGCACGCTCGGCATCAGTGTAGCCGCGCAAACTGCCAGCGATACCGCCGGGAACACCGCCACCGCCGCCGGCCCGAGCACGACCTTCACGGTGGACAACACCGCACCGGCCATCACCAGCGGGGCCACCGCTTCGGGGACTTACCGCGCCGCCGGCTTCTCCTACACGATCACCGCGTCGGGTTCCGCCGTGAGCTACGGCGTGTCGGGACTCCCCGCCGGTCTGGGCGTGAATACAGCGTCGGGTGCGATCACCGGAACGCCGACCCAGGCGGGCACGTTCAACGCCACCATCACCGCCACCGATGCGGCCGGAAACCAAGGCTCCGCTCCGCTCACGATCACCATCAACCCCGCCACCCTAACGGTGACGGCCGAAGCCAAGAGCCGTGCGTTCGGAGCTTCCAACCCCGCGCTCACCGCGACCATCACCGGCTTTGTGAACAATGAGACGCAAGCCGTCGTTTCGGGCGCAGCCTCCTTGTCCACCGCCGCAAACGCCGCGAGCATTCCAGGCGCTTACCCCATCACCGCCGCCCTCGGCACGCTGAGCGCGACCAACTACACATTCACGTTTGTGGATGGCACGCTGTCCGTGACCGCATTGACTTATGCGGATTGGAAAACCACGAACTTCGATCCGGTCGATCAAAGCAACGACGCGATCAGCGGATCCAATGCGGATCCCGACGGCGACGGATTGAAAAATCTCGCCGAATACGCGCTCGGGACGAATCCCCATTCATTCACCCCGCAGCCCGCTGTCAGCCGGACGGGCAATCAACTCTCGATCACCTTCCAACGCCCCGCCCATATCAGCGACGTCACCTATTTCGCCGAAGCCTCCGACACCCTGCTCACCTGGGAAGACCTCATGTTGGAAGTCCTCAATCCAGGCAACAACCCGGAAACCGTGAAAGCCACCAAAACACTTTCCGAACCACTCCCGGCGCGCCAGCTCATCCGCCTGCGATTTGTTAGGTAACCCAAAATCACGAAGGTGGCGGTCAGGAAGGAAAGAGGATTGCAAAAAACCGTCTTTTCAGCTTTAAAAACCGCAAGAACTTTCCGCGGCCCCATTCCGCACCGACCCATGAAACCCATCGCCATTCTTCTAGCAGCAGGCCTTCTGCCAGCGGCCGCCCAGATCCCCGCTTTTCCGGTGCCCAGGGTTTCGGAGCTTACGCGACCGGCGGCCGCGGCGGAGATGTGTATTACGTCACGAACCTGAACAACAACGGCGCGGGTTCCCTCCGCACCGGACTCGACACCGCGCCGGCCACGGGCCGCACCATTATCTTCGCAGTCAGCGGCTACATCCCCGTGGTTTCGGATACGAACTTCGATGTCCCTTCCAAGGTCACCATCGCCGGCCAAACAGCCCCCGGTGACGGAGTAGGCCTCCGGGGCGGGCGCATGCTGATCAGTGGATCAAACTCGGTCATGCGCCATTTCCGCATCCGCCACGGCAGAAACGGCACCGGCGGCGATTGCCTCAACATCGCCAGCACCGCGTCCTCCACGATGCTCGACCACATCTCGATGATGTTCAGCACCGACGAGAACTTCTCCTTTTTCAACAGCTCGGTGAACAACTTCACCATGCAGTACTCCAACACCTCGTGGGGCATGGAGCGGCACAACGCCGGCGGCCTCTGGGATCTCCAGAACGGCTCCTGCCACCACACCCTCTGGGCACACCACCGGACGCGCAACCCCAAGGCTCGCCCAGGAATGTTAGAATGGATCAACAACGTCACCTTCCACTGGCGCAGCGAAGGATTCATCATGGGCGATTCGCAGACCCCGGCGAACTGGAAGGCGAACGTGCGCGGCTGCTATTATATTTCGATCGAAGATCCGGATGACAATTTCGGCATCAAGAGCACCGCTCTCGTCAAAGCCCAGGTCGCGACGAACGGAGTGCCGAATTTCAGCCTCTATCTGAATGACACCTTGTTCGACAACAACGACAACGGGCTCGTGGATGGCACCAACCGGGGCTACGGCATCGTCTCGGGCTCCGAGTTCACACCGGGAGATGCCGTCGGTGCAAACCGTTATTATAAATCGGCCACACCCTTCGCCGGAGCGACCGGCGCTGCGCTCGTCACCGTCGATGATCCGAAAACGGCCTACAAAAAAGTCATCTCCTCCGCGTCCCCGCTGCGACTCGACGCGAACTTCACCGGTCCGCTCCGTGACGAACTCGACTCGTTACTTACGGACAGTGTGGTGAACCAATACAGCATCCTCGTCCAAAAGGATGGCAAAATCGCCGGCGAGGATCCCACCCGGACGACCAACGGCGAACAACTGCTCGCTGACCAGTACGGCATCACCAACAACGGCTTCGGAACCCTCAACGGTACTACCCCGCCCACCGACTCCGACCTCGACGGCATGCCCGACGTCTGGGAGATCACCTTGAACGGGTTGAACGGCATGGCCTTCAACGTCGCCTTGGACGATCACAACACCGTCTTCACCGCCGGCCAGATTACTAACACCTTCTTTCCCGCATCGACACCCCTGGGCTACACCTATCTTGAGGAATACCTGCATTTCCGCGCTGTGCCACATGCCACCGTGGTGAAAAACACCGCCATCGCGCCATCCTCCCAGACCATCGACCTGCGGAAATTCACCGATGGATTCACCAACGCGCCCGCCTTCACGGTTACCGGCATCGTCAACGGCACGGTCCAACAGTTCCTGCCTAACGGCACCGCGCCATCACCCGCCGGACCGATCGTGAAATTTATCCCCACGCTCGATGCCATCGGTCGTGCCGGATTTAACTTCACCGTCGTGGACGCGGAGTCCAGCCAGTGGACCCAGCAGTTCGCCCTGTTAATCTCCGCCATCGCCGCGCCCCGGGACCTGGTGTGGATCGGAGATGGCGTCGCGAACGCCTGGAACGGATCGGCGTCTAACTGGAGGCAGCCGTCCGGTGCGGCCACCGCGTTCGGCACCGGCGATACCGCGCTCTTCGACGACCGCGGCTCCGCCACGCCGGCAATCAACATTACCGCCTCGCAGACGCCCGGCTCGGTGCTGGTCACCGGGACGAAAAACTACACCTTGGGCGGCAGCGGATCCATCGCCTCCACCGGCACGCTCACCAAGGCCGGGGACACCACGTTGACTCTGGCCACCAGCGCCAGCTTCGCCGCAGGCACCTTCCTCAACGGTGGTACGACCATCATCAACAACAACTGTACGCTCGGCGGCGGCACCATCCGGTTCTCGGGTGGCAGCACCCTCACCTCGGCCTGGGCGAACAACAATACCAACGCGATCCCCTTCAACCAGAACTTCCAGGTAGACGCCGGATCCACGGGAAATATCAACCTCTCCCAACGCTCCGAACTCAACGGCTCACTCTCAGGTGGTGGCACTTTCAACATCTTCTCCCCCTCGAATCTCGGCACCGAGGGGCGGGTGTATTTCGACGGGGCCTCCGCCGGATGCACCGGGCAGGTTAATCTATCAGGTGGCGCGACTTCTCTAGGAAACGGCGGGCGCATGGTGTTCCGGGCGAATGGCGGTTCCTTCAACGGTTTCGGCAGCGCGAGGGTTGCCCTCTCCGGGCTCGATCTCTTCACCACCAACAATTCATCAGGAAACACCTATGCTCTCGGCGAACTTTCGGGCGATACGAATTCCCGGTTGCGCAGCAACTACCTCAACGGCGGCGGCGCGACGACGTGGACGATCGGGGCTCGCAATACGAACGCCACCTTCGCTGGCGTCATCATGGACGGCACCCGACAGGACGGCTCGAACAGCCCTACGAATCTCTTCAAAACCGGCTCCGGTGTCCTCACGCTCAGTGGATCTAGCAGCTACACCGGCACCACGACGGTGAGCGCGGGCACACTGCGAGTCAACGGCTCGCTCGGGGCCACCTCCACCACCGTCGCCAGCGGCGCCACCCTCGGCGGGTCCGGCACGCTCGGCGGCTCGCTCACCATCGCCAGCGGCGGATCCGTCGATCCCGGCGCGGCGCCGCAGGGCATCGGCACCCTAACGGTCGCTAACGGATTGACGCTGCCCTCCGGCTGCAACCTGCTTTTCGACCTCACCTCGAATCCCACCGGTGCCAACGACAGGATCTCCGTCACCGCAGGCTCTCTCTCACAGACGGGCGTTCTTAATTTCAAATTCAACACAGTTGACGGTTTTCTATCAGCTGGAACCTACTCCCTGGTGGCTGATGCTCCCACAAGCAGCGCGAACACCGTATCGTTCACCCACAACTTTCCCGCGAACACCCGGCAGACCTTCACCCTAGCCAGATCGTCGACAGGCGCGACCACGACCAAAAGCATCTGGCTCACCGTCGGCGGCACCGCCGGCAGCCTGACCTGGACCGGCGGCACCAGCGTCTGGGACATCGCGAACACCACCCCATGGAGCGGCGGCCCGTCCGGCGATCAGAAGTTCTACAATCTGGACAACGTCACCTTCGACGACAGCGCCACCAATCGCACCGCCACCTTGTCCGCAGGGCTTGAGCCCCGCATCATCACCGTGAACCACAGCGGAAACCCCTACCTCTTCAACGGCACCGGCAGTCTCGCCGGCGCGGCGCAGTTGGTGAAAAGCGGCACTGGCACGCTGAATATTTCCAACACTTCGGCCAACACCTTCACTGGCGGCACGTTCCTGAACGGCGGTACACTCAGCCTGACTAACACCAACAGTCCACTCGGCACCGGCATCATCACGGTTAATGGCGGCACACTCCTGTTTCCGCCTGAAACCTTCCTCTCCAATTCGATGGTGTTTACCGGCAGCAGCGCCCTTGCTTCCACCAGCGGAAATACCGCCATCCTTAATTCCACCACCGGCACGATGTCCAGCGTGGGAAGCGCCAATGTAAATCTGAGCGGAATCGCCGGCATCCTGAGCATCAACGGATCCATGAGTAGCTTCACCGGCACCCTGTCATTTGGCGCGGGATCCGGCATGCTCCGCCTCAGCGCCGGCAGCACCGCCGCGAATTTTGGCAGCGCGGGCGCCCACTTCGACCTCGGCAGCGGCAGCGCCCATTTAACCAACCGTAATGGCAACATCACCATCCGCCTCGGCGCGGTCTCCGGCGGCCCCAACACCCGTCTCCAAGGCAGGCAGTCCGGAAGCGGCGCCACCGTGACCCGCTACATCGTCGGCGAATTGAACACGTCCACCACATTTTCAGGAATCATCTCCAACTCCGGCGACCAGTCCGGCCTGAATCTAACCAAGACCGGCACCGGCACGTGGACGCTGGGCGGAACCTCCGACTTCATCGGCGCGTTCGAGGTCTCGGCGGGCACGCTTGCCATCAGCGGCAGCACGCTTTCCTCTAACGCTGCCACAGTCACCGCCGGAGCCACACTCTCACTGGCAGGCGGCACCTTCGGCGCGGCATCCGTGAATAACTTGGGCACCCTTTCCGGCTACGGCACCCTCGCCGCCGACCTTGACTCGGAGGGCAATCTCACCGGCCGTGGCTTCACCACCGGCGTCCCCGGAACCTTGCAAGTGGGCGGCAGCGCGTTTTTTGACAGCTCTTCCCAACTCAGACTGCGGGGCGGCGTCTCGTCGGATCTAGTCGCCATCGCCGGAGATCTAACACTCGCGGGAACGGTGCAGATCTCGCTCGCGCCCGGCACCTCATTCGGTCGCTATCCGTTGATGACTTGCGGCGGAAGCATCACCCTTGGCACGCTTTCCCTCACCGGTACCAGCGGCCATCTCTCCACCACCATCCCCGGCCGGGTGGATCTCGTCATCGACGATTCCGACGAGGACGGCCTGCCCGACAGCTGGGAGCAAACGCACTTCGGCAATCTCGCCCAGACCCCCGCCGGCGACAAGGACGGCGACGGCAGCACGAACCGGGTCGAATTCCGGCTTAACCTCAACCCGTCCAGCGGCGGCAGCGCCTTCCGTGCCACCATCTCCGGCCACACGCTCACCTGGCCCAGCGCACCGGGTGTCGTCTTCACCGTCAAACGCAGCCTGACCTTGGAAAGCGGAAACTGGCCGACACTCGGCACCGTCACTGGCGGCGCGGGGACCACCTCCAGCTACACCGACTCTGCGAATTTCGGAAGGGCGTTCTACCGGATCGAGTTCGTTCCCTGACTGAATCTCAGCGGATCCCCATGTCTTTGCGCAAGGCTTCGACCATCTTGACGAAACGCAGGTCACTTTTCGGGTCGGACTCGTTGTCGAAGTTCAGGCCATAGGGCCAGAAGTGCATGCGATCGGCGCGGAGCACGGCGTCCGGACCGTCGAATTCGCGAAGTTGTTTGGTAGCGTGGGTGCCGGTCCATTTACCGTCCTTGACGTGATTGCCCCACTCCGGATGGGTGCCGACGCCAAGGGTGTGGCTGATTTCGTGAAGGGCGACCCGGCGGCTGATGGACCCACCCCAATTGATCCAGCCGTCATAATTCGCATCCGCGGTGGGCGTGCCCGGACTATTGTTGGCGGTCACGTGTTTTTTGAAATCGCCATGTTTGTTGAGGAATGCAACTGCGGCATCCATCGCCTCGACAATGCGTTTTTTCCGGTCTTCCGGCCATGTTTCGGACCCTCCAGAAAGCTTGTAGGTGATCGGACCTTCCAGGAGTTTCTTCTGGGATACGGATTTTTCCTCTTCCAGCTTCGCGGCGGCGGCGGCTGCTTCCGCTTCCTTCGCCTTCCTGGTGGCGAAGAGCAGATCTTCATCGGAAAGTTTGTTCGGCGTGATCGTCATTTGTTCGCCGTTCGCCTTGCGCACGGTGACTCCAGAAGGGTCCGCCTTGACGAATTCCGCCTGCAACTGCCGCCCATCCGAGGATGTCCAGGTGCGGAATTCCACTGCGGCAGCGGCGGTGGCCAGCAAGACGGATGTTTTCAGGATTCGGAGCAGAACTTTCATTACATATAAACGATACACCTTTAAGAACCGCGCAATCCCCATCAATTCAAGGAGAATTTTTTCCAAGTTAAACTCTAAAATCTAAAGTCTTTTCAGTTTTGAAAAATGGGTAATATTGACCTGCAACATCGACCCTCTCCCACCACCCCTGGTTGCAGGAACCCTTGCTCATCGAAATGCCCGCCATGCCGCACCGCCCAATCATCACCGCCATCCTTGCTCTGGCTTTTTTAGGCACCGGTCTGCGTGCGGGTGACGGCACGCTCGTCCATGACTCCATCGTGGATCCTCTTGCACACAATTTTCCCTCCGTCACTTTCTCCGTGGCCACCGTCCACGGCGTGACCTTCCAGCAGGACGGCGTGACCACTTACAAAGGCTGGCAATACGCCACCTACTATCAGGGAAACCTTTCCAACAGCACCGGCAAGGTCGCCGTGGCCCGCCGCCCGCTTCCCCACGGCACCTGGGAGACCCTGGTGCTCAATGATTACACCTTCGACACCGTGAATTCCCATAATGACGTCGTGCTCGGCATCTGTCCGGGGGATGGCAGCATTCACTTATCCTTCGACCACCACGGAAACGATTTGAACTACCGGGTCTCGGTGCCCGGCGCTGCGGAAAATCCGACATCCGTCCAATGGACACCCGCTCTCTTCGGCCCGGTGGTCGATCGTCTCACAGGAAGCTCGGTGATGACCCTGGTCACCTACCCGCGCTTCATTCCCACACCTTCCGGGAAACTTCTTTTCACCTACCGCTTCGGCGGATCCGGCGGCGGGGATGAGATGCTTTACGAATACGATGGAGCCACGGGCATTTGGTCGCTTGTCGGCCAATACACCTCGCGCATCGGTTCCTACACCGGCACCTTCGCCTCCGGGACGGATCGCAACGGCTATTTCGACAACACGCTCTTCGATGCCAACGGCCGCCTTCACGCCACTTGGTGTTGGCGGGAAACTCCGAACGCCAGCAGCAACCACGACTTGCTCTATGCCTACAGCGACGATGTCGGCCGCACATGGAAAAACCAACTCGGTGCCACCATCGCCACCTCGGGCAGCACCTATATTTCCGTGATTTCGCCGGGCATCATCGGCTGGACGATTCCACAAAGACGCAACTACATCAACAACAGCGCCATGACCGTGGACAAACAAGGCCGCGTCCATGTCGTCGCCTGGCATCTGCCGGATGCCAGACCCGATCAGGATTTCACCACCTCGCTCAGCTCCGGTGCCCGCTTCATCCACTATTGGCGCGGCACAAACGGCACATGGCGGAAAAATGAAACCACACTAAATGGCACCCGTGCCAAACTCTCTGCCGATGACGATGGCCGCTTGTTTCTTGCCTATGGCGATGCCACCAACATCCGCATCGCCGCTGCAAATCCTGCGGCGGATCCCGAGGCAAATCCGGCAAGCAGTTGGAACGATTGGCAAACGCTCAACCTCTCCGGCGCACTGCCCACAGGCAGGGCAAACACGGTCAACATCATCACCGACACCGCCCGCTGGGAGGCCGACCGCATCTTTTCCATCTATGCGCAAGAAACCAACATCAGCGGCACCGGGCCCACGCCCCTCCACATTCTTGACTATCATGTCTCACGCGCCGCCGTTCTGCCCACACCGCAACATGCGGCAAACGATGTAAATCTCTCGCCCACACTCTCATGGACTGCAGGCCAGGAGGCAGTGCAACAGGATGTTTACTTCGGCACCAACGAAGCCGCCGTCGCGGCTGCCACCCCGGCATCATCCGAGTATCTCGGACGCCAACTCACGACCACCCGCCCTGCCGGCACCTTGATGCCTGGCACTCCTTACTTCTGGCGTATCGATTCCCTGGATGCATCCAATACAGTTACAAAAGGCCGTGTCTGGTCCTTCACCACGGACAGCCTGCTTCCCAGCGTCACCCACGGAACCGCCGCCCGTTCCTACGGCGGGCGCACGCAGTTTCCGGTAACACTCAACCTCAAGGATTCCAATCTCAGTTCGGGAAACCTGATGCTCTATTTGGGAAATACCGATGGCGCGACAAATCCCAGTGCATGGCAGCAAGTCATCGACCTCGGCCCCAAGGCTCCGGGAAGCCATCAACTCGAAATCCATGGATTATCTAACATAACTTCCTTATCCTATCGCTTCCACATCGCCACCGTGCATGGCGCTTCGTGGTCGGCGACCAGCGGCACGCTCTCTCCCAAGGAAGATCTCTCGCACTGGGCACACAGCGCATTCCTCGATACGAGCGGCTACACGGCCACGGAAACCTTAGCCAACTTTCCGATCCTGATTCGACTGTCAGCCGCCACGCTGCCAGGATTCAGCCATCATCAAATGCTATCACCTCCGCATGGCGACCTGCGTTTTTCCACGGTCGATGGCGAACAGGTTTTTTCCCACGAAGTCGAGCGCTGGGACCCAGCCGGCACTTCCTTCATCTGGGTGAAACTCCCACAACTCGCACCCGGCACCCGTCTCCGCGTGTGGTGGGGGCGGGCGGGAGTTTCGCCGCCAGCACCAGCAGCGACGTGGTCCGCGTTCAATGGCGTGTGGCATCTGGATCAAACCTTGGGTTTTGCGCAGGACTCATCACCTGCCGGATCCAGCGCCACGGCCACCGGGCTTAGCACCTCAGCGCAAAGCGCCTTTCCCGGCGGTACGGATTTCAATGGCAGCAGTTCGGCCGTCGCAGTCACGAATTCACCCGCCCTCAATCCCTCGCTTATTTCCGTGGAGGCATGGGTCAAAACCACCAGCGGCAGCGGCATGCAATCGATCTTCACCAAGGATCAAACCGGCGTTGTGTCCAACCGCGTCTGGCAGTTCCGACTGAATGCCGGGAGACCCGAGTTTATCCCCTTCAACGGACCCACCAACGTCAATTTGGTTTCGCCAGATGCCGTTAATGACGGCCAATTTCACCACATCTGCGCCACCTGGGATGGCACCACCGCCCGGATCTATGTCGATGCGGTTTTAAAAAACTCCGCGCCCTTCAGCGGCACCCTTCCCAGCAACCAAAGCAATCGCGCCTTTATCGGCCGCAGTGAGAATCAGTCACCTGACTATTTCAGCGGGTCCATCGATGAGGTGCGGCTCTCGCCCGTCGCCCGCTCGGCGAACTGGGTGCGCGCGACTTTCGACAACCAGAAACCCGATGCCACTTGGATCACCGCCGGCCAAACCAGCACCCCGGATCTCGATGGCGACCGCTTGCCGGATGCGTGGGAAATGCAATCCTTCGCCACCACCCACCAAAGCACCGTGGATTCGGATCGCGATGGCCAATCGGATTTCCTCGAATTCGCCCAAGGCACTAATCCCACTTCCGGCAGCGATTTTTCAAAGCAGGTTCTCATTCCAGCCGCGGGTCCATCGCCCCATGAGTTGATCTATCAACAACGCGCCGGTGGCAGCGGGAACATCGGCACCACCTATCAGGCAAATGGAATTCGATACATCATCGAAGTTTCCCAAGATCTCAACGACTGGTTTTCCGGCCCCACTCATGTGCAATGGAGCAACCGCCGCGAGAACCTCGGCGCTGGCATCGAACAGGTAGGCGTTTATTTGATTTCGCCCATGCTCGAAACCTCACCCCAGATCTTCACGCGACTCCGGGTGCAAAGTGAATGAACCTTCTGAATAACTTGTCAGTTACGGGCGCGAATGAGAACGCTTGTAGCGGCGGTCTGCGACCGTCGACGCCAATGAAAAAGCGAAAGTTACTGCCAACTCTATCCCACACGGCGGGTCGGTGCTCCCGAGTAACTTGAAATGAATACCCTGTATTTCATCCCACTCGCTTTCACCATAAATGTCTCACGTGAGACATTTATGGTGAAAGCGCGGGACGCCGACCTTTTTCAATAAAAGTTACTCTCTTTGTTTCTGGAAATGAGTCAAATTAACGCAGATACTCAAAGGGTTGAATCGATTGTCAGTTTCACCCTCACGGTGAAGCGGAAATTCTTCAGAAGCGTCTTAAAATCAATGTCTATCTGCGTTCATTTCTCTTTCTAGCACCAGAACCCGGTGGACGGGTGTCGAAAGGCAAGTAACTCCAAAAAATCACCGCCAAGACGCCAAGAACGCCAAGAACGCCAAGGAAAGTGCCGTGATCCCGGCATCCAATCCACCTTGGCGACCTTGGCGTCTTGGCGGTTAAAAAATCCAAGTTCCTCGGGAGGATGAAAGGCTTCCGGGCGAGCGCAATGCCTCTAGTTTCACATTTCCAAGAAGCTTCCGCAGGATGGGTTGCTTCATTTTCAGCAACCATCCGGCGATGAAGCACACCAGCGAGGTGCCGCCCATGATGGGGAAATGCCGAGCGTGCCCCCCGCCGCGACCTCTTTGTTTCGCGGGATGGCGCGGATTTCTCAATCCTTCCACTCGCGCCCGGCCGCCCAGACGACGCCGCGAGAGAGGAATTCCAGGAACACCGGATCACTGAAGGTCTCGTTGGTATGACCGTAGGTGGTGCCGACCACGCGGGTGCCGTGGAAATCATTCACCCACATCACCGGTTGCACGGCCTGATTTTTCTCGCTCTTGGAAGTCGCGAGCACCGTGGTCTTGTCCCAGGTTTTGGTGACGATGTAGAGTTCGTCCTTGGGCGTCACCCAGGCCTCGGGGAAATTTTTCATCACCGGGTGGTCGGCCACCTCGACTTTCACCGGATACTCGCTCTGGTGCTCGTGCTGGCGGCTCGTGACGCCGAGGAACTGGCGCCAATCATCGATCGGCACGTCGCGGTAGGTGTGCATCGCGCAATGGACGACGACGGCGGGTGCGCCGGCCTTGTGGGCATCCGTGATCTTGCGGATGTATGTGGCGTCCTTGGTGTCCGCGAAGCATTCGTTGTGGATCACTACGTCGTAGGGTTTCGCCCAATCCGGAGAATCATACAAAGCGATTTGCGCGTCGGTGCCCTTGCCGCCTTCGTTGACGAGGGTGAATTCCGCGCCCGTGCGTTTGCCGATGCCTTCGATCATCGCGGCGGATTGGAATTCGTAATCGTGGCAGCATCCGCCGGTGACGATGAGGACTTTGAGTGGCTTCTCTCCGCTTTTTTCCGCTTCCGCGGGATCAGCCGTGGCCAAGCCCAAGGTGAGCGAGAGAAGACCGAGGCCGGTGATGATCGACGCAGACGAGAGGAGTTTGGATTTTTTCAACATGAAGTCGTTACTGCGGGGCAAGCTCTGATGTTTCAGAGCAGGAGGGCGCGGGACTGAGCGGGAGGCGCATGGCTTCGTCCGTTTCGCCTTCACTCGGAAACATCCGCGAAGGGATTTTCCACGGAGATGCCGAAGTAGTTTGTGCCGTGCGAAAGATCTTCGCTGAGAATGCGGGAACAACCGGCGGCCTCCGCTGCGGCAACGATCATCGAGTCCCACCATGAGAGCTGGTAACGGCGTTGGATTGCGTAGGAACGGGTGAGGATCGCCATGTCGATGGGGAGCGGATTCCATGCTGAGAGTGCTTCGACGTCATCCCATGCCTCTTCCGGTGAAAGCCCGGGATCGAGCTTGCGGGTCACATTGACGAAATACTCGTTGAGCACCTGCACGGAGATCCGCCCGGCGCGTGTTTCCCAAAGCTCTGCGAGCCTTGCGGTGGCAATCACCTGTTTTTCCGGCTCCGAGGCATCCCGCGAGTAGAGCAGGATGTTGGTGTCCACGAAAATATTATCGCTCATACAGACTGTCCCGGCCGGGGTAGGAGGTGCCTGCGGGCTTCAGCAGCTTCGGGGTTTTGGCCAGAAATCGCTTTTGCGCGCGCGCGTAGTGCTGCTCCGCAAGCATCTTCCTGCGCAATTCCTCCCCGAGCATCCGGGAGACGCTGGTGTCGTGGCTCGCCGCCCAGACTTTCGCCCACCGGACAACATCCTCATCCAAGGCAATCGTCACGTTTTTCATGTAGCACGAAAATAGTGCCCGAGATGCGTGATGTCAAGAAGCTCGCGGCAGCCCGGAATCACGGCTTGGCCGGCACCAGCCCGAACGGCTGGTCGCTGACAAAGATGCGGAAATCCTTGATCCGTCCGGGCGTGCCAGAACCGGCGCGGGCGAGGTAGCGGATGCCTGTTAGCTCGGTAGTTTCGCCCAGGTCCATCACCACGCGGTGCGGGAAGCCGGGTTGGGAATTCTTGTAGGCGCTGTGCCAGATCGATGAGGTCTGGCCATCGAGCATGTTCTCCGCTTCGCCGGGTTCGGCGCTGGTTTCCTCGCTGCTGACCCAGAAGACGCTCCACTTGTTTTTGGACATCACCTCGCCCTTGGCATCGAACGCGTCGAGTTCGGAAATGGCGGCGTATTGATCTTTATCGGCGTTCAGCGCTTCGAGGCAGAAGTAGCGGCCTTTCTGCGGGCGGTCGAATTTCACTTCCTGCCACTCGGCGTCCGGCTTGAAGCTGCCCTTCGCGACCGGGGCGAGGGATTTCGAGTCGAAAGTCCCGCTCGCCCGGACTTTCCGGGCGAAGTCGAGGTCGAGTCGGAGCTGGTCGAGGATCTGCTTGCTCAATCCCGCGAGGCCGGGTTTCTCCGGGCCGACCAGGTCGAGCATGACCACCTCGTTCTCGCCGACCTTGAGCCACGGGCCGGGGACATACATCGTTTGGGTCGGCCCGATGTTCCAGAAGCGGCCGAGGCAGTGGCCGTTGATCCACGCCACGCCTTTGCCCCAGTTTCTAACATCAAGAAAGGTGTCGCCGGTTTTTGCTAGACTGAATGTTCCTCTCCAGAATGCCGGGCCACTGTTAGCCGCCATTGGCTCGTATTTCAGGGAGGCGAGTTGCGCCTCGTCCAGCGGCAGCGGGAAAATCTCCCAGTCGGAGACTTCGCTACCATTGAATCGCACGGGACCATGCAGGCCCTTGCGGTCGAAGATTTCCTTGCCAAAATTGACCCGGCCCATCGCTTCGATCAGAATGTCCACCTGCGTAGGTTTTTCGCGCGCCGGGATTTTTACTGAATAGCGTTTGGCCCGGCGGTCCATGACTCCGATCTGTTTGCCATCCGCAAACACCCAGGCGAAATCGTGGATCTCCGCCGCTGCCAGCGTGCCTTCCGGCCCCGCCGGCAGGGTTGTCCGGTAGAGAGTGTTCCCACGGCTTTGCCCGTAGAACTCCATGGTCTTCGGTTGTTCGTCCTTGATGGATGCAGGCAGGTTTTTTCTAACCGGTGCCATTTCCTTCACGTTGAATGGCGGGATTTCGATGACCGGATTTGGAGCCGGCACATCCGGCAGGGTTTCGCCCGGCAGCAGGTGTTTGGCAAACAGTGCCCGCACGCGCTCGAATTTGCCCGGTGCCGCCCAGCCCGCCTCGCTGATGGGCGCGTCGTAGTCATAGCTGCTGGTGTCCGGCGAAAACGGTCTATCAGCGCCCGCCCACAGCCCGAACGAGGTGCCGCCGTGGGCCATGTAGATGCTGAACGAACGATCCTTTTTCAACATCGCTTCGAGGTCGCCGATGAAGTTGTTCACGTCGCTGACGCGGTGGGCACGGCCCCACATGTCGAACCACGCGGGATAGAATTCGCCATTCATGAGCGGGCCGGTTTTCTGGAATTTCCGCAGCGTTTCGAACGCTTTCTCGGAGGCACCCGGACTGAAATTCACCACTTGGAACAAGTCGTCCCGGAATCCGGCACCGATCGCGCCAGTCGGATTGCAAGCGAACAAGGGCACGTTGATCCCGCCGTCTATCAGCGCTTGGCGAAGCAGGCCCATGTATTCGGCGTCATTGCCGAACGAACCATATTCGTTCTCCACCTGCACCATCAGGATCGGACCGCCATGGGTCACCTGCAGCGGTGCGAGCACACGCGCGACCTCCTTGAGGTAGCGGGTCGCGGGGACCAGAAATTTCGGATCCTTCGAGCGCAGGCCGATGTTGTCGTGCTTCACCAGCCACCACGGCAGGCCGCCCATTTCCCACTCGGCGCAGGCGTAAGGTCCGGGTCTAACAATGACCCAAAGCCCTTCCTCTTGGGCGATCCTGCAAAACTCCGCCGCGTCGCGCCAGCCGGTCCAATCGAACTTGCCTTCCTCCCACTCGTGGAAATTCCAGAAAAAGTAAGCGCAGACCGTGTTGAGGCCCATCGCCTTGGCCATCTTCAGCCGGTGCCGCCAATACTCCGGCGGGATGCGGGCGAAGTGCAATTCTCCGCAGCGGATCACCAGCTTGTTGCCGTCGATGGTGAACTGATCCTCGCCGATCGCGAATTGATGTTTCGCCGGAGCCGCCGGATCGGCAGGGGCTGGCAGGGCGAAAGCGAGGAACAGGAGGGCGAGGAGGGCGAGGAGGCAATGAATCTTCGAGGGCATGGCAGGAACGTGTTAGATGCGTGGCAATGATTGAGCAGCGGACCTCGCAACGAGTCAACCCGGAAAGGAGTGGACTCATGAGCACCAGGCTGGCTGTCGCTGCCGCAGTAACCTTGATCCAAGCCACTTGGCCAAGCCGAAGGCGGAGCTGGAATTTGGTTTCATTCCTGGATTGACGGACTAGACTCTGCTTCAGCCATGGAAGGGGAGATCACAAGAATTCTACAAGCGGCGGGTGCCGGCGGGAAACTGCCGTCCGAAGACTTGCTGCCATTGGTTTACGCGGAGTTGAGAGGGCTGGCGACCGCGCGAATGGCCGGTGCCCCGGGGCAGACGTTGCAGCCGACCGCATTGGTGCATGAAGCTTGGTTGCGGCTGGTGGGTAACAAGGACAGCACCTGGAACGACCGCGCCCACTTTTTCCGGGCCGCGGCTTTGGCGATGCGTTGTATTCTGGTGGATCGCGCTAGAAAAAAGGCCTGCCTCAAACGGGACTGCGGGAAGGAACGGGTTGAATTGGATGACGTTGAAATCGAGGCGGGCGTGAAGGACGAGTCCATTCTGCAGGTCAATGAAGCGCTGGACCGGCTGGAACAGGAGGATCCCGAGAGCGCTCGGATCGTCATGCTGAAATTTTTCGGAGGACTGACCAACAAGGAAATCGCCCGGGCGGACGGCGTGAGCGTGCGCACCATCGAAAGCAAATGGGCTTTCGCCAAGACGTCCCTGTTTCACCTGATCCAGGAAAATGCAGGGTGACCCTTCATCTGTCGTATCGTGAGCGCGTCCAAAACCATTGAGAGAACCCTGTTCGAAGGAGCATCCGCGATTGCCGACTCCAGTGAACGCGAGGCGTTTCTCGACCAAACCTGCCAGGGAATCCCAGAACTCCGGCAGCGCATCGAACGACTTCTGTGCCTGCGCGACTCGGCGGATCAATTCTTCGAAGCGGCAAGGAACGAAGCCCTCGCCGCCGCTCCGATGCAATCCGCGGGCGCCGCGGAGCAGATGGATACCCAGGTTGGGCGCTATCGGTTGTTGGAAAAGCTCGGTGAGGGCGGATGTGCGGTGGTGTATCTCGCCGAGCAGATGGTGCCGGTGCGCAGGCACGTGGCGCTGAAAATCCTCCGCTTGGGGATGGACACGGAAAACGTGATCGCCCGCTTCGAGATGGAGCGGCAGGCGCTTGCGATGATGGAGCATCCTAACATCGCCCGTGTCTATGACGCCGGGGCCACCTCCTCCGGGCGACCGTTTTTCGTGATGCAGTGGGTGGAGGGCGAGAAAATCACGGATTTCTGCGATGGCAAGCGGCTCGGAATCAGGCAACGCCTGGAGTTGTTCAACCGGGTCTGCCTGGCCATCCAGCACGCCCACCAAAAAGGGGTGATCCACCGCGACATCAAGCCATCCAACATCATCGTCATGGATTGCGATGGTGTGGCGGTGCCCAAGGTCATTGATTTCGGCATTGCGAAGGCCGCCACCGGGCATCCCGGCGAAAGCATCACATTCACCGAGGTCGGGCAATTCGTCGGCACTCCCGCCTACATGAGTCCGGAACAGGCGGACGGAAATGGCATGGACGTCGATACCCGCTGCGATATTTACGCGCTCGGTGCCCTGCTTTACGAACTGATAACAGGTCGGCCGCCGTTCGATCCCAAGAAACTCCAGAACTCCGATGTGGGGGAAATCCGCCGCATTCTTCGCGAAGTGGAGCCTCGCGATCCTTCCGCGCTGGTGGCGGCATTGGATGCCGCGGAATTGCGTGAAACCGCCGCCCTCCGTTCCTGCGAGCCGCAGAAACTCCCGGCCCTGCTCCGCGGGGATCTTGATCGGATTGTCATGATGGCCATGGCGAAAGACCGTCAGATGCGATACGGTTCGGCCGATGCGTTCGCTGCGGATGTGGCCCGCCATTTGCACAACGAACCGGTCCTGGCGCGCCCGTCAAGCCGCAGGTATCGCCTGCGGCGGCTGGTGCGTCGGAACCGCGAGGTCTTCGTGGCGGGTAGCATCGTGGTCGCGACGCTGATCGCCGGCTTCGGCATCTCCACCTGGATGTTTGTCCGTGAAAAACACGCCCGCCAAGAACAGGTGCAGCTGCGCGAAATTGCGGAACTCGGACGCCTCCGCGAAGCGGGAATGCGCGAGGCGGCGGAGTCCCGCGGAAAAATCGCCCAGGCGGCGGTCCAGTTGAAATACAACAACATCGAGGCCGCCGACCAACTCCTCGCCGAAATCCCGGTCAACGCAGCCCAGCCGTCGTTGGAAAGCGCCGCCACCTTCCGCAAGCTGGGCGAGTGGCATGTCGTCGCCGGCCGCTGGGACCAAGCAGCGGAACGATATTCGGCGCTCGTCTATGCGATCACCGCCGTGGATGTGTCAGACACGGACGAAGTCTCCCGCGACCTGCTGCCCGCCGCCGCATCCCTGTGCGAGGCGGGGGACATCGCGGGCTACGAGCGCCTGCGAAAGATCGCCATCAAGCGCTTCCAAAAAACCACCAATCCGGTGGTGGCCGAGCAATTGCTCAAAACCTGCCTGCTTCTTCCCGCTGAGGCCGAAATGCTGGCAGCACTTGGTTCCTGCGGGAAAGTGGCGGAATCCAACTTGCAGGGCTCGCCCCAACTGGTGGCATGGCGCATGTTCTCCGTTGCCCTGATGGCTTACCGCCGGAACGAATTCGCCGCCGCGTCCGAGTGGGCCGCTCGCAGCATCGATCCCACAAACAAGAACCCCGCAAGGGACGCTTCCGCACGATTGCTGCGCGCCATGGCATGCTTCCGTCTGGGTAAAACCGAAGACGCCCGTGCGGAATTCGATAGCGCCAGCCAAATCATGGGAGACCGTTTCACCGGGCAGCTTAACACTCAGCTGGACTCTGGCATTTTCTGGCACGACTGGGTGAACACCCGCATTCTCCGCCGGGAAGCAGAGGCGCTGATCGGGATGTGAGCACTTGCGGCAGGCTGCCTTGCAGACAAACACCGCATCCCTGAAAAAAAAGTGAAAATATTTTCACAACCCGCTTCGGGTTTGGGTGGCGGAACACGTTTGTCCTGATGAACGGGTTCTCATTTCCGTTCGGCTCATTGTTACGAACCATACACATACCCAAAATGAAATTCCGCAAAACCCTCCAACTGGCAGCCTTTCCGCTGCTCGGTGTGCTCACCCCCTCACTCGCCCAAGCGGCCTTGATCAGCCACGAGTCGTTCTCCGGCTACACCACCGGGGAACTCCCATCCACCACTTCACCTTCGGTTGCCGGCTATACGGGAAACTGGACCGACATTGACTTTGGCGATGCCGAGCCAGCGGTCACGACCGGGTCGCTGACTTACGGCGGTGCGCTGTATGCGGGCTCCGCGGGCGACAAGGTGACTGTCGCCAACAACACCACCGGGAGCGAAATCAACACGGCCAACAGCGGACGGGTCTTCCGCCTCCTGGACAGTTCGCTGACCGTCACCGACACCACCGCAGGCGCGCTCTACATGAGTTTTCTCTTCCAGAGCGGACAGGAAACCGGCCCGACAACCTATCAAACACTAAGCCTCTTCCAAGGCAATACTGCGGATGCCAGCCGCAATTTCGACGCCGGCCTCACCACCAACGGTGGACAAACCGGCACGAACTACAATTTCGGAGTGGATAACGCCTACACCAGTACGGGAGTGGCGGCAAACACCACCGTTCATCTGTTTGTGGTGAAATTCGACCTCAGCGCCACTGCTGCGAGCGACAGCGTCACCGTCTGGCTGGATCCCACGCTGGGATTCGGAGACGCAGCCGGTGGAACGACGGTTAGCGGCCAGAATCTGACCTGGGACCGCCTCGCATTCTCCGACTACGAAGGCAACTCCGCCAGCTGGGATGAAGTCCGCTGGGGCACCACCTTCAACGCGGTCACCATCCCCGAGCCATCGGCAGCGCTTCTGGGTGGTCTCGGCATGCTGGCGCTCCTTCGCCGCCGCAGATTCTGAAGCTTCTCGGTCCATTGAGACTCTCAAACGGCCGTCGTGGAATTTTGGTTTTTTTCCACGGCGGCCGTATTTTCATCCGTAATTGTGGAGGCTCAAAAACCTCCAGATGCATTCGCATCACACAAGTTTACCCAAAATTCCCGACTCCCCAAAAGTCCCCAAAACCAATCAATCCATGAAAACCAGCTTATTCAAATACCTCACCGCGGCGCTCCTGCTGCCATCCGCGGCCAACGCCCAACTCCTCAGCCAGGACTCGTTCTCGGGCTATGGTCTTGGCGAACTGCCCTTCGTCACCAACCCCGCAGTCACCGGCTACACCGGCACCTGGCTGGATGTCGATTTTGGCGATGCAGAACCCGCCGTCACTGCGGGATCCTTGGTCTACGGCGGTGAAAATTACGCAGCGGGAAGTGGCAACAAGGTCGCCGTCGCGAACAACATCACAGGCGGCGAAATTGTGACCGCCAACAGTGGACGGGTCTTCCGCCTCTTGGACAGTTCGCTGACCGTCACCGACACTACCGCAGGCGCGCTCTACATGAGCTTCCTGTTCCAAAGCGGCCAGGAAACCGGCGCGACGACCTATCAGACACTGGGTCTCTACCAAGGCAATACTGCGGATGGCAGCCGTAACTTCGACATCGGCCTGACCACCAACGGCGGCCAGACCGGGACCGCATACAACTTCGGCACCGACAACACCTACACCAGCACCGGCATCGCGGCGGACACTAACGTCCACCTGCTCGTGGTGAAGTTCGAACTCAGCGAGACAGCCGCCTCGGACTCAGTCACCGTGTGGGTGGATCCCGTGCTGGGAGCAGACGAACCGACGGGCGGCACCATCGTCACGGGCAGGACCTTCACTTGGGACAGACTCGTGTTTTCCGATTATGATGGCAACTCCTGCGCATGGGATGACGTCCGCTGGGGAAACACCTTCGCCAATGTCACGACGGACAGCGTCTTGCCGGCCACGCTGACCTTCGAGCTCCAGCCTGTGGATTACACCGGCAATGTGAATGACACGGTGACGCTGACAGCCAACGCATCCGCCGATCCCGCTCCTGTTTTCCAATGGGAGAAATCGGCGGATGGAGAGACTGGATGGGCCGCAATCGATGGTGCCACCGACGCGACGCTGGAGTTCTCGCCTGCGGCCTTTTCTGACAATGGCTTCTACCGCGTGATCGCCAATAACGGCAATCCTCCGCCCGTCACCAGTGATGTGGCACAGGTGTCACTTGTTTATCCGCCCCCCACGATCATCACCCAACCGGCGTCCGCTGCCGTGGAAGCGGGTTCGGATATCACCTTGTCTGTGGAGGCCAGTGGCCTCGGGAACGTCACCTATCAGTGGTTCAAGGATAACGCCCTCCTCGACGGCGAAACCTCGGAAACGCTGTCCCTGACCAACGTCCAAACCTCTGCCGAATACTACGTGGAAATCACCGATGATGCGGGATTTGCCGATACGGAAAACGTCACCACCACCAGTTCAAATGCCGCGATACTCACCGTCTTCGCCCCGTGGTCCGGACTGGTCAGCCACGATCCCTTCGACACCGACGCCGGATACATTCTCGGCGAGTTGCCGGGGCAGAACCCCAGCATCAGCGGATTCACCGACGCATGGACGGATATCAATTTCGGCGATGCCGAGCCCGCCGTCGCCGCCGGATCCCTGAGCTACCCGGATCCCAATTACCTTGGTTCTTCCGGAGACAAGGTGAGAGTGGCCGCGAACACGCTCGGCGGAGATTTTCCCTTAGCGGAAAGCGGCCGGACCTATCGTCTGTTGGACGCGCCACTCGTGGCCGGCGACAACACCACTGGCACACGCTACCTGAGCCTGCTCTTCCAGAGCGGTCAGGAAGCCGGAGTGACGCTCTATCAGATGCTGGAGCTCAAGAACGGCGCGGACACGGATAGCACCCGCAGCTTTGACATCGGTCTGACCACCAACGGTGGAATGACCGGCAGCGAGTATAACTTCGGCGCCGAAGCGATCTACAACAGCACCGGCGTCGCGGCGGATACCAATGTCCACCTGCTGGTCGTGAAGTTCGATCTGAGCGCCGAAGAGAACAGCGACAGCGTGACAGTCTGGGTGGATCCGACGCTCGGCGCGGGTGAACCCGCCGGCGGCACCACGATCCCCAACGTGAACTTCAACTGGGACCGTCTCGCACTCTCCGACTATGACGGGAACTCCGCCTCGTGGGATGAAATCCGCTGGGGTTCCAACTTCGACAGCGTGACTCTCAATCCCAATCCCAATCCCGCCAACGACTATGCCGCGTGGATCGGAACGTATCCCGGAGTGGGAAGCCTCACCGCCTTCACCGACGACGCGGATGGCGACGGCATCAAGAACGGTTTGGAAAACCTTTTCGGCACCAATCCAGCGGTTTCTAACACAGGCATCACCCAGGTCGCCGCGAGTGGAACCACCGTGACCTTCCAACACCCGCAGAGCGGTAGCGCCGCCAGCGACGTGAGCGCCGCCTACCACTGGTCCACCGATCTCGCGACCTTCCATGCCAGCGGCGCGGCCAGCGGCGACACCACCGTCACGATCTCTCCGGCACTCAATACCCCAGCGGCGGGAACGACGACCGTCACCGCCACCTTCACCGGAACCGCGCCCACGAAGCTCTTCCTGGTGCTGGAAGCCGTCAAAACTCCTTGAACCCCTTATTCCACCCCGGCAGGTGCCCTCCTACGCGTAATGGGTTTCGCAGATGGAGGGCATGTGCTGGCGGAACTCCGGCCGGAGCGGGGACGCCTGCTCCGGCTTTTCATTTTTCCTTCATTCCGACGACCGTGATCCGTTTCTCGATTCTATCAGCACTCCTGATCCTGCCGGCCTGCGCGCAGTATCTCAGCCATGATCCCTTCGCCGCCTACACCACCGGCACGGAGATCCAGTCGGCGGGAAATCCCGCGATCTCCGGCTACTCCGGCGCGTGGACGGACATCGACTTCGGCGATGCCGAGCCTGCGGTGGTCTCCGGTTCACTGGTTTATGCCAATCCGCTTTACGCGGGATCAAGCGGTGGCGGGGTTTCAAAAGGTGCCGACACCGGCGGGATCGGCGCTGCCAACAGTGGCCGGGTCTTTCGGTTGTTAGATGATTCCCTGAAAATCGATGACACGACCACCGGCACACGTTACCTGAGCTGGTTGTTCCGCACCGGTAACGAGAATGCGGCGGCCGCCCCCAATACCTATCAGACACTCGCGCTATACAACGGCACCACCGCCAACGCAAACCGCAACTTCGACGCTGGAATCGCTGGCACTGGCAGCGACTTTGCCACCGCCAACTACGCCTTCCGCGCGGAGAACAGCGCGACCTTCGTCGGAAATCTCGACCTCGCTCCGGATGCCAACGTGCATCTTTTCGTGGCAAAATTCACCCTCAGCGCATCTAACAACGGCGACTCCGTCACCGTCTGGATCGACCCCGTCCTCGGCGGCGGCGAGCCATCCGGTGGAGTGACCCGCAGCGGTTTCAACACACAGTTCGACCGCCTCGCCTTGTCCGACTACGCCAGCAACTCCTCCGCCTGGGACGAAATCCGCTGGGGCACGACATTCGACAGCGTCTCCGTGCTGCCGGCCCAGCCGTTCTTTCTCCAGCAGCCCGCCAGTCAGGCCGGTCACGTCGGCGACACCGTCATCTTCACCGCGGACGCCATCTCGAATCCGGCCCCAACCTTCCAATGGCATTTTTCCGCTAACGGAACTGATTGGTCCCCGGTCTCCGGCGCCACGCAGCCAGTGCTTTCGATCAACGCCGCCCCCTATGCGTCCACCGGTTTCTACCGGGTGGTCGCCACCAATACGACAGCCGCGGTGGACAGCAACATCGCGACCCTGACCATGACCTTTCCCGCGCCGGACATCACTCAGCAGCCCGCGCCGCTCGGCGTGAACGCGGGCGAAAGCGCCACTTTCACCGTGGTGGCCTCCGGCGTCGGAAATCTAACCTACCAATGGCTCAAGGGCGGGGAGGAGATTTCCAACGCCACTTCCGCGACCCTTTCGCTCAACTCGGTTTCCGAGGCTGATACCGGAGTTTACACCGTTCGCGTCACCGACGACGCGCCTGTCTCCGCCGGGCTGCAGCCCTTGTCGGTGTTTTCCGATCCGGCGATCCTGATTCTTGGAAATCTGGCGGACTACGAAGCCGGCCTGACCTTCCGCCTCTACGACATCCGGGAAGCGATGGACCAGCTCTATCCACTCGTTCCCGGACAGACGCCCAACTTGGACCAGAAACGCAGCACCATCGACTGGTCCGGCAGCGGTGACTTCGGGGGCTACACCCAGCAGTTCGTGGTGGAATGCCACGCCGATCTTTTCGTTCCGGTTTCCGGCCAACATGAGTTCCGCCTGACATCGGCGGATGGTTCGGAGTTGTGGATCGGCGACTCCCTCGTCATCGATCACGACGGCGAACACGAGGCAACTTCCGCCACCGGCGAAATCAATCTAACCGGCGGATTGGTCCCTCTGAAGCTGCGCTTCTTCCAGAACACCGGAAACCCCGTGCTGAAACTCGAATGGCGTCCACCCGGCGCGGCGGACTTCGTCACGGTGCCCGCCTCCTCGTTTCTCACCACCGCCGGCGTCACCCGTGTCGTGGCTCCGGGAAAAAAGGAGATCATCACTCCCGGCGACGGCTCGCGTCCCGGCAGCGGCCAGCCGCTCAACTCGGTCCACCCGTCGTGGCGCGTGACGACAATCCACCCGTCTTCCTTCAATCCGAAGGTCGGCGCGATGGCCGTGCATCCCGATGGCCGCTTGTTCATCACCACCTTCAATCCGAACCAGAACAGCACCCCGGATCCACTGCCCGGTGGCGACGGAAAAGTTTGGGCGCTCACTCACGTGCAGGGCGAAGATCCGCAAGCCGTGACCGTCACTGAGGTGGCCGCCGGTCTATCGGAACCACTCGGGATGAAATTCATCGGCGGCGAACTCCACGTCACCCAGCGCACCGCCGTCACCCGCCTCCGCGATACCAACAGCGACGGCTATTACGAAACCAAGGACGACATCGGCAGTGGCTGGATTTCCGACAACTATCACCACTTCCACTTCGGCCTGATCGAGAAGGATGGCTTCGCCTACAGCACGCTCTCCACCTCGATCTATTTCGACTACCCCGGTCTCAACGGCCCGAACCCGCCTAACCGTGGAACCCTGGTCCGCACCAATCTGGCGACCGGTGAGGTCAACTATCTCGCTGGCGGACTCCGCACGCCGAACGGCCTGTGCTTCGGTCCGGAAGGAGAGATTTTCCAAACCGACAACCAGGGCGCGTGGCTGCCCTCGTCGCGCCTCAACCATCTCCAGCAGGGCCATTTCTACGGTCACTATAACATCACGAACGACGGCGGCAGCTCGAGCCTTTTCTCCGACCAGCCGATGACCCCGCCCGCCGTTTGGTTCCCGCAGAACGAGATCGCCAACTCACCCTCGCAGCCGCTGTCCATCCCCGACGGTCCCTTCGCTGGCGACCTGCTCGTCGGCGACATCACGCTCGGCGGCATCAACCGCGTGTCGCTCGAAAAAGTGCGCGGCACGTGGCAAGGTTGCATCTATCGTTTCACCCAGGGCCTCGAAGGCGGCGTGAATCGCCTCGCCTGGGGGCCTAACGGCACGCTCTACGTCGGCTGCATCGGCGGCAGCGGGAATTGGTCGTGGAACCGCACTACCACCGGCCTCCAACGGCTCACGCCGAAGTCGGGAGATCCGGTGACCTTCGAGATCGGCAAAGTCAGCGCCACCTCCACCGGCTTCGAGGTCACCTACACCAAGCCGGTGCCGGCAGCGGCGTTGGAGAATCCCGCGAACTTCACCGTGAAACAGTGGTCCTATCAGCCGACTGCGGACTATGGCGGCGCGAAGATCGGCGAGGAAACACTCTTGGTCAGCAGCGCCACCGCTTCCGCCGATCGCACCAAGGTTAGGCTCGTAATCCCGGACCTGGACGCCGGCCACGTGGTCTATCTGAAAAGTGATCCCGTTTCCGACGACGGCTCCGCCATTCTCTCCAGCGAGGTCTGGTACACCCTCAATGAGATCCCCGGCGGTCCCTTCAACATGCTACTTGACCAAAGCAGCATCCTCGAAAACCAGCCCTCCGGCTCCTCGATCGGGACGTTTTCCGCCTCCCACGACATCAGCGGGGAAACGATCACCTTCTCCCTGCCGTCCGGCGTTGCGGACAACACCTTTTTTTCCATCAACGGAGAAACCCTCGCCGCAGCGATCCCGTTCGACCACGAGCTCCGTGGCTCCTATCAGGTTCGCGTCCGTGCCACCGACGAATCCGGCCTTTTCACCGACTCCACCTTCTCCATCCAGATCGCCGACGTCCCCGTGGAGTACGCCCCGCGGCGTATCCTGCTCACCAATGCCATAATGCCGCCCGATCATGTCGCGAGTGCGCTCGTCGGCCGCTTGCTGATGGACGATGAGGATCTCGGTGATCTCCAAACGACCACGGCCACCGCGCCATCCTCCGCTCCGGAGGTCGAGGAATCCTTCGACTACGTCGCCGCCACGAGTCTAACTGGGAAGGCCGGTGGCACCGGTTTCTCCGCTGCATGGGAGGTCACCGGCACGTCTTCGACAATTCCCGCCGGCTCGCTTTCCTACACCGATGATTCCGGCATTGCCTTGCAAACGTCGGGAAACAGCGGCTTTTGCGCGCCCGCTTCCCGCAACAACCGTGCTCTAACTTCCGCCCGTGGCGCCGATGGCACGGTGACCTATGTTAGCTTCATCGCCGATCCCGGCAGCAACGAACACTTCTGGGGCGTCGAGTTCTGGAACGGCACCGCTGTGGAGGCGAACCGCGTGCTGCAAATCGGCAACGAAACCGGCTTCGGCGTCCGCGTGCGGAACGGCACCAACAAGCTCTTCCCGATCCCGGATTCGAACCCGCACTTCTATGTCGTGAAAATCAATCATCTGCCGGGAAATGACTCCGTCTCCGTGTGGATCGATCCGTCGCTTGCCGCAGAGCCGTCGTCACCGGATCTTTCCTTCACGCCCGCCGAGACCGCTGGCTCCATCGGATTCAACCGCGTCGGCCTCAGCGATTTCGTGACCACCTCCGCGCCCGTCCTTGACGAGTTCCGCCTGGGTAACGACTGGAGTTCCGTCACTCCCCACCAAGCGGGTTTTCCCCGTTTCGAATTCGCCAGCGGGGTGGGAGATACGGACAATGCCTCGTTCAGCATCCAAGGTGACCGGCTGATCGCCACAGCCGTGCTATCCGCCGGGATTCACAGTGTTCGCGTGAAAGTCACCGACAGCGCCGGGCTATCCTTCCAACAACCGGTTCTCGTCTGGGTCGGCCCGGGGCATGTGGACAGCAACGGCGACGGACTCTCCGACGCCACCGCGATCCGTCTCGGTTTTGATCCACTCGCTCCCATGGCTCCCGGAGCCTACTTCGGGCAAGGCGGAACCAGCCCGCTGTTCGGCCCGGATCCATCATCTAGCGACTATCTACTCTCCGCGGGAACCCTGCCGGGAAATACTTACTGGATCGAACGCTCGCCCGATCTCGCGCAGTGGACGCTTGAAGGTGAGAGCGTTTTCACGCCTTCCAGTTTCGTTGCGGCAGCGAGCATCTGGCAGCTTCCCCTCCCCGGTGACCCACGGCATTTCTGGCGTGTCGCCGGTGGCTGGCCGACCGCCCATGGCATTAATTTGCTCGCGAACGGCTTGGCCGGGCTCACCTTCGTCGGCGGCAATGCCGGGTGGACCTTCGATTCTAACACAGGAGTCCTCCGTCAGGACAGCACGGAACCATCCGAGTGGGCCTATTTCGGCGGAACGTATTCGGACTACTTCCTGAGCCTCGACTATCGGCTCTCCCCAAACGGCAACTCCGGCATCTTCCTGCGCTGCGCCGCCACCGGCGATCCGTGGGTCACCGGCAGCGAAATCCAGCTCACGAACGAACCTCGCCTGCCGATCCATTCGACGGGATCGGTCTACGACCGCCTGCCCGCCAGCCCCGCCGCGGACGCCAGTCATTCCGTCTGGCATCGACTGGAAATCCTGATGATCGGCGACCGACTGCGTATTGTCGTTGATGGCGTGCCCACCGTCGATGTCGCCGATGTCCGCGCGGCCTATCCGGGCTTCGACTGGCCGACCTCTGGATTGATCGGCCTGCAGGACTCGCACGCGACGGGCGCGGGCACCGTCGAGTATCGGAACATCCGCCTGGTCCCGCTGGCACCGTGAAATCTTCGGTTAGCCTATCCATTGCGATGTGTAGATGCCCTTGGATCCGCTTCAGCGGTAGGCGGCGATGCATGAAAGGGGTCCTAAGGACTGAGAGCGCCACAGCCAAGCCCGCGACCGTGGCGACATGGTTAGCAGGGTCAGTCCTTGGATTTAAATGTTTTTTCATGTTTCTTCATGACTTTCATGCTCTTTGGATCCTTCCGTGCTCGGTTCACCAGTCAGCCCATGCTGCATGGTGGACCATCCATAGCCGGTTGGCCAGCCAATCGTTCTTCATTGAGATACGCCCTTTCACCAGAGTTGCGCAGATCACCTTGCGCGGGTCCCCCTTTCGCAACATCCGCAGTTCCCCGGCGCGTTCGGGCAGTCCCAGCCCGGCCCCGACCACGCGGATGATCCGCTCCGCCTCGCTCTCCCCATGGGCGCGCACTGCGGCAACCAGGAAGTGACAGACACCAGCGAGGTGGCGGTCGATTTCAAGGACATCGAACTGATCGGTGTGGAAAAGTTTATTATTTTTTTGGGGCACCAGACTCGTTTGAGCATTGCTATGGCTTCGTTCAGGGAGCCTTGGTGGTAAAGGGCGGCTTGTAACCAGCGGATGAAACGCACTGTCCTCTGCGTGGCTCTGTGGATCGCTTTTCCGATGAAGTTCGTGGCTTTTTCCATCACTTCGCCTTGTCGATTGAGACGGCTCCCCTCCCTGCCTTTGTTTTTCTTCTCCTCCACTGCGTCGCGCAGACCCCGGCGGTTCATTTCAAATTCCATGAGCAGGCAAAGATTGTGAGCGAGGCACTCGAAGATGGCGTGGTGACGTTTTGCGGTTTCCGAACTCGCCCAGGATTTCCTCTCCTCCATCTTGCTTTTGAGCTGGTGGAAAACCTTCTCGATGTCCCAACGCTGCTCGTAAATGATCACCATCAAGTGGGCAGGGATTTTTATCTCGTTGGTGAGGTATACGTAGGTGGTGCCGTCAGCGGGATCGGTGTAGGTGATGCGCCGCAGGACTTCCCCGTAGCTGGGGCTGACGAGATACTCGCTTACTATGCCTTTGTTGCGTGGATCGGTGTGGTCAATGAGGTTGCCCGACGCTTTCATCACCGCGCTGTTGGATTTTTCGCGGGTGATGAAGTAGGTGCCTGCGGTGGCTTTGAGGTTACTCCACTTCCGGTAGTCGATGCAGGCCTTGTCCCAAACGTAGAGGATCTTGCGGCCTTCGGGGACATTGTTGCGGAGAGTGGCGGCGGTGGTGCGCTTGATGACGGTAATGTCATGGGTGCGCTTTTTCCCGTGGTCGGGAACGCCCAAATCAAGGTGGCCGGAAAATGGGGTCAGTGTGCAACTTTTGACAGGATGCAGACAGCAGATTCTGAAGAAGCAGCTAATATTTACCCCGGCGGATAAGCGGAAGTTGACTGGATATGTCTCGTTTTGAGCTCCGACATCTGCTGGCGAGTCGCCGGGGCCAAAGCAGAGAAAGTGGCAGAGGAGGATCGCGAACAGGCAGTCAGGCAGTCACGAGTATCTTGACCTCCGCGGCGATGATGGATGATTTCGCATGGTATTCGACGCAGTATTGGAAATGTGCTTGGACCTTGAGGATGAAATCCGCCGAGAGGCCCAAGCAATGTTCAAGACGTAAAGCCAGTTCCGTGCTAACGGGTTTCCTGTCTTTGATGACATCGCAGATCACGCCGGGGGAGATTCGCATCGCCTTTGCGGCTGCCGCCTGCGTTAGGCCGTGATGGGCAAGATTACCGCGGATCAACCCTGTGACTGGATTGCTGGGAGGGTTGGGGATCTGTTTTGGTTCGCGTAGACTGGTTGGCGCTTGGTTCGGTTTCATCGCTTGTTTTGATTTCAGTGAGTGTCTTCGAGCGGAATCACGGATCTGATCAAGAGTGAAATACTGCGATTCGAGTATTTTTAGGTCGGTTGCAAGCAACGCCGGTTGCCGGCATTATGATTCCTCGGTCCGAGGCTGCAATCAGCGACCCCTGCCAGGATCAAAAGCGGACTTTCCTGACCGAATCCCTACGGTTTTGTTAGATGGGATCTTCACGCAAATTTCACAGTTTCGTCATTCCAAAGCACCGCGGATTCATTAGCCTGAAGGGGAAAGCCATGGAAAACGCAACCGAATCCGAAGTCGCCGATGCCAACAAACACCTGCGCTCACTCTCCAACGGGCTCAACGAAGTGCTCTTCGGCCAAGGAGAACTCATCGACCTGGTGATCACCGGGGTGCTGGCCCGCGGGCACATCTTGTTAGAGGGGCTGCCGGGACTGGGAAAAACCGAACTGGTGAAGGGGCTGTCGAAATTGCTCAAGCTGGGCACCAAGCGGGTGCAATTCACGCCAGACCTGCTGCCGGGCGACATCACGGGAAATCCGGTGCTCCAGGAGGTAGACGGCCGCCGCGAGTTCGTTTTCCAACCCGGCCCACTTTTCACCCACATCGTGCTGGCCGACGAAATCAACCGCGCCTCGCCGAAAACCCAGTCCGCCCTGCTCGAAGCGATGCAGGAGCGCCGTGTCACCGTGCTGGGGAAAACCCATGATTTGCCGAAGCCATTCTTCGTGCTCGCCACCCAGAACCCGATCGAACTGGAAGGCACCTATCCCCTGCCCGAGGCCCAGCTCGACCGGTTTCTCTTCAAGCTGGAAGTCACCCGCAATGATGTGGCCACGCTCCAGCGCATCGTTTCCCACCGCGAACTCGGCACCGAACCGCAGGTCGATCCGGTGATGAGCGCGGAGACGCTCGATTCATTGTTAGAGTTGGTGCGCCGGATCTATCTGCCGGAGGTGGTGGCGAACTACATCGCCCGCCTCGTCGATGGCAGCCACCCCGGGCAATCGGCGGCGGCGCGCGCGATCCGTTACGGAGCGAGCCCGCGGGCGGCCCTCGCGCTGGCATCCGGCGCGAAGGCGCGGGCGCTGATGCACGAGCGCACGCACGCGAGTTTCGAAGATGTGAAGGCAATCGCTCCGGCGGTGTTGCGGCACCGGATCGTGCTCGACTACAATGCGCGGGTGGAAGGTCACACGACCAACGACATCGTCCGCACGCTGCTGGAGGAAATCCCCTTCCAAGCCGCCGCCACGCCGAAAATCCTGAAATCCGTCTGACCCGTTTCCCCATGCGCCGTCTACTTCTCTTGCTCGCGATCGCGCTCCCGGTTTCCGCTCAGGAAACGATGATCCGCCAGGTCTTCGATGTGAAAACCGACACCCACGTCGAGGTGCTCGCGTTGTTTTCCAAACCCTCGCCCGGCGGTTATCTGCCAGTGCGCGTCAAGATCGCCAACAATCTAACAACCCCGCGTTCCGTCCAACTCGCCTTCGACAGCGGCACGAATTATTCCCGAGGCAATCAAGCCGCCTCCTCGTTCGATTTCAGCACGGCCGCCGGCAAAACCATGACCCGGGACATCCTGGTGCCACTCTCACCGTCCACCGGCAGCAGTTCGTGGGGTGCCAATCTGGAGGTCAGAATGAACGGCTCGATGGGTCAGGCAAATTACTCGCTCGAGGCGCTTAATGACAGCAGCGAACCGGCGGTGCTGCTCAGTGAAGCTCTTTTCACCCCGAATGCCTCATCTCTCGATGCCGCCATGAAAGGCCGTGGTTCATCCCGGGGCCGCTCCGAATTCGCGGCGAAATTCGACCCGAAACAACTGCCTGACAGCTGGCTCGCCTTTTCCGGATACGACAGCGTGCTGATGACCGATACCGACTGGGGCAACACCCCCGCCAGCAGCCGCAATGCGATTCTATCATGGGTGCGGCTGGGTGGGCAGTTGGTGATTTATACCAACAGCAACGCGGATCAAAAATCCCTCGGCCTCCCGGAGGACGCGAGCTTCGGCAGTGCGGTGGTCACCACGATTCCCTCGGATTTAAAACTGGATGCCAAGGCCACTCTCGCACGGGTCGGCAAGCAGAATTCCAACAAACCCAGAAACTCGGGCATCAAATCCGATTTTTCAAGCTCATGGCCGTTGCAAAAGCACTTTGGCAGCCAGACGTTCCGCTACGGCCTGTTCATTGCGGTGTTGATTGTTTTTGCGATCATCGTCGGGCCGGTCAACCTGTTCGTCTTCGCCAAGTCCGGGCAGCGCCACAAACTCTTCATCACCACCCCGCTGATCTCGCTGGCGGCCAGCTTGATTCTCATCGCCCTGATCATCGTGCAAGACGGCTTCGGCGGTTATGGGATGCGCCGCGTGTTGATGGAGGTGCGCCCGGATGGCGACCAGAACGCCGCCTACATCCACCAAGAGCAATTCAGCCGCACCGGCGTTCTAACCGTTTCGCGTTTCACCATTGCGGAGCCGTGTTATTTCAGCCCGGTGCCGATCGCCACGAGCCGTTGGGCGCGCCACACCAACAGCGGCAACAACCGTGGGAATTTCAATCTCCAGCCGGACGACGGCAAACTCAAGGTCTCGGGCGATTGGTTCCAAAGCCGCTCCGAGCACGGCCACATCGTCACCGCCGTGGTCCCCACTCGCGGCCGGATCGAGCGCGCCGGCGAACCCGACACCTTGCTCTCCACCTTCGAGTTCCCAATCGAGACGCTCTATTACCATGACGCGGACGGGAAATGGTTCCGCGCCGACGCCATCACCACCGGCAAACGTTTTCGCCTGACACCCGTCGAGTTTTCGATGGTTGATCCGGCGATCCAAAAGGAAATTTACACCTTCGCGAAACGCAACCAGCAGATCGTCCGACGGATCTATCAGCGCCCCGGTTGTTACCTCGCCGTCACTGCCGGGGCACCCGGCATCGCCACCCACCCCGGCATCCGCTGGAAGGAAACCCGCACCGTCATCACCGGGCCGGTGATCACTCCGTGAAATCCCAGATCCATTCCGCATGTCCGCTTTAAGAATCAACAACCTCTACCGCTACTTCGGCAATCTCCAGGCCGTCAACGGCGTCACTTTTGAAATTCCGCACGGCTCGGTCTGCGGCTTCGTCGGTGCGAATGGTGCCGGGAAAACCACCACCATGCGGATCCTCGCCACCTTGGATTACCCGACGCTCGGCAGCGCCGAAGTCTGCGGGATCAACGTGGTCCACCACCCGGCGGAAGTCCGGCGCTTGATCGGATGGATGCCCGACCATTTCGGCAACTACGAGCACATGACCGTGCTCGAATACCTCGATTTCTACGCCCGCGCCCTCGGCTACAAGGGCAAGGAGCGGCGGCAGCGCATCCAGGAGGTGATGGAATTCACCGACCTCATTCCGCTGGCCGACCGCTTCTCCAACAAGCTATCCAAAGGCATGACCCAGCGCCTCGGCCTCGGCCGCGCGTTGCTGCATGACCCGCAGGTCCTGATCATGGACGAGCCCGCCGCCGGTCTTGATCCGAAGGCGCGCGTCGAACTGAAACACCTCATCCGGGTGCTCGCGAAGGAGGGCAAAACCATTTTCATCTCATCCCACATTCTATCCGAACTCGGCGAGATGTGCGACTCGCTGCTGTTCATCAACAACGGCCGCATCGTCCACCACGGCGATGCCGAAACCCTGCGGCGCGGCTCCGATGTCATGGGCGGCGTGCTCTACGACGTGCAGGTGGACGGCAAACCCGAATCCCTAACCGACTGGTGCGTGCTCCAGCAGAACGTCGAATTTCTTGAAGCCCGGAAACTCGGCGGACGCATCCGCATCGACACGCAGGACCCGATGAAGGCCGCCGACGTGCTGGCGCGCATGGTCAAGGATGGCCTCCGCATCACCGAGTTCCACCGCGAGCAGCGCAATCTCGAAGACGCCTTTATCGATATCCTCGGCCGCCTCGATGCCGGGCAACCTGCCGTCGCCCCGCCGCCGATGCCGACTGCCATCTCAAATCTGGAATCTCAAATTTGAAATCGCCCATGACTCTCTCCCATCTCACCGATTTCTCCGACCGCATCTCGCCGATGTTGGTCAAGGAGCTGCGCCAGGGCCTGCGGGCGAAGACCTTCATCGCTGTTTTCCTAACACTACAAATCTTCCTCGGGATCATGCTGCTGTCCGCCAGCGCGGCGTCCACCACCGATCGTGCCGGAAGTGTGGTGTCCGGCATGATTTTCGGATTCTTTGGCATCGCCGTGCTGATCGTACAACCGCTACGCGGCGTCGCGGCACTGGCCACCGAGATCAAGGGCAACACCATCGACATGATGGTACTCACCCGCTTGAGCGCCTGGCGCATCGTCTTTGGAAAATGGGTGGCCATCGTCAGCCAATCCGCGCTGATCCTCTCCACCATCATTCCCTATCTGATATTACGCTACTTCTTCGGCGGCATGAACCTCGTTGGGGAAATGGTTTTCCTCGTTGTGCTTTTTCTTACGTCCATGGCACTCACCGCGATCACGGTCGGTCTATCAGGCAGCTCCTCGGTGATCATCCGTTCGATCCTGCCGCTGTTCGGCACGCCAATCCTTTTCATGGCGATCATGGGTGTGCTGTTCGGCAACGGCTCACGCGAGATTGTTGAAGTTTGCTCGCTGGATAACCTGGAGTCCACGATCCATCTCGGAGTGTATGTCGTCTCGATTTCCTATCTCGGCTGGTCCTCGCTCTCGCTGGGGACCTCGCTCATCGCACCGGCGGCGGAAAACCACTCCACCCCGCGGCGGCTGATCGCGCTGGCTGCGATGCTGCTGATGATTCCGGTGATGCGGTATTCCACCCTCGACGAAGAACTGCTGGCCACGCTGATCTGCTTGATCGCCGCTCCCGCGATCTTGCTGGCGCTAACCGAGTCCACCTTGCTGGTGCCGACGGTTTGCACTCCGTTTGTGAAACGCGGGCTGCCGGGAAAACTGGCGGGGATTTTCCTCTATCCAGGATTGGCTTCGGGCGTTTTCTTTACGATTTTGCTCACGGGGATTGTGTTGTTTGTCTTCCGCAGCCACCCCACGGCGGGTGCCAACACGGGGCTTTGCGTGATTGCGCTCTCGGTGTTAGGATCGCTGCTTCTCCCGGCCGTACTCCAGGGTTTCTTCTTCAAGAGCGAGGGCCAGCGAGTTGCCAATTACATGTTGCTGTTGCTGGGCTCCGCAGTTCTAACTGGAATCCTGGCGATCCTCGCTTCAGCGATGTCGAACCATGGATTTCTTTGGGTTTTCATCTGGAATCCGATGGTTTTCATGGTGATGACCGACTTCGGCGGAGCCGTGGACTCAGATTTGTTAGTTGCGGTGAGCGCCGTGGATTTCATCCTGATCATCATGCTCTCGATCAAAGCGATCACCCTCTTCAGGGGCAGCCGTGATGTCATCGCACAAGCGGAAGAGCCCCTAAACGCCCCTGCTCCAAGATGAATCTGGAAACCCTGCAGGCCTGCCACAGCCGTGCGCTCGCCGCTGCCGCCCGGCTACGCCTGCCGCTGCGCTCGCGGGTGTGGCGGGGCCAGGCCGGCGAGTTTACCGGCAGCGGCACCGGCTCGTCGTTGGACTTCCAGGATCACCGCGCTTACTCGCCGGGCGATGACCCGCGGCATATCAATTGGCAGGCCTATGCGCGGACCGGAAGTTATACCATGAAGCTGTTCCGCGAAGAGGTCAGGCCGGTGGTGGATCTGATTCTCGACGCGTCCGAATCGATGTTTTTCGATTCGTCGAAGGCGGCGCGCACGGCGGAGATTTTCTATCTGATCGCAGAAAGCAGCCAAGCGGTGGGAGCGTCCTTGTCGCTGCATGCGGTGCGCGGCGACGCCTGTATTACGCTCGATCCCGCATCGCTCCGCAGCCATCGCTGGCTGGATGCAGCTCGCGCGCTGCCCGCAACGGATGCGGCGAGGGCACCGGATCTGGCGAAGCTGCCGCTGCGGGCGAATGCGATCCGGGTATTTCTATCCGATCTGCTGTTCCCCGGCGATCCCGAACCCGTCCTCCGCCACCTCGGCCAACGACATGGCAGCTTGGTGATTTTTTCACCCTATTTGGAATCCGAAGCCCGGCCGGCGTGGGCGGGAAATTACGAGTTCATCGATCCCGAGCGCAAATCCCAGCATCCCCACCGGATCGAGCCGGCCACACTGCGACGTTATTTGGAAGCGTATGCGAATCATTTCGACCTTTGGAAACAACACGCACGACGGCATCAAGCAGCCTTCGCCAGAATTCCGGCCGAGGAGGAATTGGGTGCTGCGTTGTTTCGCGAAGCCGTGCCCGCCGGTGCTTTGGAAGCCAGCGGGTGATGCTGGGTTTTCATGAAGCCTGGCGGGCGGCGTTGCGTTTGACGCCCAGGCCGTAGATGGCAATCACCGCAAAGCAGATGAGCGGCAGGACGAACGAGGCGCGGACGCTTGCCAGTTCCATGAAGCCGATGTTGATGGGTGGCATGTCGATGATGGCGGCTTGCAGCGGAGGCATCAGGCAGCCGCCGCCGATGGCGAGAATCAGTCCGGCGGATGCCAATTTTGCGTCGTCGCCGAGGCCGTCAAGCGCGATGCCGTAGATGGTCGGAAACATCAACGACATACAAGCGGAGATGCCGATGAGGCAATAAAGGCCGCCGTAGCCGTGAATGAAGATGGTGCCGGCGGTTAGAAGCAAACCTCCGAACGCGAGCACAGCCAGCAGGGTGCCGGGGCGGATGTAGTGGAGCAGGAAGGTGCAGATGAAACGGCTGGAAACGAAGATGATCATCGCGAGGATGTTGCAATTTTGCGCGGTGGATTTGGAGACGCCGAGTTCGAGTTCGGCGTATTGGATGATAAACGTCCAACACATGATTTGCGCGCCGACGTAGAAGGCCTGTGCGACGACACCCCAGATGTAGGGGCCGTTGTGGATGAGGCGTTTCACGGTGGCCGCGAGATGGAGTTGATTGTCACCCTCGTGGGAAATGTCCTTCGGCAGCTTCCAGGCAAACAATGCCAGCACGCCCACCAGAATGCCACCCATCAGCGCGTAGGGCCAAACGACGATTGCCAAATCCGACTTCTGGATCGCCTTGAACTCGCCACCGGACTCGGCGGCGTAGTCGGCGATGGAAGTGGCCGGGATGGATTTCAATTCCTTTTGGGCGGACTCAAGCGCCGTCCGGACTTGAGCGAGTTGGCTGGCAACCTTTTGGGTTGCAGCGGGGTCGGCCTTTCCCTGTCCGTAGAAATCCTTCAAAGCGGCGGCAGCGTCTTGGACCGCGGGCGCGGCGGATGCCAAGGCGGCGGTGGCGGATGAAAATGCCGGCGCGGTTTGCAGAACCGATTGTTCTTTGCCAAGCATCAGCGCGAGTTCAAGTCCTCCCGCGCCGTGAAATTCCTGATCGCGGCGTGCTTCGGCGGCGGTGGGCTCGATTTTGTCACGCAATTGAAGCACAACGGCCACCGCCTCAGCGGCGGCGGCAAACTTGTTAGCCACCGGCTGGGCGGCGATTTCCTGGGAAATTTCAGCCGCCATTGCAGGCTGGGGGTTGGCAAGCAGTCCAAGCGTATTTGACAAACCCTGCGACTCATCCATCGCCTTTTTGACCAGGCGTTTTTTCGAATCGAACGACTTCTCCGCAAGCACGCTTTCGATGCCTTTCAATTGATCGAGCTGCTGGTCTACCATCTGGGTGTAAACCGGAACGCCTTCCGAGGTGGCCTTCATCGCGCGCCGACCATTTTCGCTGGTGCCATTGAGGTTGATCAGGATGAACATGCTGGCGACGAACATGCCACAGATGGATCCCATTGGATTGAATGCTTGGGCGAGGTTGAGCCGGCGGGTGGCGGTCGATTTATCCCCCATTGAGAGCACGTAGGGGTTTGCTGTCGTTTCCAAGAATGACAGGCCGCAGGTCATGATCAAATAGGCCGCGAGAAAGGGCGCGAAAGTGAGCGACCAACCGGATGGGATGAACAGCAGACAACCCACGGAATAGAGCGCCAAGCCGATCAAAATCCCGCTTTTGTAGGAGAATTTCTTGATGAAGATGGCCGCCGGAATCGACATCAGGGCGTAGCCGCCGTAGAACGCAGCTTGGACGAGTGAGCTCTCGAAATTGGTCAGCAGCAGGATGTTTTTAAACGCCGCCACCATCGGATTGGTGATGTCGTTGGCGAAGCCCCAAAGTGGGAACAAGATGGTGACCAGGATGAACGGGATCAGCATCGCTTTGGGAACAACAGGTACGGCGGCTTTATTTTGTGACATGAGGATTTTTCCAATGATCTCCAGCTGAGGCCGAAGTTCATTGCAAAATCTCAAGTCTTTTTAGGAATTACAAGCTCACAGGCAGGTAAATTTTAGACAAAAATCAATATTACCAGGCCAAGAATCCAGTCTCGCAGCTAGGGCCCGGTGGATTCCCCCATCCAGTTTCTCGCGGTGAGACGGTAAAACATCTGAGTTCCCATCATTGCCGTGGGCCGCATGAATTTCAGAAATCCGTTCTCTTCCACGCTCGGCTGATCGGCGGGGATCGTCTCCACCACCGTCCAATGAATCAGATCCGGACTCGCTTGAATGATGAATTCCGGCGCATACGTCAGCGCGGCTTTGGGATAATTCCATTGCAAAATACCCTGCCCGGTGGCGTCGATTGCCGCTTGAGCACCACGAGGCAGCGGCGGCGGTGCGACGGTGAAAGCGAGTTCGGTTGATGGCGAACTTTCAAAACCATCGACCCCGAGGGAAGTCACCACGGCATAATAGGTTTTGCCGAACTCCAGCCCATCGATGAGAAAATCGGTGGCCAATCCCACCTCATAAGATTTCATGTATTGCCCGCTTGAGATGCCGATCATGACTCTGTAGCCCGTCACCACCGAATCGGGAACGGCATCCCACGCGAGGGTCACCGAGTGAGTCGATGGGGGTGCCACGGTCGTGGCCGAGGACCGACTCAGATACAGCATCGGCATCAAAAAGGTGAGGATTCCGATGAGTTTGACCGACAGTAGCTTCGGCATCTTTGCTATTAAATTTGGGTTTATAATTGGCATGCCTTAGGCTGCGTGGATTTCACCAATGCGACAGATGGGCAATTGCCTATTCTGGAGTACTGCAAATACCTAGGGTGGTGTCGGTGGATTTCCCTACGCATCGAGGCGGAAAAATGCGGAAATCCCTGATAATGAAAGCTGGATCAATCCGCCGAACTTCAGGCAAGGTTTGCCCATGAACACCGCCGCCGCTGGATTTTCGATGCCTCCCGAATGGTCGCTGCAAGAGGCCGTCTGGCTTTCCTGGCCCGTGGAAGACCCCAGGCATTGGGGCGGCGCAAAACGGGAAATGATTTGGGGGAAATTTTCGGAAATCGCCGCCGCCATTTCCCGCTTTGAGCCGGTGCGCATCAACGCTCCCGCTGCCGATCACGCTGCCATCGCCGCAGCCTGCAACCGGGCGCGGGCGGTGCCGGAGCGGGTGCAGCTTTTCGATCACCCGCACAACGACGTTTGGTGTCGCGATCACGGGCCGATCTTCGTGAAACACACCGGCACCGGCGAGGTGGCCATCACCGACTGGGAATTCAACGCCTGGGGCGGAAAATTCCCGCCTTGGGACCAAGACAACGCGATCCCAGGCCGCGTCGCCGCATCATTGGGTAAGCGCCTCTTCAAAGGCGGCATGATCCTTGAGGGCGGGGCCATCGAGATCAACGGTGCGGGTCAACTGCTCACCACCGAAGCCGTGCTGCTGAATCCAAACCGCAATCCGAAACTCACCCGCGAGGAAATCGAACAACGGCTCCGCGACGGACTCGGCGTCTCGGAAATCCTCTGGCTCAAACAGGGCATTGAAGGCGACGACACCGACGGCCACATCGATGATCTCGCCCGATTCATCGATTCACAGACGATTCTGGCCTGCGTCGATCCGGATTCCAACTCGCCGAACCAAGCCATCCTTCAGGACAATTTGGGGCGCCTGCGATCCTTTCTCGGACCTAACGACCGCCCCTTTGAGTTGGTGGAAATCCCTCTCCCCGAAGCCTGCGAAGTCCCCGGCTGGCGGCTGCCCGTGCTGCCTGCGTCCTATGTGAATTTCCTGATCGTTAACGGTGGGGTGTTAGTCCCGACGTTTAGGCAGTCAAAAAATGACGACCGCGCGCTCGGGATGCTCCGTGAGTTGTTCCCGGATCGCGAAATCACCGGCATCGACTGCCTCGACCTCGTTGAAGAAGGCGGCACCCTGCACTGCATTTCACAACAGCAACCGGCTTGACGTCGCAGCCTTGGATCAGGCGAACAAATCGGTGATGATCTTCGCGGGCTCAACGCCGGTGAGCTTTTGGTCGAGGCCTTGAAATTTGAAGGTCAGCTTGTGTTGATCCAGCCCGAGTGAGTGGAGTAACGTGGCGTGCAAATCCCGGATGTGAACTGGTTTATCCACGATGTTATAGGACATTTCGTCGGTCTCGCCGTAAACTTGGCCACCTTTGATTCCGCCGCCGGCCATCCAGATGGTGAAACAACGCGGGTGATGATCCCGGCCGTAGTTGTCTTCCGTGAGAGCGCCTTGGCTGTAAATCGTGCGGCCGAATTCGCCGCCCCAGATGACGAGCGTGTCTTCTAACATCCCGCGTTGTTTGAGGTCCTGAATGAGACCGTAGCAACCCTGATCCACGTCCTTGCATTGGGAGGTGAGATCGCGTGGAAGATTGCCGTGCTGGTCCCAGCCGCGGTGGAAAATCTGCACGAAGCGGACGCCGCGCTCTAACAATCTCCGCGACATCAGCGCAGAGTTGGCAAACGTGCCACGCTTCTTGCTGTCATCGCCGTAGAGCGCATAAACGCTCTCCGGCTCGCCGGATAGATCGGTGAGTTCGGGCACGGAAGCCTGCATCCGGAACGCCATTTCATACTGCTGCATGCGGGTTTGTATTTCCGGATCGCCGACGGCTTCGAACGAGCGCTGGTTGAGTTGATTGAGCCCATCCAACATATTTCGCCGTGCCTCGCGGGAGACGCCTGGCGTATCCTTGAGGAACAGCACCGGATCCCCAAGAGAGCGCAGTGACACGCCCGCATGTTTCCCAGGGAGGAAACCGGAACCCCAGAGGCGGGAGGAAATCGCCTGCACGTTTGAGTGAGGCGAAGTGTGGGTGGCGTGTAGCACGACGAACGAAGGAAGGTCCTGATTCATCGAGCCGAGACCGTAGGAAAGCCAGGATCCGAGTGACGCTTTGCCGGATTGCATCGAACCGGTGCAAATCAGTTGGTTTGCGGGCTCATGGTTGATCGCATCCGTGTGCATCGACTTGATGATGCACAGGTCATCCACCATTTTGGCATGCCACGGTAGCAACTCACTCACCCAAGCACCGGATTGGCCATGTTGGGCGAAATTGAAAATCGACGGAGCGAGCGGGAACGACGCCTGCCCGGAGGTCATACCCGTGAGGCGCTGGCCTTGTTCCTTGAGCCAGCCGTTGAGGTCTTCCTTGGCGCGATTTTTAAGGTGCGGCTTGTAGTCGAAGAGATCGAGCTGGGACGGAGCGCCGATGAGGGAGATATAGATCGCGCGTTTCGCTTTCGGGGCGATTTGCGGGAGCATGTCCTGGATACCGGCGAGGCTATCAGCAGCGGATAGACCGCGCTGGCCGAGCAACGAAGTGAGCGCAGCCATGCCGAGACCGGTGCCGGATTTGCGGAAGAACTGCCGGCGGCTGACTGCGGAGTTGTAGGAGTCGAGTGGGGTCATGAGCTTAGCGGGTGACAGCTTCGTCGAGGTTGAAAATCTGGCTGGAGATTAATGTCCAGGCGGCGAGTTCAGTCGCATCAAGTTCGTTGGGGACCGGGGAAAATCCGGTGGCAACCAGCAGTTTTGCGTCCTCCGGGTTTGCGCGGTAGTGAGCGAGCGCCGCATCATGGGTATTCCTAACAAACGTTTTCTCCCCGGCGTCCAACACGCGGCTGAGCAAACGCGAGGTGATGAAATCAATCCTGCCATCAGTGTCTTTGGTGGTGGTGATCGCCTTGCTACCGAGCACTCGGGCTGCCTCGACGAATTGCGGGTCATTGAGCAGGACGAGTGCCTGCAAAGGCGTGTTCGTACGATCCCGGCGGACGCAGGTGACTTCGCGCGAAGGGGCGTTGAGGATCTCCATGGATGGGGGCGCGGCGGTGCGTTTCCAGTATGTGTAAAGCGAGCGGCGGTGGAGACTCTCACCCGTGTCCGCCCGATAATTACGGGTGTTGGACTGCGGCATGGCGACGGCTTCCCAAATGCCTTCCGGCTGATAGGGTTTAACTGCGGGACCACCCACTTTGCTGGAAAGCAGGCCGGACGCAGCCAAGGCGAGATCGCGGATTTGCTCGGCGTCCAACCTGACGCGCGGCCCGCGTGCCAGCAGGATGTTAGATGGATCCGCTTCGAGTTTTTCCGCGCTGACAATTCCGGACTGTCGATAGGTGGCGGAGGTGACGATCTGTGTGATCATTTCGCGGTAATTCCACTTCTGCGTAATGAACTCAGATGCGAGCCAATCGAGCAATTGCGGGTGCGAAGGCCGTGCTCCCATGATGCCGAAGTCCTGCGTGCTCTCGACGATCCCATTTCCGAAGAAATAATACCAAGTGCGGTTCATCGTCACACGAGCTGGCAGCGGATTGTTAGGATCCATCAACCAGCGTGCGAGCCCGAGGCGGTTCTTCGGCGCGTCCGGCGGCATCGGCGGCAGCACGGCCGGAGTGTCTGCGGTGACTTTCTCGCCCTTGTCAGAATAAACACCGCGGGTCAACACGTGGGCGAAGGGTTCGCTGTCTTTTTTCTCCTCCATCACCAGCGACATCGCACCGCGAGCCCGCAGCTTGGCTTGATTCTTTTTCAAGGTGTCGATCCGCGCATTCAATTCACGTGACGGCGCGTCCAAGTTGGAGATGAAATATTGGAAAAGCGCATCGTTTTGCTCCTTGCTGCGTTTGCCCGCATCCAGCGCGAGGTATTGCCGCAGCAGGCTGGTTTCCGCCAATTCCTTGATTTCCGCAGGAGAAAGCGCGCGGCGATAAAAACGGAAGTCCTGCAAGGCAACCGGGCCGTTCAATTTGGAAGCCCCACCCTCGCGAGACCCCAAGCGGAGCGAGACGTTCGTCTCGATATTTCCGCCGACCGAGTTGGGGTCCCCACCTGCGGCCGTCCGAACCCCATTGACGTAGATCGAAAGCGCTTGATGACCGGAAAGTTTGCCATCGAAAACCACCACGACGTGGTGCCATTTCCCAGGTTCCAAGGGTTTTTTATCGACCAACTTGTTCGCCGCCTTGTCCCAGGAATCGATGATGTGCGCCGTGGGTTTCCCCTCGCTGAGGTATAGATCCCAGCCGCGGAGCGCCTGCCCGGGGTTCATCCGGGCGATCACCGCACCGGTGGGTTTGCCCTCGACGCGGATGAAGCCACCGTAGGTCACCCGGTCGCTGCGGGAAAACGAGCCAATGTCCCCCAGATCGATCGGCGTCTCACTGACCACCGCCGCCATTCCAATCGGCCCCTCAATGCGTGGAGGAGATACCTGCCATTCGCGGGCCACGCCATCGACGGTCCCACGCAGCGGCCCTTCGGCATCCACCAACGGGAGGTGCACGGCGAGGGTCGAATCGATATCACGCGTCGCTTCAATCACCCCGCCGACCAACCATTTTTCAAATTCCGGGCGGGCAGCCGCCTTGCGTTTTGCCAAGTGCTCTTGTGCGCCGGCAAGCTGATTGCTGATCACCGTCCACGGCTCGCGATCCGGCGGGATGGGGACAAAAATCGCGGGTGCGTGCTCGGCATTATTTCCATCCATCGCGGACATGGTGTTATTTCGGAAAAATGCGGTGAGCGAATAGAACTCACGCGTCGATAGCGGATCGAACTTGTGATCATGGCATGCGGCGCAGCTTGTGGTCAGGCCGAGCCACACGGCCGAGGTCGTATCCACGCGATCCAGCGCGTAAATCGCATCATATTCATCGGCGATTGCGCCGCCTTCACCAGTGGTGGCGAGGCAGCGATTGAAGCCACTGGCGACGTGTTGGTCCAAAGTCCGATTCGGCATCAAATCTCCGGCGATTTGCTCGGTGGTGAACTGGTCCCAAGGCATGTTCGCCTCAAAGGCGCGGATGACCCAGTCGCGGTAGGGCCAAATTGAGCGATGATTATCGATATGAATCCCGTGGGTGTCCGCGTAACGCGCGGCATCGAGCCAATGGCGAGTGAGATGCTCCGCGCTCGCAGTGGTGGCGAGTAGGCGCTCCGCTTCCGCACGCACGGCGGCCTCCGGGTCTTTTTCGTAGGATTTTACAAATGCATCGGTGTCCTCCGGCTGCGGTGGCAGGCCGGTGGTGTCAAAGCTCAAACGCCGATGAAAACGCCGGGGTTCATCCGGCGCATTCGGTTTGAGTCCGGACTCCGCCATCTTTGCAAAAGTAAAACGGTCCACCGGATGATCCGACCACTCGGCACCCGCCTCCGGCACATCCGGCCGCTTGATCGGAGCAAATGCCCAGTGCGCTTGATATTCGGCACCTTGCTCGATCCATCGCTCGATCAGCGCGACTTCCCTCGGTAACATTTTTTTGTGGCTCTCCGGCGGCGGCATGATGACGTCCGGATCCGCGCTGCGCATCAATTCCAGGATTTTGGAGGACTTGGCATCGCCCTTGGTAATCGCCGCCCGCCCGAGACTTTCCCTCAGGGCAAACGCATTTTCCTCAAGATCCAAGCGCAGCGGGTCGTCCTTCGGTTCACGCGTCCCGGCATCCGGTCCGTGGCAATGGTAACAATATTCAGAGAGAATCGGCTGAATGTGCTCATTGAAAGAAACATCAGCCGGTAAGGAAAAATCTGCGCTCGCGGCCACCTTCGGCTCCTGCGCCAGCGCATCCGGCAGCGAATCGCACGAAGGCAGAAGGCAAATCAGGGCCAGTGCGGAGATTTGCAAATGAGTTGGGAGAAATTTCATAGGTAGCCGGAATCGGATCTGACAAAGCACACCAAACGTTTTAAATTAACGAATCCTATCACACTGCGCTCACTTAAAATTTGAAATATCATCCACAAGTTTCAATCATTAATTCTAGCCGAGCCAATCCTCCTCCGCCGAAAATCCGGCCGTGCATAATCCAGCGGCCTTGCTAGCGTCGCGCGTGAGGAAATTTCTACTCAGCGCCATGATCGCCAGCCTTTGCGCATGCAGCCCCAAATCCGCCAGCGGCCCCGCCCCCTTGCGGGTGGGCATGGAACTCAGCACCCCGCCCTTTGAAATGGTCGATACGGCGGGAAATCCCGATGGCATCGGCGTCCGGCTCGCCGAGGCGCTCGCCAAGGACCTTGGCCGACCGCTCGACATCCAGGTGATGGCCTTCAAAGGCCTCGAAACCGCCCTAAAAACCGGGAAAATCGACCTCATCCTCTCCAGCATGACCGACACCCCGAAGCGCCGGGAATCCATCGATTTCTCGGACGCCTACTGCAAGATCGGGCTGGCGCTGCTGGTGGCGAACGACTCGGACATCCAAGGCCCCACCGACCTCAACCAGCCGGGCCGTAAAATCGTCGCCCGCCTCGGCACCACCGCCGTGGAATTCGTGAAAACCCAACTGCCGAAAGCCGAGCTCGTGCTGCTGGATCAAAACGCCGCCTGTTTGTTGGAAGTCACCCAGAAAAAGGCAGACGCCTTCATTTACGACCAGCTTTCCATCCTCAAACTCCACCTCGCCCAACCCGAGAACACCCGCGCCTTACTCAACCCGCTGCAAACCGAATCCTGGGCGATGGCCCTGCGCAAGGATGACGCGGCCTTGAAGGAAAGCATCAACCTCTTCCTCAAAAATTTCCGCGCCAGCGGTGGGATGGATGCGCTCGGCGAAAAATACCTCAAGGCCGAAAAATCCGCGCTGCGTGATCGCGGCGTCCCCTTTGTGCTCGAATGAAGACCCGCACATTTCTCCTGGGCCTTCTGGTGCTGCTCGCGCTGTCGCTTGCGTGCTGGCAAGTGCTCGCCTCGCTGCGCTACCACTGGAACTGGGCGGGGATCTGGGAGCAGCGCGAGTTGCTATTGCGCGGCTGGTTTCTGACCATCGTAATCTCCATCGGTGCGCTCTTCGGCACCATCGTTTTCGGGCTGCTGCTGGCAATCGGCCAAGAGGCGAAAGAACCCGTCCTGCGCTCAGTCTGCCGCAGCTACGTCGAACTCATCCGCGGCACGCCCCTGCTCACCCAACTGTTGTTAGGCTACTACGTCATCGCCGCCGCCTTCCACATCGACAACAAAATCCTCGCCGGCATCCTGCTTCTAACATCGTTCGAAGCAGCCTACATGGCGGAAATCCTGCGGGGTGGCGTGGCCAGCATCGAGCGCGCGCAGTGGGATGCCTCGCGCGCCCTCGGCTTTGATCAAAAACAAACGTGGCGCTTCGTGATCCTGCCGCAAGCCCTCCGCCGCGTGCTCCCGGGCATGACCGGGCAATGCGCCTCGCTCGTCAAAGATTCCAGCCTGCTGAGCGTGCTGGGCATCGCCGAATTCGCCAAACAAACCGACGTCGCCGTGAGCACCGCAAGTTCGCCGTTAGAAGGCTATCTACCGATGGCCCTCGGCTACCTCGCACTCACCCTGCCGCTGAGCTGGCTGGCGCGACGGTTGGAAATGAAATGGAGGGTCGTATGAAACTTCATGTCAGCGGATTGATCAAAACCTACGGCTCGCAAAGCGCTCTCGACGGCCTCTCACTCAGCCTTCCCGAAGGCACGCGTTGTCTCGCCCTGATCGGCCCGTCCGGCGGTGGCAAATCGACCCTGCTGCGCCACCTCGGCGGACTCGAAACCCCGGACGCCGGCACCATCGAGGTGAACGGAAAAACCCTAACCACCCACGAAGCCGAGCTCCGCCGGTATCGCCGCCGCAATGGTTTCCTGTTCCAAGGTTACAACCTCTTCCCGCATCTAACCGCCCGCCAGAACATCGTGCTGCCACTCGTCGAGGTGCATGGCAAAAGCCCGGCGGATGCCGAAGCACTGGCGCTCGCCAACCTCGACCGCTTCGGCCTGGCGCCGCATGCCGACAAGCTCCCGGTGCAACTCAGCGGCGGGCAGCAGCAACGCGTCGCGTTGATCCGCTCGATGGTCGCAGCGCCCGAACTTTTGTTTCTCGACGAACCCACCGCCGCGCTCGACCCCGAAATGACGGTGGAGGTGTTGGAGCTCGTCCGTGAATTGATCCTCGGCGGCCAGGATGTGATCCTCTGCACCCACGAAATGGGCTTTGCCCGCGCGGTGGCGGATGCCGTCGCCTTCGTCGCCGCAGGCCGCATCAGCGAATGCGCTGCACCGGATCAAATTTTCAACGCACCCGAAAATCCGGACGTGAAACGTTTCCTCAGCCGCGTGCTGGAATTCCGCTAGATCAACGCTCCGCCTTCTCAATCATGCGGCTGGCAATTTCCTTCAAATCCTCCACCGGTATCGCAAAATTCTCCGCCCGGTTCGCGCGGGCGATGTTCATACCGACGCAGCGCCCGTCCAGATCCAACAACGGCCCGCCCACCACTTGGCGGCTGCCGAGAATGTCATGCTGCATCACTCGTGGAAACCCGCTGCGGCGTGGAGAATACTCACCGCTCATCTGGTCGTTGCGGTTTTTTTGTTCCTCGAACAACTCCGCCCGCGCCGCCAATCTAACATCCACCGTGTTCTCCGCTTTCTTGCGCCGATAGGTGACCTTCACCGTGCTGCCTTCCTTGCGATCTTTGATCACCTCACCGATCTCTTCGATCTTGCTGACCTTTTTCCCCTCGATGCTCAGAATCACATCGCCCTTCTGAAGTCCTGCCTCTTTCGCGCCGCTTTTTTCATTCACTTCTTCGATGATCAAGCGCTTCGTTTCCATGCTGAGAACCACGCCCAAAGCGGGACCGCCCGCCACCGGGATTTCACGGATCTTCGCGCTGACAATCCCGGCTAACAAGCGCCGGTTGGTCCGGGTGGTCGCGCCATTGGCCACCACCCAACTGCCTTGCGGCAGCGCGCTGGTCTCCGCGAAAACGACTGGGATCAAGCCGCTGGCTTCGATTTTCACCAACGCCACATCCCACATTGGATCGGTGAACAGCACCTTCGCATCGCGGTAAACCGTCTGGTCCACCGTCACGGATAGATTTTTCACCGGCGCGATCTCGCTGGCCTTGGTGAGGATGTGGCCCTCGGCGGAAACCACCACGCCGTAGCCGATTTCCTTCCGGCCATCGAGCATCACCGCGCTGGATGTTTGCAGGACTTGGCGCTGGGTTTCAAAAACCGCGACCACCGCGCTGCCGCTCGTGCGGAAATTCGACTCCAGACTCTGCTGCCCGGTTAGAGGGAGCATCAGGCCGAAGAAAAAAGCGGATAGAATTTTGTTAGCGCGCACCGAGGTTGAGGGTGAGGGTTTTGGCTTTGCCATCGCGGGTGGTTTCCAGAGTGATTTCGTCGCCGGCCGCCATCTCCTTGAGCAGGCCTTGCATTTGTTCCCGGGTTTCCAAAACCGTTTCGTTGAGCTTCAGCAGCACATCGCCGTCTTCGATCCCCGCTTCCTCCGCAGGGCTTTTACTTCCCACCTTGGTGACGCGCAGCCCTCCTTCCGGCCGCGCCTCCGTGGCAAGGCCGAGGAAGCCGCTGCCTTTCACCGGCTTGGTGGCAAAGGGGCCTTCGCCGATGAACTCGGACTTCATCATGCCCTCCCAGTTCGTCACATACTCGCTCATCGGCACGTGCATGTTCGATTGCAATTGCTGGCCGACGCGCGAGTGGATTCCTATCAGTTTTCCTCGGATATCAAACAACGGACCGCCCGAGTCGCCGCCGATCAAGGTGCAGTCGGACTGAAAGGTGGAATTGGCGATCCGCACCAAGCGCCCGAGCCTAACCACCGAGCCGCGCTCTTTGTCAAATCCGCCGGAATGCCCGAGCGAGAAAACCCAATCACCCAATCTCGCCGACTCGGCCCGATCGATTTCGACGAAGGGATAAGTCCCTTCGTCCTCGATTTGAATCATCGCCGCATCGGTGTCCGCCACCAACCCAAGTGTCCGCCCCCTGAGCTTGGTGCCGTCCTCCAGGATGACGGTGACTTTCTTTTTCACCCCGGTGCTAACGTGCGCGGCGGTGAGGATCAGGCCATCGGCGGAAACGATCACGCCACTGCCGGTCCCCTCGCCCAGATCGATGCAGACGGTGGCCGACCGCGCTTTGGGCAGCGCTTGAGTCAGGCTGTTTTGAAGGGCTTCCAAATCCTTGCGGCTGTCCGGCGCCTTTTTGTCATTCACGTAAAGGCGTCGTCCCTCTTGTGCGAGGGCTCCGAGCGTGAGCAAGGCGAGTGTTAGGTAAGGCAGCAGAGATTTCATCACAGTGGCTGAGCGGCACGCTACCGGGTTCCTGTCTCTCCGGCAACTGATCGATTCCGAAGTTTGCGGAATAACCCGATCCACTCGCGCCCTTCGCGGCCGGGATAGGCACGCTGCGGCACCCAGCCGAGGACCCGCTCGAACCAAGGCGAAAATCGTTGCTCCAGCTCCTCGATGGTGGTCGCAAAGGGCGGTCCGGGGCTGTCATCGCCGGGATCAAAGGGAGTTAGAAAAAACACCCCGGCGAGCAGGCCACCCTCTTTGAGCAGGCGCGCGGCCGCCTCGGCGTAGGCCTGCCGGTGCCCCGGATCGATCGCACAGAAACACGTATGCTCCCACAATGCCGAAAATTCGCGATCGCAACGCCAATCGGGGTCGAGAAAATTTCCTACCTCATACGACTCGCCACCGACATTCAGAAACTCCCGGGCTTTTTCCACGGCGAGCGGCGCGAGGTCCAGCCCCAGCGCCTTCGCACCGATTTGAGCCAACGCGCGGACATCATGCCCCGTCCCGCAGCCGGGAACGAGAACCGTGCCGTCGCCCCAAATTTCGCGCCCATGAAGTTCCAGCAGCTCCAACAATGGCGGTGCAGGTTGGCCTTTTTCCCAGGGAGTGTCTCCCAGTCGGTATCGCTCGTCCCAATCGATCATGCGGCGAATCTACCCGGCATCCCCATCGGCGCAAGCCATCTGGCAGCCTGTGATTTGCTTTGGATTCTTCCGCAGTGAAGCCCGATACCGATGAAACATCCAAAGCGGTGT
>JBBEEL010000076.1:0-22622 GCA_040880785.1 Akkermansiaceae bacterium | reverse complement strand
GCCCTTTTTACCAGCTGTCGGCGTTGCGGATTTTCTCCAAGGCCGGATCGTAGATATTGAACTCGATGCGGTTGAAGGCGGCGGTCTTGAAGCGGGCGGTACCGAAATTCTGGCTGTAGCCGGTGAGGGTGCCGTCGTTGACTTGATCGAGGCGGAAGACGATCGATGAGCCGTCGGGAAACCAGCCGCGGACGTCGCCGTTCTCGCGTTTGCAGCGTTCGAGATCGACGGGTTTGAGCGCCACGGAGCGGAGCGACTCGACAGGGAGTTTCACGTCGCGGAAGCTGGTTTTGACGGTGATCATGCCTTCCTCGATGGCGAGCACCTCACCGTTGATGCTGTCGCCGTTGCGCAGTTCCATGCGGCCGATTTCAGGCTGTTTCTCGGGTTCCGGCTCGCTCTCCTCATCCATTTCCTGCATGCCAAACTGGCGGAAGCCACCGGCCATCTGCGGGTCCGGGAGTTGGTCGACCTCGCCATCCCAGTGGCCGACCTCGATACGGGAAATCTGCACGGGTGAGGCGTTCTGGGTGATGAAATGAATCCCGCGCCCGACTTCGGCGGTGGCGACTTCCGGATCGGTCCAGACCTCGATGAGGCGACCGTCGATGAAGACGCAGATCTTGCCGGACTTGAGGCTGGCGCGGATCTCGATGCGCGCTTTTTCATTTTCCTGGAGGGCGACGGCGTTGGGCGTGTGACCGAGGAATTTCTGGGTCTTGCTGCTACGGAGATAAATCGAGCGGGACTGGAAGGTGATGTCGTAGCCGCTTCCGGGGCGCTCGTTCTCCAGATCGTCGGAGAAGACCGCCATGCGGAGGCTGAAATTCCCGCGCCAGGCGGCGTCGAAGGCGATGCTGCATTCGTCGGGCAGTGCGACGTCGCGGGCGATGCTGCCGCTGGAGTTTGAGCGGAAGCCGCCGTTTTGATAGTTCCAGTTCGGTTTCTCGCCGGACTGGGTCCAGCCGTCGAGTCCGGTGGGGCCGCGGTAGAGGAAGTCCTGCCGTTCGGCGATTTTGATGTCGGCGATCATGAGACGGTTGAACCGGATGCGTCCGGCGAACCAGGTGTCGAGCTCGACGACGCCGTCGGCGACGGAGGCGAGCTGGCCGCGGATCAAATCGCCGTTGGTGAGAGTGACGGTGGCCTCGTGGGCGGCGGTGATTTCCGGTTGCTCTGGGGTGAGGGTGAGGTCGAGCACGGTTTTGAGGAAAAACGCGGTGGGTTTTTCCAAGATCGGCGACCGCCAGACCAAGCGCTCGGTGGTGAGTGACTCGACGGAGCCGGTGAGCGTGTCGTTGTTCGCGAAACGCACGGTGGATGGCGTTTCATCCGCGGCGGCGAGCGAGAGTGTGGCGGCTAGAACAGCGTTGGTGAGCGGGTGTCTCATTCGTCTGTTTCCGTTTCGGGTTCGGTATCCGTCTCCTCTTCGGGTGGGCTTTCCGCTTTGAGGGGGGTGTCTATTTTCTCAAGACCAGTAACCCCGGCACGGTTGAATTTCAAGTCGCCCAAGAGCGGATGTTTGACCGTGATACCCCCGTCTGAGAAGACGCAAGAGGTGACGCGCAACGAACCATCCCCGCGTAAGCGCAGGACGTAGGGGAGCTCTTGCGGAGGCCCGGCACCACTGGCGGAGTTGGCAAAAAAGAGGGTGGCGACGTCGCTTTCCCTCAGCTCGAGCGGCTGTTCCTGGAAGTGGCTCTTGAACGAGAAGACCGGGCCGTCGGCGTCTTTGCGGATGCCCAGCAGGCGGCCGCCCCAGCGGTCCTCATCGCGGCTGATGAGGCTGTCGGTTTTCGGATCGCCGCGGTCCTCGGCGCGATGGCGGGCGCGCGAGTTGTCGAAGTCGAGGAGTTGGATGGCGCGGATTTCCTGGGTGACGCCGACGGGTGAGCTGTTGATAAAGGTGACGCCGTTGCCGGTGGGGGGATTGCCAGCGGGGTCGATGCCGGCGGTCTCCGGCTCGCCGTCGAGGAGGAGGTGGATGCGCGAGGACTGGCGGTCGACGCGGATTTCCATCTCGACCTGATTCTTGGGGAACTGGTCGGGCGTGCGGGGGAGCAGGATCACGGTGGTGAATTTTTTGCCCTTGGTGGACTCGCGTTTGATTTCCAAACCGGCGGAATTGAACTGCAGGTAGTAGCGATCCACGGTGCCGTTCTTCGGCGCGAGCGGATCGGCGAAATAAATTCTAAAATTCGGGTTGGCCTGCCATTTCAGGGTGAATTTCAGGATGAACTGTTTGGGTAAGTCGAAGCTCCGGGACGCTTGGGCCGGGCCGTTGGCGACGAGGGTGTTGTCGCTGTGGCGCCAGGTGGGACCGTTGTCGGAAACGTGCGTCCATTCCTCGAGGTTGCGCGGGCCGGAGTAGATCGCCCGCCGTTTTAGCACGCCGAACTGCATGGATTTCAATGCGGCGCGGGGGATGCTCAAGCGCCCGGCATCCGTGGTGAGGACTTGGAGGTGCTCCGCGTCAAGGCTCTCGACGAGCACCGGGAGGATATCGCCATTGCTGAGTTCCAGCAGCGTGGCGGGCGCGCCGGGTGCGGATTCTGGCACGCTGAACTCGACCTTTTTGAGCGCGCCCGGCGCGAGCAGGACCGGGTCGGAGGCCAGGGGGCTGGACAGCTCGACCACGCCGGTCGCGGTGATCGAGCGGATGGTGCCGGTGAGCCGGTCATCTCCGCTGAGCGTGAGCTGGTCTGCGGGGCGCTGCGCGAAGGTGCTGCCGGCGAGGATGAGACCGAGGCCGAGACCGAGCCAGGGCTGCAGGTTAAAACTCCACTTCCCAGTCATCGACAATATTGGTTGAGGGTTGAAAATCGAGCATCACGGCGGAGTCCAGCAGGATGTTCATTTCTCCGCTGACCGGGCTGACGATGCGGATGGATGCGCCATTGCCGGAGATCGGGCGGCCGGAGATTTGGCCGAGCGGACCGAAGCGGACGATGAGGTGGTCCCGCGGTATCTCGCTGGCCTTGGCGAGGCTGTTGCGGGCGAAACGGATCTCGGCGACCTCGTCGAGCTGGAATTGAAAGCGGCCGAATTTCCCGTCGAGCTGGAGTTTCCCGTTTTCGAGTGAGTCCACCTTGCCGGAGAAGCGATCGGTGCCGTTGGCGAGGAGGACGATGTCCTGCTCGTCCACCTGGAGGCTGCGGGCGGAGTCGGGCATGCCATTCCACTCGGAGACCATGACATCGGAAATTTTCACCGGTGAGTCGTTGTTCTGGACGACGAAGCCGATGCCGTTGCCCTTGCCGGCGTAGGCGAGGGTATCCGGGTCACCGGTGCCGCCCTCGTTCCACTGGGCGACGAAGTCGTCGTTGATGAAAAGCGTGATATCGCCGCTGAGGCGGTTGCTGCGGATTTCGACAGTGGCTTTGCCGGAGTCGCCCAAGCGGATCGGGTTGCCATTGATTTGAATCCGCTCGACGGGTGGGCGGTCATCTCCGCCGGAGGAAGTGCGGAAGAGCATGATGTGGCTGGAGAAAATTTGCAGGACGTAGCTGTTGCCAAAAAGATGGGGCAGGATGGTGGAATCTCCCTGGGCGAAACCACCGAGGCGGGGAGCGGGCTTGTCGGCTCCATCTTCCGGTAAGGCGGATTTTGCAAAGTCGGCGTGGAAGGCGATGCCGATAGAGAGGCGGCTCTTCCATGCGATATCGAAGCGGAAAACCGCGCGGTCGGGCATGGTGTTCTCACGCAGCAGTCCGGTGCCGGATTTTTTGTTGGGCCAATACCAGGAGGAGCCGGAAAACTGCCAGCGGTCGGGCTGCTCGTCCGGCTTGCTTTCCTTGTCCTTGAGTTCTTCTTCGGTCGGCGGGGCGGGGAGGCCGTCGGGGAAAGAAACGTGCGCCATTTTCCACTCGTCCTCGACGAACGGCCCGTGGTAGTGGAGGCGTCCACCCAGCGGGCTGGGAGCGAGAATGGCGATCTGGTCGCGCGGGATCCGCAAGGTGCCGGCGTAGGAGGTATCCAGGGTGACGGCGTCGGAATCGAGCTGCGTGATCTTGCCGGGAATGCGGTCGCCATTGACCAGGGCGAGGTGGGAGAGCGTCTCAAGCGGTTTGGCCGGACGCCCGCCGCGGAGGACGATGTGGCGGAGATCGGTGGTGGTGAAATTGACGGCGGCGGCCAAGTCATCGCGTTGCCAAAGCACGTGTGGGCCCTGCTGGAGTCCTTGGAAAGAACCATGGAGCTGGTCGCCATTGGTGAAGCGCAGGAGGTCGGACGGTGCGGCGGCGGCAGCGAGCGCGCCGGAAAAAAGCCATGGTAGAACAAACAGTCGGGTCATTTTTCGTAAATCGGTAGGAAACGGTAGTTAAGGGCCAGCGACAACAGCGCGCCCGCGGTATTGAACGAGGCCCCTTGGTTGCCGGGGAACGATCCGTCGGGCGACTGGATGGTGGCGAGGTAGCGGATGTTGCGGGCATTCCATTCCTTCCACGTGGCCTCGTCGGCGTGGAACAGCGCCTGCGACATGTAATACTCGAAATAGAATGGGTAATAGCGGTCGCGGAAATCGATGTTTTTCTTCAAATACTCGAGGCTCGCGAGGTAGCCTTTGGAGTCTTTCTCATGGGCGAGGGACAGGCAGAGCGAGCCGATGGCGGTGAGCGTGGGCTTGCCACCGGAGGACGAGGTGTAGCCGTAGGAACCTTCACGATTGCGGCAGGTGGCCAAGTAGGTGAGGCCTTTGTTGATCGCGTCATCCGGCACCGCGAGGCCCGCGTTGCGCGCGGCGAAGAGGGTGACGAGCTGGGAGCCGGTCACCGTGGTGTCCGCGTCGCGGCTCTCCGGGGTGTAACGCCAGCCGCCGAAGCGGTTTTGCTTTTGTGAACTCACGATCAACTCGACGGCCTTTTCCAAGGCCGGGGCGATTTTCGGATGATCCAGCACGCCGTAGGACTCGGCGAGCGCCTTGGTGGCGAAGGCGTGGTTATACATGCTCGATCCGATGTAGCCGTTTTTTTCGTTCTGCTGGGAAAGGATGTAGTCGATGCCGGCGCGGATATTTTCCGCATAGGGGCCGTGGTTTGGGTCCTCGCCGTGGGCAAGAAACGCGGCGACGCAGAGGCCGACGACGCCGGGCTCGGAGCCGACGCTGTCATTCCACGCGCCCTTTTCATTTTGGTTTTTCGCGAGGAATTGGAGGCCGCGCTCGTAGATCAGCTCGACTTGCGCCGGGATCGACCCATCCGCGCGGCCGGGCAGGTTTTGCGCGGAAGCGACACCGGAGGTGGTGAGGAATCCGGCGGCAACGAGGGTCGGGATGGCTTGGGAAATTTTCATGGTCACTTCACCTTTTGCTCGGCACCGCGGTTGTAGGCGTCGAGGGCTCTTCGAAATTCTTGGGGGAGGACGCGGCCCGCGCTGCCGCCAGCCTTGAGGACGCGGCGGGGCTCACGCTTGCCGCCGGACGCGCTGCCGGAGCCTGCGTCGTTGGCGGCGTCAGAGAGGCCGGTCGCGCCTTGGCCCGCTTCTTCGCCCGGGCCGTCCTCGCCCTCGCCCTTGCCGGGTTGCTCGCCTTCGGGGGATTTACCCATCATGCGTTCCATCATGTCCATCATCGCACCGCCAGATTGGCCGCTACCTTCTTGTTTCTGCTTCTCCTTGGCGGCGGCATGGATTTTTTCGATAATCTCAGTCTGGGCGGCGATGGTGCGGCCGCCGGTGTCGAACTCGGCGAGCTGGTCGGTGGCCTCGTCCATGATTTCGCCCACTTCGCTCAGCAGCTCGATCACCGTAGGCGCGGTCTGCTCGATGGTGAGCTGCTGGACATCGGCAGAAAGCTCGTCCTGCTGGTCGGCCACCCGGGTGGCTCCGTCGCGGTGCTTCGCCAGCGCGGCTTCACGCGGCGCGGCCTCCTCGCCAGTGGCGAGCACGGGCAACAAGATCAGTGCGGCAGCGGTGTGGAGGAGCAATTTCATGATCATTGAGTCCCGGCAGGGCTTGTTTCAGTGGAGCGGCGAAGTTGTTCGAGCGCGCGGGTCTGGGCCCTGAGGTCCTGTTCCTGCTGGATGAGTTTCATCACGCGGAGCATGAATTCAAAATCCTCGTCCTCGGGGCTCGGACTGCCGCCGCCGCCACCACCGCCGCCACCCTGGTTTTTTTCGCCCTCGAGCTTGGCGGCCCAAGCGGTGAGCTGGTCGGCCCATTTCCTGGAATTCTCGGTGGCAAGGAAGGAATGGTTCGCGTTGAGCAGCGAGCGGATCTCCTCCAGCCCGATGTCGATCTGTGAACTCCGCATCTCGTCGAGGATTTCCTTAAAGGACTCGGTGCTGGTGCGGGCGAAATAATGGCCGAGATCTTCCTGTAACCAGCGCACGTCCGAGGCGGTGTTCGCCTGCTGACCGGCAGCTTCGTTGAGGCGGCGCTGGTCGGGGGGATCCAGCTTGGAGCTCTTCCTGCCAAGAATCCGCTCGTATGCCTCGATCAGGGAACTGGCGATGCCACTCTGCTCGCCGGCGGCCTTTTTCAGGCGGTTGACAAAAGTACCGGCCTCGAACTGGCGGTTCGCGTCGTTCGCCTTATCGATCGCTTCCTGCATCTTCTCGACGACTTTTTTCTGCTCTTCCACCGCCTCGGCGACGTCTTGCTTGGTTTTCTCGGGCGTGTTCGACTGTTCCTGCGACTCAGCGAGTTTCTCCTGCACCCTCGGGATGTCGGTTTCGGAAAGCTCCTGCATCGACTTGAGCGACTCCGCCATTTTCTTGAGTGTGTCTTTCTCGATGTCGCCATTGCGGGCGGCGTCTTTCATGAGGCTTTCCATGCGCTCGGTGAGTTCCTCCATCCGGCGTTGAGTCTCGGCCTCGGCTTGTTCCTGCGCTTCGAGGCGCTTGGTGTTCTTCGGCGCCTGAAGTTCCTCGCCACGGAGTCGCTCGAGCCGTTGATTTTCGTCAAACAAGTCCATTTCCCGCCGCGCGAGGTCTTCGAACTCGGTGATGTTGCGGTCAAACTGGTTCTTCAACATCTGCGCGTGCTCGTCGCGAGTCAGCACGTAAAGAATGATCGGCTCGGAATACACCCGGTCGCGTTCCGGGAAATAGTCCTCGCTGTAGCCGCGGAGAATGATCTTCTGCGGGCCGATCCCGAATGCTGCTGGAGAAAACGCCGCGGGACTCATGATCCGGCGTTCTTCCGGGTTGCCGTCCGCGAGTTTCAGCTCGCCTTGGGCCGGTGATGCGTCGGTCGGACGGGTGAACTCGCCGGTCCACTCAATCCCCATTTCACGCAGCCCGAAATCATCCTCCGAGAGCACCTCGAACTCAACAGTTTCCTCCGGCAGCATGACTTTCTGGCGATCGATCCCTTGCAAATAACAAGTCGGTGCCGCGTCCTGCAGCGCATCGACCCGCAGGCGGAAACCGGAATTTCCCTCCAGCCCGAGTTCGTCCACCCAGGCGAACGGGATCTCAAACGACTTCGCGCCCACGTCCAGTGCCGGTGTCCTCGCGGTGATGCCGGAAATTTCCAAGCGGCCATCGACCGGCAGGTAGGCTTCGTCGCCCGGTTCATGGGTCACCTGCGCGCGGGTCGGGCCGAAGTGCGCGGTGGCCAGCGGGCGGTTGGTGGTCAGCCGGATCCGGATTTGGCTGCCCTCGACCGCGCTGAGCACCCCGCTGCCGAGGTCGGTGGTTTTTTCCGGGATTTGCAGATACTCCGGCGAGGTGACGAGCGCCTCGATGGATTCCATCCCCGGGCGCTGGACTGGTTCGATGCGGATCACGTGGCGGAGATCGCCGACCCGGAAAACGATAGAGCCCGCCTCCTGCTGACCAGGGAAAAGGAACTCATAACGGTCCTTCCGCCGCAAGGCGGTCACGCTGGGTTGCAGGCCGAGCCGCCCCAAGGCCATGCCCGGCCGCTGCTCGGAATTTTTCGCCAGCTGGAGAGTGATCTCAAACGCCTCGCCAAACGCCACCGCACGGTGGACCGGCGGGTTTTCCAGCCGGGTGAAGGTGTAGCGCTCCGTCGCGGAGAGCGGCATCAACCAACGTTGGAACGCGTTGAAACCCGCCCGCGGCGTGAACAGGAAAGCCGCCGTGGCGATGCAGGCCAAACCCAAGGCCGCCAGCGCCCAGACGCGGTGTTTCTGCGGCGGCAGCGCCTCGTCGAGTTGGCGTTTCCCTGTCTCGGCCGCCACGGCTTCCATCGCCGCCTCGCGCAGCCGTGGCGAAAGCGTGTCCGCGTTGCCCTCCTGGTCCTGGAGCTCAATGACCCCCAGCAGGCGATCTCCCAGCCCGGGGTAGCGCCGCGCGATGAGCCGCGCCAGTTGCGTCTCCCGCCGCTGCCGCCACACCCAACGGTGCAGCCAGTAAGGGGCGAAAATCCCAAACAGCGAAATTCCCCCGGCCAAGATCCCCAGTCGCACCAGCCCCGGCGTTTGCCAAATCCGATCCAGCGCGAAAACCATGAGGAACGACACGAGCAACCCGATGAGCCCCGCCGCCAGTGCTTCCATGATCTTCACCCGCCAGAGGTGCCGCCTGAAGTCGTCGAGCTGCTGCCGGAGGGCCTCAGGCATCACAACTTTCGAACCGGGTGGAATGGATGGAGCGGCCATGGGCGATTTTTGACCAGCGCTCTGGTCCTGCGACGAATGAAAAAGGCTCCCAAACGAATCAGAAGAGTTCCAGCGCATTCTCGACGAGTTTAACGGTCCCCACAAGGTGCTTTGTCTCACCCGTGGAAAATGCGTCCGGCTCCCGTCCGAAGTCGGAGCGACAGCGGGCCTCTCCTCCAGTCTGTCTGGCAACCTTGTGGGGGAGATGGGCTCAGGGTTCTCCTTGACCTGTATCCGGTATGATTTAGTTTGATGCTGGCTGACGAGAGTTTTTGGGAGGGCGATGTCGCTGTTCCCGTGTGCCCCACCTCAATCGCTTAACCCATGAACCACTCGCTGACTTTCCTCACTCGCGATTTCGCGTCGGCGCTCCCACTCGCGGATGCCCAGCCGCCATGCATTTCTCTTTTCCAACCATGCCACCGCCATTACCCAGGGAACCTCGAGGACCCGATCCGCTTCCGAAATCTGGTCAAAGAATTGGAACAAACGCTGGGGCAAAGTTTGTCCGCGGCGGAAATTTCCAACCGGTTGGCTCCGTTCAACGAGTTGGCCGAGGACGTGCCGTTTTGGAATCACACGCTGGATGGGCTTGCGGTCTTTAGCGCTCCTGGATTTTTCGAAGTCCTCGTAACCCAACGCCCGGTGAGCGAGCTGGTGGTGGTGGCGGACAGCTTCCACACCAAGCCGCTGCGGCGCTTGTTGCAGACCACGGACCGATTCCAAGTGCTCGGGCTGAGCCGGCGGGCGATTCGCTTGTTCGAGGGAAACCGCGATGTCTTGGATGAGATCGACCTGGCTCCCGGTGTGCAGCAGGCCATCGGCAGCGAGTTGGGCGTGTTGATGCTGGAACCAAGCCTCGCCGGGGCCGCCTACACCGGAACCGATCCGGAAACCAACCCGGTGATGTCCGGGCAACCCGATAAAAGCGTGGAGATCGGGATCGATAGCGGGCGCTTTTTCCGCGCCGTGGGTAAAGCGATTTACGAGCACCATTCGCAGCCTTCGGGCCTGCCTTTGATCCTCGCGGCGCTGCCCGAGCATCACGCGCTGTTCCACCAGGTCGGGCAGAATCCATTTTTGATCGAGGAAGGGATCAAGATCCATCCGGACGCGACGAGCATCGATGACTTGCGCGAGAGGGCGTGGGAGGCATTCGGTCCGCGCTATCAGGCGCGGTTGGCCGCGCTTGGGCAAGATTTCAGTCTCGCCCGCGCCAAGGGGCTGGGTAGCGACTCCTTGGAACAGGTCGCGGAGGCGGCCTGGAACGGCCGCGTGGATTCGCTCCTCATCGAGGCGGAACGACAATTTCCAGGACATCTCGATGATTCGACCGGGAAAATTCTTCGGGGTGAGCTGAGCGATCCCGAGATCGACGATCTGCTCGATGACCTAGCGGACTTGGTCGAAAGCAAGGGAGGCAAGGTGATGGTCGTCCCCGGTGCCAGCATGCCCAGTCAAACCGGATTGGCGGCGGTTTTCCGCTTTTAATCTCGGCTTTTAATCTCGGTTTTTTCAGCGATCGCTGTCGTCGGAGACGGCTTGCTCAAGCAGCCATTTCTCACGGCGGAACCAGGATTCCTGCCGTTTGGCGTATTGGCGTGTGGCCGCGTTGATCAATTCCTCACAGGTGGGGCGGTCGATTTTTCCGTCGAGAAGCGCGCGAATCTGGCGGAAGCCGATCGCCTTGCCGCAATTGGTGGAAACCTCGGATAGGGCGGCGACTTCTCTGAGCGCCCCACATTCTAACATGGTTAGGGTGCGGAGTGCGATGCGCCGGTGGAGATCCTGTCGGCTGCGCTTGATCACCAGGCCGCGGAGCTGGGAGGAAACTCCGGCGGTCTTGGATTCCCAACCGTCGCGGAGATCAGAGGCTTTTTGGCCGCTGAGCAGGCAAATTTCGAGCGCCCGGGAAACGAAGCGGCGGTTTTGAAGGGCGGTGCGTGAGGCCTCCACCGGGTCTAACTCCCAAAGCCGCGCGACGAGTTCCTCCAGTGCTTGTGTGTCCAGCTCCGCGCGCAGCGCCGGGTCGCCGACGGGCAAGGGAGCCGCGCCGTGGCTTAAAAATTTCAGATAGAGTCCGGAGCCGCCGGTGATGACCGGGGTTTTACCGCGGGAGAGGATTTCCGCGATGACGGGTCTTGCTAGATTAACATAAAGCTGTGCGTCGGCGGATTCGGTTGGATCCAAGACGCCATAGAGATGGTGCGGGACGCGGGCGCGTTCCGCAGCGGACGGCGCGGCGCTGACAATTTCCAAGCCCCTGTAAAGTTGGAAAGCATCGGCGTTGACGATCTCCCCGTCGAGCTCCGCGGCGAGCTGCAGGGCAAGTGAGGATTTACCCGAGGCGGTGGGACCGCAGAGGTAGAAGGCTTGCGGTTCCGGGGGCGCTGTCATGCTGCTGAATCGGTTACGGCGAGAGTATTCAACCGCGAATGGACGCGAATGGACCTGAGGTGGCTTAGAACGGGAATTTGCCGCCGCCGAGGCCTTTCATCATGTCTTTCATGCCACCCGCACCGCCCATCTGCTTCATCATGTTGCCCATCTTGGTGGGGGATTTCATCATCTTGCGCATCTCGCCGAACTGCTTGATGAGCTGGTTGACCTCCATGATGGAGGTGCCGGAGCCGGCGGCGATCCGCTGGCGGCGCGAGCCTTTGATGATTTCGGGACGCTGGCGCTCGACGAGAGTCATCGACAGGACGATGGCTTCGGTGCGTTTGATTTTCTTGTTGTCGAAAACTCCGGCGGGGAGCTGCTTTTTGATTTTGCTGAAGCCGGGCATCAATCCTAACAACCCTTCGAGCGGGCCGAGGTTCTGGATCATTTTCATTTGGTCGAGGAAATCGGTGAAGTCGAATTTCCCGGTCTGCATGCGCTTCATCGAGCGCATGGCGTCCTCCTCGTTGACCTTGCCGGCGACTTGCTCGACCATCCCGACGATGTCGCCCATGCCCAGAATCCGGTCGGCCATGCGGTTTGGGTGGAACTCGGCCAGCTGATCTAGCTTTTCGCCCTCACCGACATATTTGATCGGCTTGCCGGTGACTGCGCGCATCGAGAGGGCGGCACCGCCGCGGGCGTCGCCATCGAGTTTGGTCAGGATGATGCCGGTGATGCCGACGGCCTCGTCGAAGTGGCGGGCGACGGAGACCGCCTGCTGGCCGGTGGCGGAGTCGGCGACGAGCAGGGTTTCCTTGGGCTGGATGAAATCGTTGAGGCGCTTGAGTTCGGCGATGAGGCGCTCGTCGATTTCCTGGCGGCCGGCGGTGTCGAAGATGAGCACGGTGCCTTGTTGATGTTCCGCCCATCCGAGGGCGTCCTTGGCGACCTTGACGACGTCGGTTTCGCCCGCGTCGGGCGTGTAGCAGGGGACATCGATTTGTTTGGCAAGCAGCGCCAGCTGGTCGATGGCGGCGGGGCGATAGAGGTCGCAGGCGATGAGCAGCGGGCGGCGGCCTTCTTTTTTGAGGCGGTTGGCGAGCTTGGCGGCGCTGGTCGTCTTGCCGGCACCGTTGAGACCGCAGATGAGGATGCGGGCGGGGGGATTGAGGTCGAGCGGCGACTGGTCACCGCCGAGGAGGAGGGCGAGCTCGTCATGGAAAATTTTGACGATTTGCTCGCCGGGCTTGATGGATTTAAAGACGTCCTCACCGAGTGCTTTTTCCTTCACTTTGGCGATGAAATCCTTGGCGACACCAAACTCGACGTCCGCCTCCAGCAGCGCGATCCGGATTTCCCGCAGGGCGTCGGAGATGTTTTTCTCCGAAATGCGGCCGACGCCACGGAGATTGCGAAAGGTCTTGTCGAGACTGTCTGATAGGCTGGAAAACATGGGGTGGTAAATGCTGAAAACTGAAAACTGAAATTGGAAACTGAAAACTGAAAACTGAAAACTGAAAACGCTACTCGCCGTCGGGGAGGTAGGCGGAATGGCGGTCGATTTGGAAGCTCCAGCGGAGCGGGGTTTCGGTGGATTTACCGGCGGTATTTTTCCACGTGACTGAGACTTGGCAAGCGGGATGACGCAGGCGGCGGTTGACCTGCCAGGAGAACTTGGATGTCTCCGGGGCGAATTCTGCAGGCACCTGACCAAAGCCGGCGACCTGCATCATGAGGGTGGCGGGGTCGAGATCGGGCACGCTCGAGAGATCGGCGGAAATCTCTGGCAGGCGCGTGTTGATGATGGCACCGGCCTGCGGCATCACTGGGTGCGGGGTGGTGGGAATCATGCCAGCGAGGGTGCCGGTGTGCGTGGCGGTGGCCCCGGCGGCCTCGCGGAAGGTGGTTGCGAAGACGAATGTTGGGTCGTGATTTCCGAGGATGATGTAGCGCGGAAGCGTGACGTTGGGCAGCGAGCGTTTCACTTTACCCGGTTGCACGGTGAACATCAGGTCGTAGCCGAATTCCCCGGCAAGACCGAGCATTTCCTCGGTGTAGAAACCACCGGGAAAGGCATAGCTGTTGATTTTGGTGCTAAAGCTGGATTCAAGAAATCGCTTGGACTCGCCCATTTCCTTGCGCAAATAAGCGTCGAATTCGTGCGGGCCTTTTTTCCGCGCGTTCTTCACGGCGATCGGGAACGGATGGCTAACGGAATGGCTGCCGAGGCTTGCGCCGGCATCGATCATTTCGCGGATCATGGGGGTGGTCAGGGCCTTGCCGCCGCCATCAACGTAGTTTTTGTAGAGATACAACGTGAAGGGGTAGCCGAATTCTTTAAGGACCGGAAATGCGTCGGTGTAAACGGACTTCCAGCCGTCGTCGAAGGTGAGGACGACGGACTTTTCGGGGATGGTTTTTTCGCCCGTTTTCCATGCGGTGAAATCTTCCATGGAAATGACAGTGAGTCCGAGATCGCGGATTGTATCCATCTGGGTGCGGAACTTCGCGGTGCTGATGCGCATCGCCGTTTCCGGGGCGGTTGCGGAGAAATCGTGATAGCCGAGGACGGTGACGCGCACACCGTCGTCCGGACTGGAAAGGTCCTCCACTGACGGCGCAACGGCTTGCTCAGGCGCGGGGGCGTCTTGGGCGCGCACGGAAAAGCCCGTGGATAAGAACAGCAGGAGAACGAATTTCGTCATCGGTGGGGCGAATCTACAGCCGAAAACGGTGATTTGGAAGCCCCGAGGTGGAAATTCACCGAGGCTGAACGCAAAGGCCTCAAGAGAAGAAAAAGATCCGCTCGATCATCCAAGCGAGCCCGGCCAAGGCCACCAAGGCGGAGCCGGCGATCTGCACTTGCAGCGTCCATTTCCGCAGTGGCCAGAGGATGAGAAACGCGGCGCAAAGAACGGTGACCTGCGCCAACTCCACGCCGACGTTGAATCCCAGCAACGGCCCCGCCAGCTTGTCGCGGGAGACGCCACTGAGCTTGTCCGCCAGCACGCTGGCAAAGCCGAGCCCGTGCAGCAGGCCAAACCCGAACACTAGGAAAAGCCGTTGCTTGCCCAGTTTGCGCGTCAGCAGGTTTCCCACCCCGATCCAAGCAATACTCGCGGCGATGAGGACCTCCACCAGTTGCTGCGGCAGGCTCACCCAGCCGAACACCGCCAGCGCCAGCGTGATCGAGTGCGCGAAGGTAAATAGCAGCGACTGCCCGAGCAGCGGTTTCCATTTAGGCACCAACAGGAAAAGCCCGAGCATGAACAGCATGTGATCCAGCCCCAGCGGCAGGACGTGGTAGAATCCGGACTGCAACCAGCCGCCGGTCCACGGCGATTCCACTGGCAGGGATTTGGCGCTTTCAGCCTGATTGAGCAGCATCAGGCTGCCGCCCGGCAAGGTGCTGACGATCCGCGCGTCGTCGCCCTCGTCGATCAGGATGATCAGCTCGGTGTCCTGCTCGCCGGCCCAGTGGATGCGCAGGTCCCCGGGGTAGGACACGGGATCGATGACCAGCCGGGTGGAGATCATGGCAAAATTGCCCGCCTCTTCGGGCAGGGCGAACGGGTCCTTTTCAAAATCTGGAAACTCGATCCGCCACGGCAGCTCTTCGCCCGCGAAAGTCAGTCGCAGCAGCATCCGCAGTGTCGATTCCGTTTCCTTGCGGATTCTCTCGAGTTCTTCTGGCGGCGCGGCCATCACCACGTCCCGGTCCAGCGGCAGGCCATCCGGGTTCGTCCGCGTCTCCGGTAACATGTAGGCGATGTCCATTTCTCCAAGCAGCCGCCATTGCTCGCCGGTATTTTGAAATTCCAGCTCCACGGACGGCACCTGATGCGCGTGAACGAGTGGCGAAAAACCCGCGATCGTCAGCAGGCAGGCAAAAAATGGGAGAAAACGCATGTTTGAGTGAATGACGCTGAAGCCCTAGGACGGGGTTCCAAATTTGGCGACAACTAACTGCGGGCGAAAGCCCTCTTGGCCCCGGCAATCAGTCAAGAGCCGACAAAATTCCGGAAACTCGCCGCTTTACAAGCCCGAAACCGGCACGCATATTCCGCCGCCCATGACTTTTGCTGTTATCAACTGGCTGTCCATTAGCATCAATCTCCTGCTCGTGATCTTCGTGATCGTGTGCATTCTGATGAGCTTGCTTATCCTGATGCAACGCCCGAAACAAGAAGGCCTCGGCGCGGCATTCGGCGGCGGCGTCACCGATCAGGTGTTTGGCGCGCGGACCACCAATGTGCTGCAAAAAGGCACGGTTTATCTCGCCACGATGTTTTTTGTGATCAGCCTCGCGCTGGCCATCCTGATGGGCCAGCAGACGAGAACAGTCACTCTCGCCACGCCGGAACAGGCCGCCAAGGTCGAGGAGGCCCCCCCTGCCGAGCCTCAGGCCGAAAGCGTCCCGCGTTCGCTTCAGGATGAACTTCCTGCGGAGGACACGACCAGCGCTGAGACGCCGGCCCCGGCCGAGGTGCCTGCCGACGCGGCTGAGGAAACTCCGACTCCCGTCGAAACTACTCCGGCAGTGCCGGCCGCGGAGGAGCCGGCGACTGAGCCTTGAGGCTCCCACCAAGGTGAACGAAATTCTCAAGGAAAGCGCCGAAGCCCCGGTCTGGGCACGCGAGGATGCCTTTCCAGAAGCCCCGCACGGGTGGGGCTGGGTCGACGTAGAGGGTAAGCGACATCCCTGCGACTCGCGGGAATCCCTCCTCAGTGCCATCCGCGACGACCCTACCGGCAGCTTGGATCTTGTGTGGATGCCTGGCCGTGGCCGGATGATCCTGCCCGAGGAATTGCCCGGCGTTGGAGATTCGCTGCGGAAGGCCCGCGACCGCTGGACGCGCGACGACCTGGCGGACGCGACTTACCGACTGCGTTGGTGCGGCGTGATGCTTGCGGGCTTCGTGGCCTATGTATTTTACTTCGGTCTGATACTTGCCAACCGGCTCGCCGAGCAATCCGGCAGCGATGTGGAGCTCCCGCACCGGCTGCTATTTGCCGCGCGCAGTGTGTTGAGTTCCGGCCTGGTGGGCTTGGCGGCGCTGGTGTTCATTATTTTCGCCTTTATCCCGTGGTATCAGGCGCGCAAGCGGCGGGCGGAACTGGGTCGCTGGACGGAGGTGGGAATCGCCCAGTCCGCGCCTGGCATCCGGTTTGAGACATGGCTGGCCATGCAGCGGGCACCCCTGACACGGGTCTTTCTGGGGCTGGTCACCTTGGTCGCCCTGGCCCAGATCCTCAGCGAGGTGAAGACCAGCGGCTGGGGCACCTTATTCGCACTGTTTCACCACTGGGACGGCACCGCCGCGGCCGGCTTGATCAAGGACCGCTACTTCCAAGGCGAGTGGTGGCGCTTGATCACCGCACCGTTCCTGCATGGAAATGTCGTTCATTTCGCGATGAATGCTGCGGCGCTCGCTTACCTCGGGAAGCGCATGGAAGTTTTCGCGCGGTGGCCGCACCTGCCGCTGGTATTTTTGTTCGCCGCTTGCGGCGGGGGTGAGGCCTCCGCCCGGCTGCTCGCCGCGCCCTCGGTCGGCGCGTCCGGCGGCCTGCTCGGCTGGCTTGGGTTCTTGCTGGTTTTCGAGACGCTGCACCGCTCGCTCGTCCCCCGCAGCGCCCGCCGCCGGCTCATCGCGGGCGTGCTGCTCACCGGCCTGATCGGCCTGATCGGCTTTCGCTACATCGACAATGCCGCCCACGCCGGCGGTCTGCTCTCTGGAATGCTCTACGCCGCGGTGGTTTTTCCGAAATCCACCGCCGCCTCGCGCCCGCGCTCGAACTGGACGGACCGCATCGCGGGCGGGATTTCCTTCGGTATACTGGTCGCCGCGGTTGCCTTCGCGATCTTTCAAATACTGCAAGCCTGAGCAGGTCCGTCTTGGATCATAAGCCGCCTCCGCTTTGCGGTTGGCAACGGGAATTTCCGCTTTAATGCTACCGCTAAACCTCTTCCATAATTTTACCACTCCATGATCCGCTCGTTTTTTAGCCTTCTTTCTTTATCGGTAACCCTTTCCGCCGCCACCAAGACGTTCCAAGCCTTCGAGGGCGACGGTTTCGACGGCTGGCAGCAGCAAGGCCCCGCGTTCGGTCTGGCTCCCGTGGCCGGGAAATCCGACGGCATGGAAAACCCATTCACGGGCTATTCCAACGACGCCTTCGCCGCCTCGACCGCGGAGGGAAATGCCGCGAAGGGCACGCTCACCTCACCGGAATTCATCCTCGCCGAGCCCTACATCACCTTCCTCGTCGCCGGCGGGGACGAGCCGGGGAAAACCGCCGTCCAGCTGCTCATCGACGGCAAGGTCGTCCGTGAGTCCGTCGGGAAACGCAGCCTCCGCTTCGAAAGCGCACTCTGGGACGTCACCGAGTTCAAGAACCGCAAGGCGAGAATCCGCCTGCTCGACGGCGCGGAGGGCGACTGGGGCATCATCGCCGCAGACCACATCATTTTCACCGACTACCCGAACCAAAAATTTCCCGCCGCCACTCGCGAGGGCAAGCCCTTTGTCGAAGGCTTGGAAAATTCCCCCACCCTCGCTGGAGTCAGCGTGCCACTTGGCAGCAACTTGGAAATTCAAGCGACCTTCGCCGAGCACCAGATCACCTCGCCGACCGCCATCACTTTTGACGAGCAGGGACGCATTTACGTCGCGGAGACGCACCGGTTCCGCGCCGGGGTCGAGGACGACCGCGACCATCTTTATTGGTATCTGGACGATCTTGCCGCCCGGACCACTGCCGACCGGACGGCGCTTCATGAGAAATGGCAGGACAAGCTCCCGCTGAAGAAACTCACTGAGAAATCCGAAATCATCCGCCGCCTCGCTGACACCACCGGCGATGGGAAAGTCGATGAGTCCACCGTCTTCGCCGACTCATTCAACCAGCTCCTCGATGGCACTGCGGCGGGCGTTTTCTTCTACGAGGGCTCGCTGTTTTTCGCCTGCATCCCGAAAATTTACGCCCTGCGCGACACCAATGGCGACGGCACCGCGGACGAGCGCGAGGTGGTGGAGGATGGATTCGGCGTCCGCATTTCCCTCTCCGGCCACGACTTGAACGGCTTCACGCTCGGGCCGGACGGCCGCATCTACGGCACCGTCGGCGACCGCGGGTTCAGCCTCGTAACTCGCGACGGCGTCAGCTACGACTACCCGAACGAAGGGGCCGCCTTCCGCTTCGAGCCGGATGGCAGCGGCTTTGAAATTTTTCACACCGGCTTGCGCAACCCGAAGGAAATCGCCTTCGACGCCCTCGGTAACGCGCTTTCCGTCGATAACAACTCCGACCAAGGCGACGCCGCGCGCATCGTTTACCTCGTCGAGGGTGGCGACTCTGGCTGGGAAATGGAGCACCAGGCGATGCACACGTTCCACCGTCAGATCGGCCTGGAGGAGCGCCCTCCGAACCGCTGGATGAACGAAAAAATGTGGGAAATGGAAAATCCCTCTCAGCCGGCGTTCATGTTGCCGCCCAGCGCCCACCTCACCTCCGGCCCGTCCGGCCTGACCACCCACCCCGGCGCGGGATTTCTGGAAAGTGAGGCCGGCCGCTTCCTGATCTGCGACTACCGCGGCAGCGCCGCGAATTCCGGCATCTGGTCCTTCGAAATGAAACCCAAGGGAGCCGGTATGGAAATGACGGACTCACGACCCTTCGTCTGGGGGATCGCCGCCACCGACGTGGAATACTCGTGGGACGGCCGTGTCTTCATCAGCGACTTCATCACCGGCTGGAAAACCCACCAAGCCGGCCGCCTCGTCTCGCTCGATGCCGGGGAATCCGCTTGGCATGCCGCGGATGCCGCCAGCGCCGCGGACATCATGAAGCTCGGCTTCGACCACCGCAGCTCCGCCGAACTGGCCAATCTCCTCAAGCACCGCGATGCCCGCATCCGCCTTCGCGCCCAGATCGCGCTGACCCGCAAGCCCGACGCCGTCACGCGCTTCTCCGCCGCCGCCGACTCGTCGATTTTCAATGCCCGCATCCACGGCATCTGGGGCCTTGGCATCGTCGCGCGCCGCGGCTCCTCGCTTCTGCCTGTGGCCGAGGTTGGTGCCATCCCCAGCGTCGCCCTCCGCAGCGAGGCGACCGCTAAGCTCGTCCCTCTCCTCGCGGACAAGGACGACGAAATACGCGCCCAAGCCCTCCGCGCGCTCGCAGACGCCCAACGCGAGGGGCAAAGCCTTCAGCTTACCGCCCTCCTCGCCGACCCCTCGCCGCGGGTCCGGTTTTTCGCGGCCATCGTCGTTGGCAAGCACCAGATGGTCAGCCACTTCAGCGCGATCCGTGACATGTTGGTGGAAAACAACAACCGCGACCGCTACCTCCGCCACGCCGGGATTTACGCCTTGCAGCACATGGCCACCACCAAGCCAGGCATCCTCACCTCGCTCGCCGGTGACGAATCCGCCGCCGTCCGGTTGGCTGCCACCGTCGCCCTGCGTCGCATGAAACACCTCGGCATCGGTGACTTTCTGCGGGATACGGATTCCCAAGTCGCCGACGAAGCCATTCGCGCCATTGTCGATTTGGATTGGCAAAGCCAGCGGCCCCGGGTCGCGGCCCTGCTCGACCAACTCGACCGCCGCGAGTGGACGCCGTTCATGTTGCGGCGCCTGATTCACAATGCCTACCGTCTCGGCACCGTGGAAAATATCGACCGCGTCCTGAAAGTCGCCACCGATCGTTCGCTGCCGGAGCTCGTCCGCAAGGAGGCCTTCCGGCTGCTCGCCAACTGGACCGAGCCGTTCCCCGCCGACCAACTCACCGGCCACTGGCGGCCGCTTGAAAAACGCGAGTTGGAGACCATCCGTCCCGCGCTCGTCGCCGCGCTGCCCGAACTGCTGCGGCAGGAGGATTTCGTCCTAACCGCCGCGCTCGGCCTCGTCGGCACCTACCAGATCGAGGTCGCCGGCCTCGACCACCAAGCGCTCTCCGCCATCGTCAGAAAACCCACTCTTCCCAACGCCGCACGCGCCGCCGCCCTGGAGCTTATTATCCAGCGTCCGCCTGAAGACCTCGCCGGGTTTCTGATGGAAATCGCCACCGACCCCTCTGGCGAAGTCGCCCTCGCCGCCCTCACCGGGCTTTCCAAGCTGGACCCAAAAATCGCCCTGCCCGCGCTCACCTCCGCAGTGAACTCTCCTGACTACCGGCTCGCCCAAAAAGCTTGGTCCATCCTCGGTCTGATCCCCGGCGAGCAGGTCGACGCGCTCATCATCAAAAAAATCGCCGAACTCCTCGCCGCCGATGGGATTTCCCCAACCGCCATCGAACTCACCGCCGCGGCCAAGCGCCGCAGCGGGAAGGCCGTCAAACAGGCTCTTGCCGGATTCCAGAAAGCCCTCGCCACCAGCAACGATCCACTTGCCCGCTGGAACGCCAGTCTGCAAGGCGGTGATTCCGCCGCGGGTGCCGCCCTCTTCACCTCCCATCCCACCAGCCAGTGCATGCGCTGCCACGCGGCCGAAGAAGGCCACACCGCCGGCGGCGAAACCGCGCCCAATCTCGCTGGCATCGCCAAGCGCTTCCCGGATCGCCGTTATTTACTCGAGTCCCTCGTCGCCCCCGGTGCCGTCATCACCCCTGGCTACGGCGCGGTCCTCGTCGCGCTCAAGAATGGCGCCAGCCTCACCGGCAACCTGATGGGCGAAGCGCCCGAGCACCTCGACCTCGACACCGAAGGGAAGTTCCTGCGCGTCCGCCGTGATGACATCGAATCGGTTACCACCCCCGCCTCCGCCATGCCGCCGATGGGCGACTTGCTCAAGCCCACCGAGCTGCGCGACATCGTCGCCTGGCTCGCCACCCTCGACGAAGGTGGCGCCTCCGTCCCGCCCGCTGCCGAGCCAGTCCTCTATGAAATGGCCGCCGCCTCGCCGCCCGCCGCTGTCGCGGCGCACGGCGGCATCGACCCGGAGACCCTTAAGATCGGCCGCCAGCAATACATGGTTTGCGCCGCCTGCCACGGCCAGTCCGGTGAGGGCACCGCAGCCGGGCCGCCGCTGGCCGGCTCCGAGTGGGTCACCGGCCCCGAGGAAAACCTCATCCGCATCCAGCTCCGTGGCCTCACGGGCCCCATCACCGTGAAAGGGGTCGAATACAATTTCCCCGCCGGCATGATGCCCTTCGCCTATCAGAACGACGCGCAGATCTCCGCGGTCCTCACCCACATCCGGAATACCTTCGGCAATTCCGCGCCGCCGGTCACCGCGGAAGCCGTCGCCGCCTTGCGTGGTGAGGTCGGCAAGGCGCTCCTCACCGTCGCCGATTTGCTCCCGCCGGTCCCCGCTGCAAGTGTGGAAGCCGTCGCCGCCGCCGGAGAAACTCCCGCGGTGGCTTCTCCCGCCGGTCCCGGTAAATATGACCAGCTCCAGCCCGGTTCCGCGCTGCCCAAATGGCTCGCCATCGGCGGGTTGCTAAGCCTATTCGCTTTCCTCGGGCCGATGTTACTGAAGAAAAAGTAGTGCAAGCTCCGTTCTGCGCGGCGCAAAGCACCCGGCAGGGACCGATCCTCCGGGCGGTCCGGCGCGTGGTGAGTGAATGGCTGGCGAATGAAAAGCCGCGGCGAATCCGCATTCTCAACTCATTTGCGCCTCACGCGCCGGACGGCTCGGACAGGCCATCCCTGCCCGGCAGAGGCTCCGCGCTTGCGTTGCGCAAGGCACCCCGGCACGTAACGACCTCCGTCCCTGCCTTGCACAGAGGCCGTCGCGGATCACTTCAGCTCCGCGGCGGTCCAGGGCTGATTCCGGTTGGCGTGTTTGGCGCGAATTTGTTTGATGCTGTCAGCGCTGACACCGGAGGCATCGTTGGACCAAGATTGGCGGATGTAGGTGATGACGTCCGCGGTTTCCGTGTCGTTGAGGTCGGTGTGCGGTGGCATGACGTTCTCGTATTTCTGCCCGGAAACCTCGATGGGACCCTGAAGGCCACCGAGGATGATGCGGGCGGGAACGGAGGGATCTCCGGTGACCCAGTCGGTGCCATCCAGTGGCGGGAAGGCACCGGGAACACCTTTGCCATCGGGACCGTGGCAGGCGATGCAGGTGCGGTTGTAAACTGCGAGGCCGCGGGCGCGGGTGGCGGGATCAGGCGGATACTTGCGGACGCGGACGATCTCGGCAGTGACGACGGGCCCGGTGCGGAGGCTGGCGAGGAGGGCTCTGGAATTCTCGTCGGTCCGAGAGGCAAGGGCGCTTGCCAAGGCGGCGCGGGCGTCGGCGGGACCGGAGGTGATGAAATGTTGGACAACGGCAGCGATGTTGGCACCCGTGTCTCCGGAGCGGGCTGTCTCGTGGAGGAAAAGCTCATCGAACCATGCCGTTCCGGTCCCGCCACCGAAACCGCCGATGAGGCAATGGACGAGGATTTCGCTTTGGTTTTCACTGTTGAACTCACAACTGACCGCCGCCCAATCACGAGTGCCGTGGATCCCATTGGTCGTCGCAAGGCCATGGACGTTTAACATGACACCTCTGCCGCCTTGGTTCTGGAATCCTTCGGTGCGGATCATTCCGCCAAGGCGGTAGCGGGTGTTAGGTTTGACGGCGACGCTCATGCCCATTCCGGCATCGGCGACGAAGGGGCTGGTGATTTTTAGGGCATTCCCCCCCTTTATTCCGCCGGCAACGATCCTGGCGTCGAT
>JBBEEL010000075.1:0-22668 GCA_040880785.1 Akkermansiaceae bacterium | reverse complement strand
AGGTGAAGCGGGCGTGGATTTCCGCCGCGTGCCGCGTGCGACCCTTAGCCTCGCTACCCTTATTCGCGCTACCCTTATCCGCGCTGTCCTTATTCTCGCTGTCCTTATTCTCGCTACCCTTATTCTCGCTGTCCATATCCGCCGCTCGTGCCTCTGCCAGCTCCTTGGCAATTACCGCCACCGCGGCCTCGGTATAGATGGCGGAAAGCCGTTTGAGCAGCTCCGCGTCGGTCAGTCCGCCGTCCGGCATCGGCGGCACCTCCAGAAGCAGGTGGAAGTGGTTTGACATCACGCAGTAAGAAAGCACCCGGCAGCCCGTGAAGTTCTCATACATTCGCATGAACATGCGGAATGCCTCCCGCTCGTCTTGGCCAAATGCATGGCGCCGGTCCACCACGCGGCTGAGGCAATGATAGATTGCTGTCCTAGCTGGGGAATCAGGAAAGTCAGGGGAATGAGGAGAGTTTACCGAAGAATAAAGCCAGCGCGCGCGTCTCATGGCTGGATGATGCAGGCTTAAAAGACGAAAGCAAGCAAAAATCCATACAAAATGTCTGACACTTTGAAAAGCTCAGCCTTTTTGGATTACCGCTTTGTAAATTCCTCTCGGTATCATGCGTGAGCCTTGCAGACCCGCTGTCTGGAGGCTATTTCCCCGCATGCCTTTGCTTCTCGGAGTTAATATCGACCACATCGCCACCCTGCGTCAGGCGCGCTATGCCAAGACAACCGCCTCGCCCAATGCCGAGCCGTGCCCGGTGCAGGCCGGCCACGACGCGTTGGCCGGTGGCGCGGACTCCCTGACCATCCACGTCCGTGGCGACCGCCGCCACATGCAGGACGCCGATGCCTACCGCATCCGTGCCGAGATCCCTCTGCCGTTGAATTTGGAAATTGGCGTGACTGACGAAATGCTCGGCCTCGCCCTCAAACTCAAGCCCGAGTTCGTCTGCCTGGTCCCGGAAAACCGGATGGAAATCACCACCGAGGGCGGCCTCAACGTCCTCGCCAGTTTCGATAAAATCCGGGGAGCCATCGCCCGCCTCCAAGACGCCGGCATCCGCGTCAGCATTTTTATCGATCCCGACCTCAAGCAAGTCGAGGCCGCCGGCGAGAGCTGCGCCGACATGATCGAGCTCCACACCGGGGCCTTCGCCAACGCCGCCGGCGACGCCATCCAAACCGAGCTCGACCGCCTTGTCGCCGCGGCGAAGGAAGGCCATGCCGCCGCCCTCCAAGTGAATGCCGGCCACGGCATCAACTACACCAATATCAGCCAAATCCTCACCATCCCCCACCTAACCGAGCTCAACATCGGCCACAGCATGGTCGCCCGCGCCACCCGCGTCGGCCTGACCGCCGCCGTCAGCGAGATGAAATCCCTGATGACCCATTACCCCGACTGAGCATGGGAATCTTTGGCATCGGCATCGACGTGGTGGAAGTGGAGCGCATCGCCTCCGCCATCCAGCGCCATGGGGAATCCTTTCTGGTGAAACTTTTCACCCCTGCCGAGCGTGCCTACTGCGTCGCCCAAAAAAAGCCCGAGCTCCATTACGCCGCCCGCTTCGCCGCCAAAGAGGCGGTTTCCAAAGCCCTTGGGACCGGCATTGGTGGTCAGGCCGGCTGGCTCGACCTGGAAATCACCCGCGATCCCTCCGGGGCCCCCAAGCTCCTCCTGCGAGGGGCCGCCGAAAAATTCACCCGCCTCCATGGCATCACCGAGATCCAGATCAGCCTCACCCACGCCCGCGAATACGCCGCTGCCAATGCGATTGCCATTGTTGGATAAAAGCGGAACTCGCGGCGAGCCCGGTTGGTCGGGATAGCTTCCGCTTGGAAGAGATCAATTCCTCAATCCTGCCAGAAGCTAACAAAACTTCCGCAGCACCGTGTCAGAGCACAGGCGCTCGTCGCACCCCGGATGGTCCAGCGTGTAGTGCAAGCCGCGGGACTCCTTGCGCCGCAGGGCGCACTCCACAATGAGTCCGGCAACGATGACGAGATTCCGCAGCTCGAGAATATCCGGGTTCACGCGGTGGCCCCAATAAAACTCCCGCACTTCCTTTTTTAAATTATTCAGCCGCGCGGTCGCCCGCCTCAGGCGGTTGTCGGTGCGGACGATGGAGACATAGTCCCACATCAGCCGCCGGATCTCGTCCCAGTTATGATAGATCACCACCAGTTCGTCCGGCTCGGTGACGTTGCCGTGCTCCCATTCCGGGATCGGCGGCAGCTCCGGCACGAAGATGCCGGGGGGAAACAAGCGCATCATTTCATCCAAGGCCCGGCGCGCGAGGACGTTGCCTTCCAGCAGTGAGTTAGAGGCCAGCCGGTTCGCCCCGTGCAGCCCGGTGCAGGCCACCTCCCCCACGGCGAAAAGCCCGCAGAGCGTGGACTTGCCGTTGACGTCGGTGACCACTCCGCCGCACTGATAGTGGGCGGCGGGGACCACGGGAATCGGCTGGGTTTCGCAATCGAGGCCGAATTTTAACAAGGTGGCATAGATGTGCGGAAAGCGCTCCTTCATGAAGCCCTTCGGCTTGTGCGTGACGTCCAGATAGACGCAGGGTGCGCCGGTCTTCTTGATCTCGCGGTCGATCGCCCGGGCGACGATGTCACGCGGTGCCAGCGAGCCGCGCGGATCGACCGCCTTGGTGAAATCCTCGCCCTTGCCGTTGATGAGGATTCCGCCCTCGCCGCGCACCGCCTCGCTGACGAGAAACGAGCGCGCCTCGGGACCGGTCGCGCCCGGATTGTAGAAACAGGTCGGGTGGAACTGGATGAACTCCATGTTCGCCACCGACGCGCCAGCCCGCCAGCCCAGCGCCACACCGTCACCAGTCGCCGAGTCGGGGTTGGTGGTGTAGAGATAAACCTTGCCACAGCCACCCGCGGCCAAGACCACGCGGTCCGAGCGGAAGACCTTCACCTCGCCAGTTTTTGTTTCCAGCACATAGGCTCCTAACACGCGGTCGTCCACCACCCCGCCGAGCTTGGCGGTGGTGATCAGGTCGATGGCAAAATGGTTTTCCAACAAAGTGAGATTCGGTGTCTTGCGGGCGGCCTCGATGAGGGCGCGCGCCACTTCCTGCCCGGTCGTGTCGCGGGCATGGAGGATCCGCCGGTGCGAATGGCCACCTTCTTTTCCGAGTTGGAAATGGTCGCCGCCGTCGTCCTTGTCGAAGGAAACCCCGTAAGCCACCAAGTCCTCGATCGCCGCACTGCCTTCATGGATGATCGTCCGGACGGCACTTTCACGGCAGAGCCCGGCACCGGCGTCGAGCGTGTCGGCCACGTGAAGTTCCTCGGAATCACCTGGGTCGCGCAGCGGATCCGGCAGCACCGTGGCGATGCCGCCCTGCGCCCAAGCGGTGTTGGACTCGTAAGCGTCCCCCTTCGTGATGACGACGACCGACCCGTGACGCGCCGCGCGCAGGGCAAAGGAAAGTCCGGCGATGCCCGCGCCGATCACCAGAAAATCTGCTGTCATGTGGCGTTAGCATGACCGCGGAATCGGCTCGGAAAAGGGTAAATTTGTCAGGCAGCCGGCTTGACCGGCGCGAGCGCCGCTGACCACGCTGCCGCATGAGCTTTTTCATCACGGGAACCGACACCGGCGTCGGTAAAACCTACGTCACCCGCTTGATTCTCGAAACCCTGCGGCAGGAGGGCATCGATGCCGTCGGCTACAAGCCCGTCGCCTGCGGAGACCGCGAGGACGCAGGGATTTTGGCGGCCGCTTCGGGTGGACTCGCCTTGGATGAAATCAACCCGGTTTACCTCAACACCGCCGTCGCCCCGTATGTGGCCGGGATGTTGGAAAACCGCACGGTGGATCCGGCGGATCTCATAGCCGGTTTCCGCGTGCTCGCGGGGAAGCACGCCAAGGTCATCGTCGAAGGCGCGGGCGGGTGGGAAGTCCCACTCGCGCCGAACTACCGGATTTCCGACCTGGCAGCGGACCTCGCCTTGCCGGTCGTCCTCGTCGCGGGAAACCGGCTTGGCGCGCTCAACCACATTTTACTCACGGTCCAAGCCATCCGTGCGAAAGGGCTCGTTTGCGCGGGGATCGTCCTCAACCAACTCGAGGATGAAATGGACACCGCCATGATCACCAACAAGGGGGTCGTTGAGGACCTCACCGGTATTCCCTTGTTGGATCACTTGATCTTCGGCCAGGACTTTCTCGATGTGGAAAATTTCCGCCATCTCTAGTTTCCTTGGCATGATCCTGTTTCGGCTCCGGGCATTGTGCCTTTGCGCTTCATCCGCATGAGTCTAGCATGCCGCCCATGAAGCCACGCGTGGTCATTCCGGAAATTCTCGATCACCTGCCGCCGGGCGATCCGGAGGCGTTGCGGAGCCGGCGGGATTTGCGGCGGGTGAATCACCTGATGGGGAACGAGCGCTGGGTGTGCCGGGTGGTGAAAAAATTCCCGGCGGTGGCGGCGCGCGGGATTGTCGAGATCGGCGCGGGCGACGGGGCGCTGTGCGGGAGGCTGGCCCGGATGTTTCCGCTGGCCGCGGTGGCGGCCTACGATCTCGCTCCGCGGCCCGCGTGGCTGGAGCCGGGCGTGGCGTGGCACCGCGGGAATATTTTCGACGCGCCACCGCAGGAGAGCGGCGGGGTGCTGGTGGCGAACTTGTTTCTGCACCATTTTGAGGCGGCTGAACTGGCGGCGCTGGGACGCTGGGTGCGGGGATTCGGGCTGCTGGTTTTTTGCGAGCCGGACCGCGCCCGCCTGCCGCACGTGCTCGGGCGGCTGGCGCATCCATTCATCAACCGGGTGACGCGGCACGACCTGCACGTGAGCATCGACGCGGGCTTCACGGCAGGCGAGATGGCGCGCTTGCTCGGGCTCGACGGATGGCAAGTTTGCGAAACTTCGACATGGCGAGGAGCGCGACGTGTGTTAGCTTGGTGCGATTGAAGCAGGAAATCACCATCGCGGGCGGAGGATTGGCGGGACTGTCGCTGGCGGTGGCGCTGCGGCGGCATGACGTGCCGGTGGCTGTGCTGGAGGCGGGGCGCTACCCGCGGCACCGGGTTTGCGGGGAATTCATTTCCGGCGTGAGCGGGGCAACGCTGGATGTGCTCGGCATTGCGGATTTGTTTGCCGACGCGTTGCATCACCGGTCGCTGGGATGGTATGAGGACGGGCGGCTGATCCACAGCGACCATTTCAAGGAGCCCGCGCTGGGAATTTCCCGCTATCTGCTCGATGCGCGGCTGCGGGAGCGGGCGGTTGCGCTCGGCGCGCGGGTGATGGAAAATGTCCGGGCGCTGCCGCAAGCGCGGGATGGCTTGGTCTGGACGGCGGGCCGGCGACCGCGCAAGGGCCAATGGGTGGGACTGAAGACACATGTTAGAGGGTTGGAGAAATCGGCGGATCTTGAGATGCACGCGGGCACCAACGGCTATGCCGGACTGGCGGGCGTGGAGGACGGCTGGACGAACGTTTGCGGCTTGTTCCAGATCGACCGGAGTCTCCGGGCGAACGGCGGGGAGCTTCTGCCAGCATACATCGAGGCGGGTGGAAATCCCGCCTTGGCCGAGGCCTTGCGGGCGGCAGAGTGGCGGCCGGGGGCGTTTTCCGCAGTCGCGGGTTTCGAGCTTGGGCGGCAAGTCGCACTGCCCGGCTTGCTGGCCTTGGGCGACGCGGAGAGCATGATCCCGCCCTTCACCGGCAACGGCATGTCGATGGCCTTCCAAGCCGCGGAACGCGCGGTCGAGCCGCTGCTTGACTGGTCGCGGGGTGCGGTTTCCTGGCAGGAATGCACCCACATCGTGCGCGTGGCGCTGCGGCGGAAATTCAAGCGGCGGCTGGCGGTGGCAGGCCTGCTGCATCCGATTTTGTTGAGCGGCAGCGGCAGGTCGCTGTTGCAAAGTCTCGCCACCGCGCGTCTGCTGCCGTTTCAACCGATGCTCGCCCTCGTGCGCTAGCCCCCCTCCCTTTTTCATGTATCTCCGTTCCCTCGCCACTGCCGTTCCGCCCCGCTCCTACACTCAAAAATCTTGTTGGGAGGCGATGCGGGAGGGCGATTTCCTGAGCAGCCTGAAGCCGCGCTCGGTCGGGATTTTGGAAAAAATTTTGAACAACGGCAGCTCGGGAATCCAACGGCGGAATCTGGCGTTGGAGACCGTGGCCGCGCCCTTCGGCCACTCCGCGCAGGAGCTTAACCACAGCTTCGAACGCGAGGCCCCGCCGCTGGCGAGTGAGGCGCTGCGGGCGGCTTTGGCGAAATCCGGGCATCTCCCAAGCGAGGTGGACGCGTTGTTTCTCTGCACCTGCACCGGCTACTTGTGCCCTGGCGTGACCAGCCACGTGGCTGAGCAAATGGGCCTGCGCGACGATGTTTATCTCGCGGATCTCGTCGGCCTCGGCTGTGGTGCGGCAGTGCCGATGATGCGCGCGGCTCAGGGTTACGTCGCGGCGAATCCGGGCGCGGTGGTGGCCACGGTGGCGGTGGAAATTTGCTCCGCAGCGTTTTTTGCCTGCGACGAGCCGGGCGTGCTCATCAGCCTCTGCCTGTTCGGCGACGGTGCGGCCGCGGCGATCTGGTCGGACGGCGGGGCGGCAGGCGACTGGCAGGCGGGGAATTTCTCCACCCTCCACATCCCGGCGGACCGCGAGAAGATCCGCTTCGTCAACTCGGCGGGAAAATTGAAAAACCAATTGCACCGCGCGGTGCCCGGGCTGGCGGGCGAGGCGGTGGCCAAATTATTCGCGAAGCGCGGCGGCGATCCCGATCAAGTGCTCGCCCATTCCGGCGGGCGCGACGTGGTGGACGCGCTGGAAAGCGTGTTGCCCTTCACGCTCACCGAGACCCGCGAGGTGCTGCGGGATCACGGCAACATGAGCAGCCCCTCGCTGCTGTTCGCGCTGGAGCGCCGGCTGGACCAAGCGAACGAAAGCGACCGACGGCTTTGGCTAACCGCGTTTGGCGCGGGCTTTGCCGCCCATGCCTGCGAACTCTGGCGCTGAAGTGCAGCTTGAACCAAGGCCTCTAACCTAACCGAGGTTACAGCCATGCCTCTTTCATTTCTGGCGGATGCGCCAGATCTCACAAAGTTGGTTGCGTTCCGGAATGCGGCTGCTGAAGCGGTCAGTCTGCCCGAGATACACCGCCTGCACCAACTGGCCGGGACGTTTGACCGCGGAATACGACTCAGCGACCGCCGTCGCACGGTCGGAGGAGAGTTTTTGGTTATTCTCGACATTTCCAGTTTCCGACGCGTAGCCGATCACTAACAATAGATCGCCGTCCGGCAGCTCATCCGCTAAACTGCGGATCATCTGTTCGTCGGAGGGATTCAGTTCGGCGGAGCCGGTGGCGAAGGTGAGTGTGTTGAGGACATTGGCACCGAGATCGACACCGAGACGGCTGTAAGCGCTGGTCATGTCGGAGTCCGAGTGGCCTTCGAGTTCGCGCAAGGCGCGGAATAGGGCGACGGCCGCGGGCAGAAGTTCGTTTTCGGAGCGGGCAAAAAGTTTCGCCTGCGAGAGATCTCCCTCGAGCTCGCTGACGCGTGCTTGGAAAAACTCTTTGGCGCGCAGGGTTTCATCGAAGCGTCGCTTGAGGTCAGCATAATCCTCCGCCGAGGCTCCGGCGCTCATCGACTTCATTTGCTCGCGGACGGACTGCAACTCTGCCGCAAAGGCGTCGCGTTGCTCCCTGAGCTCGAGCATGTCACGGCGGAGAAGCTCGGCATCCGAGCCGTTGACCAAGGCGCGTTGGAGTTCAAGCTGGAGCCGGCTCGCTTCCGCGGCGAGGCTCTGGCGGAGTTTTTCGGAGCGAAGGGTTTCGGCGTTGCCAGCGATGAGCTGCATGTCTTTTTCCCCGAGCAACTGCTGGAATTTTCCGGCAAGGGAAACCAGCGTGTCGGTGTCCTTTTTCAAGCGGTCTGCGATGTCATCGATCGGTTCGGAGCCTCCGACCAGTGGGTTCAATCCGAAGGCGATGCGTTGGCGGTTCAGCTCGGTGCGGCGGGCATCCACCTCGGCTTGAAGCGTGGTGATCTCGGCGCTGGACGGCGCTGCTTTCGCCGACTTGTCCTGCACTCGGGTGGCGATTAAAACACCCGCAAGGGCGATCACGACAAAGCCCATCACCAGAACCGGCGAGACGGTCTTCGGGAAGGTCCCGGGATGTCCAGCGGGCTCCGGCTTGATTTCCAGATCTTCCGTTTCCAATTTCTCTTCCGACATGGGCGGAGCTTGCTCGCTGGCCACCGCGGATGTCAACGCGGGACAAGCAAACGCAGGAAATCCGAAGGCTCGTTGAAGAGATAATCCGGCTCCGCCGCGGCGAGTGATTCGCGCGAGTTGAAGCCCCAGGTGACCGCGGCGATCGGGACCCCGGCTTTTTGCGAGGCCTTCACGTCGCGCAGCTCGTCGCCGATGTAGAGCATTTCCTCCGGCTGGGCGGAAAACGTCTTGCGGATGGCCTTGAGGTGCTTCGCCTTGCCGGTGAGCTTGGAGGTCGAGGAGATGAAATCGAACTGCTCGCGGAGGCCGTGGGCCTTGAGGAAAAGATCGACGTTGGCGGTGGTGTTGGAGGTGAGGATACCGAAACTCCCGGCATGGCGACGGAGTTCGACGAGCACCTCAAGCATGCCATCGATCAATTTCAACTGGGTGATATTACCGCGCATCATCCCTGTGCCGCGGGAAATCAGCGCCGGCACGCGGCGCTTCGGGATCTCGAGGTGTGACAGTAACTCCTTGAGCGACAGGTGCCTCAGCGCGTTCAACTCCTCCTCCGCCACCTGCCGTATCCCGTAATCCGGCGCGATGATATTGAAAATCCGGCGGGTCTCGCCAAGCGTGTCGGCGATGGTGCCATCAAAATCAAAAACCAAAGTGCGATGGATCATCTTGACCGGGTTTTCTAGAGCTGCCTGAAATTTAGACCAGCGGTAAATTCGGGTGGATGTCGTCGCCAAGCGCCGAGCTCTCGCCGGCTAGGTGGCGCAGCAGCGCGGCGAAGGCGATCATCGCCGCGTTGTCGGTGCAAAACGCGGGCGAGGCGAAAGATATTTCCAAGCCCGCGTGCGCGGCGGCCTGTTGGAAGGCGTCGCGCAGGGCGAGATTCAAGCTGACGCCGCCGGAGAGCGCGATGTGGCGGCGGCCGCTCTCACGGGCGGCGCGGAGGGTTTTGCACACGAGGATCTCGATCACGGCCTGTTGGAACGAGGCGGCGATGTTGGGGATGGAAGAGCCACCTTTTTCCCGCTGCAAGGTGTAAAGCACGGCGGTTTTCAGGCCGGAAAAGGAAAAGTCCAGGTGCGGCTCGTGCCGCATCGAGCGGGGGAAATCATAGGCCTTAGGATCTCCGCCGCGGGCGGCCTTTTCGATTTCCGGCCCGCCCGGATAGGGCAGCCCAAGCATTTTCCCGACCTTGTCATAAGCTTCCCCAGCGGCGTCGTCGCGGGTGCCACCGAGTTTCCGATAGCAGCCGGCCCTCTCGACATCGAGCAGCAGCGTGTGGCCGCCCGAAACGATCAGCGCCACATGCGGCGGGACCGAAGTTTCCGCCAGAAAGGGCGAAAGCAGGTGGCCCTCGAGGTGGTTGATCCCCAGAAACGGACGGCCCATCGCACAAGCCATGCCCTTGGCCGCGGTGCTGCCGATCAACAGCGAGGAGGCCAGTCCGGGGCCGGTCGTGGCGGCGAAGGCATCGAGCTCGCGGATGTCCACGCTGGAGTCGGCGAGCGCCTTTTCCACGAGACCGCGCAGGTGCAGCGAGTGGTTGCGCGAGGCGAGCTCCGGCACCACCCCGCCGTGCTCGCGGTGCAGCTCGATCTGCGAGGAAATCTCCGAAGCCAGCACCCGCGCCGGTGACCCAGGCGTGCCGCGGATGATCGCGACGGCGGTTTCATCGCAGGAAGATTCGATCGCAAGGAGCAGTGCCACGGGGAGATTCTTAACGGATGCCGGGCGGATAAACCCACTCAAAAAAATTCACTGCGTAGGGATCCTAAAATAAAACCGGGTTGCCAAGCCATGCGGAAGGCGGGGAGTCTGAAAAAAGTGAAAACAAGATCCCTGTTGAGGCGTATAGTCTGACTTAGCTTTTCGTGATCTGTTAAAAAGTCAGGCTTTCTGTAATTTTGAAGAAAAAAGTGAAAAAAAGATCCATGTTGAGGCGTAACTGACCTAGGTCGTAATCTATTAAAAGTCAGGCTTTTTGTAATCTGGCTTTTTGTAATCTTAATTTCGTTTTTTAGCATTTCAGGAGCTTGGGATGTCCCACCTGCTTTCCAATAATCGAAACAGCAACCAAAAGAAATCTTGATAATGCAGCCGGGAATACCACCCTAACGCCGAATATCCTAACGCCGAATAGAAATTTCCGAGAAACCTCCCCATTCCCACCAGAACCTACCCATGAGCCATTTTGATCGAATATCCCCTACTTGGTCCAGCTCCGCCGTCGGTTGGGCGATGGGCTTTGCCATCATCGCCTGCGCGGGTTTCGCCGCCGCGGCGCTCAGTCCGGCGGAGTTGGAGTTTTTCGAAAAGCGCATCCGGCCGGTCCTTGCCAGCGAGTGCTACGAGTGCCATGGCGCGGAAAGGCAGGATGCTGGCCTGCGCTTGGATTTCCGCGAGGGCATCCTGGAAGGTGGCGATTCCGGGCCTGCCTTGATCGCGGGCAATCCGGAGCGCAGCCTGCTGCTGCGCTCCATGCGGCACCCTGATCCGGACCAGCGGATGCCGAAAAACCGGGCCGCGGTGCCGACAGCCGCCATCGCCGATTTTGAGAAATGGATCGAGGGAGGCGCACCGGACCCGCGCGATGTTGCCCCCACCGCGGGTGAGGCGAGCGCCGCAGATTGGGAGGCGGTCTTCGAGGTCAGGCGGCAATGGTGGAGTTTCCAGCCCGTGACCGATCCGCCGATCCCCACCGCCGGGTCGGCAGCGAAATTCGCGCATCCGGTGGATCGTTTTCTCGCGGAGAAACTCGATCTGGCGGGGCTCGAGCCCGCGCCTGCGGCCGATCGCCGGACGCTGCTGCGCCGGATCACCTATGCCCTGAGCGGCCTGCCGCCGAAGCCGGAGGAAATGCAGGCGTTTCTCAATGATGACTCGCCGGAGGCCTTCGCCCGCGTGGTCGATCGGCTGCTCGCATCGCCCGACTTTGGCGAGCGCTGGACGCGCCATTGGATGGACCTCACCCGCTTCTCCGAAACCCACGGCAGCGAGGGAGACCCGGAAATTCCACACGCATACCAATACCGCGACTACCTGATCCGCGCGCTCAATGCCGACGTGCCGTGGGACCAGTTGATCCGTGAGCACATTGCCGGCGACCTCCTGCCCGATCCGCGGCGCAACGAGAGCGATGGCATCAATGAATCGATGATCGGACCCGCCCAGTTCCGCATGGTGGAACACGGCTTCCAACCGATGGACACCCTCGACGAGCAGGTGAAAACCATTGATAACCAGATTGATGTCATTTCCAAGGCGTTCCAGGGGCTGACCATTTCGTGCTCACGCTGCCACGACCATAAGTTCGATCCCATCAGCCACCGCGACTACTACTCGCTGTATGGAATTCTCGCCAGCAGCAGGCCCGGCCATGTGGCCATCGATCTGCCCGAGCGCCTGCAAATCCACCGTGGCGAGCTCACGCTGCTGAAGGGCGCGATCCGGGAGGGACTCGCCGCCAGCTGGACAGCCGCCGCCGCCGATTTGCATGAAACCCTGAGCGCCGCCCCGGACGCCGGCCAAGTCCGGCCGTTGCCGGTTGCCAGTGACGAACTGGCCGGACAGATCGAGAAATTGGAACGCACACTTGGTGAAATCGAAGCTGCCGCCAAACAGGTGGCACTCGCCAGCGGCTCTCAGCCCGGAGCACCGACTGCCGGCGTCGAGGGCGGTCCGCTGGCGGTCTGGACCTTCGACAGCGACGCGGGCGACACCTCGGGAGGCCTCCACGGCGAACTGCATAACGGGGCCACCATCCGTGATGGTCGCCTGATTCTCGATGGCAAAGGTGCCTTCCTCAGCACCCCGCCGCTGGCCGCGACGCTGCAGGAAACAACTCTTGAGGCATGGGTGACCAATGCCGACCTCGATCAAAAAGGTGGTGGCGTGATCACCGTGGAAACCATGAATGGGCGCATCTTTGACTCGCTCGTCTATGCCGAGCGTTCCAGCCGCGAGTGGATGTCAGGCAGCGAAAATGGCGTCCGGTCACACAATGTCGGCGGCCCCAAGGAAACGGCAAACCCGGACGAGCTGGTGCATCTCGCGGTCGTCTATGGCGCGGACAATCGCATCACGATTTACCGCAATGGCGAGGCCTACGGCAACACCTACAGCCCGCAGCCGCGTCAGACATATCAGGCGGGATCCGCACGGGTTTTGCTCGGGATGCGCCACACCGGCGGAGGAAACCCGTTTTTCCAAGGTGAAATCGAGGAGGCCCGGCTTTACGCCAGGGCACTGGCGCCGCAGGAGATCGCGGCCTCATTCCAACAGGGCCCGGGCTGGGTTTCCGCAGAGCAGATCGCCGCAGCCATCACCCCGGAACAGCGGCAAAAGATCGACGCCCACCGCGCTGAAATCACCACGCTGCGCGCCGAACTTGCCAGCAGGTTCCCTGACCGCCCCCAGCACAACGCCGCCCGCGCGCAACTCGTCAACGCAATCAATGCCGCGGCCGAAAAACCCGATGCGCCGCTCAATATCTGGCATCGCCTGCGCGGCCACTCGGGCGAGGCACTCAACGCCGCGTGGAGTGAAATTACCGCCACCAGCGCCCCCCGGGCCACCCCCGGCGAGTTCACCACCTTCTGGGAGATCGGGAAAGACGGTTGGTTCGCGCTCGGTGCCAATCCACCCACCATCGCCGCCAAGCCTGGTTCCTTCACCGTGGAAACCGAGGGGGAAACCGTGGTCAATGGCCTGCTTCCCGCCGGCGTGTTCAGCCATCTGCTATCATCAAAGCACCACGGGATTTTCACTTCGCCCAAATTCGAAATCACCACGGATTCGATCAGCGTGCTCGTCGTCGGCGGCATGGGCGCGCGCGTCCGCTTGATCCCGGACAACTATCCGCTCGGGAACGGAGGTATTTTTCCGCAAGCGGTCATCGATAGCGACCAACCCACCTGGGTCCGCCTCGATAGCGCTTATCGCAAGGGTAGCATGGGTTATATCGAGTTTGTCACCGCGGCCGACTCACTCTCCCGCGAGCCGAGCAAACCCGGCCCGGACGGACGTTCGTTTTTTGGGGTTTTAAAGGTCGTCTTCCACGATGGCCCGCCGCCATCCACCAGCGGAGTTCAGCCCGCGGCGCTGGCTTTAAAAATCCCGCCACAGGCCACGGCGGCGGAGTTCGCCAGCCAGTTGATAGAGTTGTTGAAAAGCGCGATCGCCGCTTGGGCAGATGACTCGATGGACGCGGAGCAGTTTGCATTTCTCGACTCGTTCATCCGTTCCGGCTTGTTGCCAACCGGCTTGGCTGAACTGCCCGCCATGGGCCCGCTGCTTGCCACCTACCGCCAGCTCGAAAGAGAGATTCCCGTGCCCCGCAGGGCTCCCGGGCTGCTGGAAACCCAGGCCGGAGATTCGCCGCTGCTGCTGCGCGGTGATCACAAACACCCGCAAGACCTTATTCCCAGAGGCTACATTTCCATCTTGGCCGAGGAGCCCTATCAGACGCCGCAGAGCGGCCGCCTGGAGCTGGCCGCGGACATCGCCAGTGCTGACAACCCGCTGACCTCGCGGGTCATGGCGAATCGGATTTGGCAGCACCTCTTCGGCCGCGGCTTGGTCCCCACGGTGGATAACTTCGGCCGCCTTGGTAATTTGCCGACGCATCCGGAGTTGCTCGATTTCCTGGCCACGCGGCTGGTGGAAAACCAATGGTCCGCGAAAAAAATGATCCGTTTTCTCGTAACTTCCGAGGCTTGGCAGCGCGCCAGCGAGCCCTCAGCGCGCTCGCGCGAAGTCGATCCCGCAAACACCTGGTTGTCCCACGCCCGGGTCAGGCGATTGGAGGCGGAAGCAGTCCGCGACAGCCTGCTGTCCATCAGCGGACGCCTGACGGACGATCGCTTCGGCCCGGGAGCCAACGCGCTGGCAGGCCCCTCCGATCAGAAGCGCCGCAGCATTTATCTAAAAATCCGGCGCAACCATCTCAACCCGTTTTTAGAAGTGTTCGACGCCCCCCGTCCGTTCTCCACAATCGGACAGCGGGACGCCACCAATATCCCCGGGCAATCGCTTGCCCTGCTCAATGATCCCTTCGTCATCGATCAGGCAAAGCGCTGGGCCGACGCGCTTGTTGAGATTGACGAGCCGCCCGCCGCCCGCGTCGCCCGCATGTTCGAGACCGCCCTTGGCCGCGGGCCGAGTCCCGCGGAAAACGCCGCGGTCACCACCTATCTGACTGACCTTGCCGCCGCCCACGGTGCCGAGAAACCGGCACTTGTGTGGCGTGACCTCGCGCAGTCGATTTTCAACTTTAAAGAGTTCATTTTCCTTCGTTAACGATCCAACATCATGCAAAATTCTTACAACTCACCACATTTGTCAGACGTCTCGCGACGGGAGATGCTGAAACGCTGCTCGCTCGGTTTTGGCTCGCTGGCTCTGACCGCGCTGCTGTCCAGGCCAGCCTCCGGCGCGGTGCTGGGCGGGGCATCCGGCATAGTCTCGCCGACGCATTTCAAGCCGCGGGCGAAGCATGTCATCTTCGCCTACATGAGCGGCGGGGTTTCACATGTGGATTCGTTCGATCCCAAGCCCGAGCTGAAAACCCGCCACGGCCAGCCGATGCCGGTGCCGGTGCAGCGGACGATGTTCAATAACAATGGCAATATCATGGGCAGCCCATGGGAGTCCAAGCCGCGCGGGCAGAGCGGCATCGAAATGACCGACCTGTTTCCGCAGCTCGCGGAGCTTGCGGACGAGCTTGCGGTGATCCGCTCCATGACCACCACGGTCAACGAGCACGCCCAGGGGAACTACATGATCCACACCGGATTCCCATTTGTCGGCCATCCCAGTGCCGGTGCGTGGACGGCCTATGGGCTTGGCTCAATCAACCAGAACCTGCCCGGCTTTGTGGTCTTGCAAAGCGGTGGCGCGGGGGTTCCTCACGGCGGTCTCGGGCTTTTCAGCAGCGGCTACTTACCGGCACAACACCAGGCATCCATCTTCCAAGTGGACCGCGATCCGGCACTCTCGAACGTCCGCCCCGGCGAGGCCGATGAGATGCAGCGGCGGCGTCTGGATTTCATCCGCCAGTGTGATGCCTCATTTGTGGAAAGCGCCGCCGACCCACAGGTAGAGGCGGCGATCCGAAACTATGAAACCGCCTATCGCATGCAAACAGCGGTGCCCGAACTCTGTGATATCAACGGTGAGACCGAAGCAACCAAGCGCCTCTACGGACTCGAATCATCGGACAAGGACACCGCCGCCTATGGCCGCCAGTGCCTGGTCGCGCGGCGCCTGATCGAGCGCGGCGTGCGCTTTGTGGAACTCAGCTGCGTTTCCAACGGCATCGGCGCCGGGGGCAGTGGCAATCCTTGGGACCAACACGGGAAGATTGAAAAGGGCCACGGATTGATGGCCCGCCAAGTCGACCAGCCGCTCGCCGGACTGATCCGGGATCTGAAGGCGCGCGGACTCTTGGATGAGACGCTGATTGTGTTCACCGGCGAGTTCGGCCGCACGCCGTTCTCGCAGGGCGGCGATGGCCGCGACCACAATCCCTACGGCTTCAGCCTCTGGCTCGCCGGTGGCGGCGTGCGTGGCGGCAGCGTCTACGGCGCGACGGATGATCTCGGCTATTATGCCGTGGAGGACCCCTGCAATGTCTATGATTTGTGGGCAACCGTCCTGCACCTTCTCGGCATGAATCACGAGCAACTCACCCATCGCTTCGGCGGCCGCGATTTCCGGCTCACTGATGTCCACGGAAACGTGCTGCGCAAGATCCTGGCGTAATCGGGCTTTTATGGCTCCATGGCTCGCCCAGATTTCCTCGTCGTCCGCGTATCCTCCAGTGCTTGCGCCCGTTGCTCCAGCAGCTCCGCCATCAACGGCCAATCCCGCGGGTCGCCGGTTCCCAGCGTCGGGTGAGGCTGGCCGCGGCGCATGAAGTCAGCCACTTCCGCCCACGCGGCGGCGAAATACCGCAGCGCGTCCCGCGGGTGCTCACCGTCGCTGCTACTCATGCAGTCGGTGGGGGGGGTCGCCACTGATCGCCCACCAACCGGTCCTGCCCGAAGTATTCATGACTGGAGGTTTTTTCACACGAATCCTTCAACAACGGCTGGAAAAAATTCTGGAGGCGAGGATCGTTTGGAAGGCTGGCAAAGGTCCGCCTCCAGTGCGCATGAATGACACGATATTCCATCAATCACTCCGGCGGGTGAAGCAGGAACCACACAACGACGCACGGCTCGCGGTGGAGGCGACCCGGCTTGCCGCCTTCCTTCTGGAAGAAAGCCAGCGCCGCCGGAAACTTCCCGAACGCCGCCATGCCGCGAGGCTGGCACGGATGATGAATGATCCGAAGGGAATGGCACTGACGCTGGCGATGGCAGATCAGGTTTTCCGGCCACCGACGGCCAGCCGCTCGGCGGCGCAATTCCGCCACTTACTGGAAAAACACGGCTTGCCGGACTACCTGCCACTCGCGGAGCGGCTCGCGATGCAAGTCGGCGCCGCGGCTTCCACGGTCGCACCGGAGCTGGTGATGCCAGCGGTCACCGCCACGATGCGCGCCCAAAGCTCGGCGGTGATTCTGCCCTCCGAGAGCTCCAAACTCCGGCCCCTACTCGAAAAAAGGCGCGCCGAAGGGATGCGGATGAACCTGAACCAGCTCGGGGAGGCCATCCTCGGCGAGGAAGAGGCCGACCGCCGCTTGCGGGCGATCCTGGCCCGGTTGGCGGACAGCGACTGCGACCATATCTCGGTGAAAATTTCCGCCATCCACAGCCAGATCCACTGGGTCGGCGAGGAAGAAACACTGGATCGCCTCGCCCACCTCCTCCGGCGGATCTACCGGGCGGCCATCAAAAACCCTGCCGCCGGAGGATATCCCAAATTTGTGAATCTCGACATGGAGGAATACCGGGACCTCCATCTCACCCGCCACGCATTCCAACGGGTTCTCGATGAGGAAGAATTTCTCAAGCTCGAGGCGGGGATCGTGCTCCAGGCCTATCTTCCGGATGCGTGGCCCTTGCAGCGCGAGCTGAATGCCTGGGCCCGCGAGCGAGTCGGCCGCGGCGGCGCGGGCATCAGGATCCGCATCGTCAAGGGGGCCAACCTCGCCATGGAGGGCGTGGACGCGGAACTTCATGGCTGGCCACAGGCACCCTACGCGACCAAGGAGGAAACGGACGCAAATTTCAAACGCATGCTCCACGAGGGATGCCGCGCCGGGAATGTGGCCGCGGTGAAGCTCGGCGTGGCCAGCCACAATTTGTTCGACGTGGCTTACGCGCTCTTGCTCCGGGCCAGGGAAAACGCCGGGCAACGAATCGAGTTTGAAATGCTCGAAGGCATGGCAAACCACCAGGCCCGGACGGTGCGCGAGGCGGGCGGAAACATGCTTCTCTACGCCCCGGTGGTGAGCCGGCAGGACTTTCACAGCGCGATCGCCTATCTGATCCGGCGGCTCGATGAGAACACCGCAGAGGGAAATTTTCTCCGCGACGGATTCGACATGCGACCGGGCGATGCGGCGTGGGAGCGGCAGAAGCAACAGTTTCTTAACGCGTGCCTCCGCAAGGATGACGTGGCCGCAGGACCGCGGCGCACCCAGTCGCGGAGCGAGGAACGGCCAGAACCGATGGACGCGGCTGCGGAGTTTGCCAATGAACCGGATACCGATTGGTCGCTGCCGGCCAATGTCCGCTGGATCCGCTCCAAGGTGAACGACGCGCGGGCGGCGGCCGACATGCCGTCGATTCCATTGGTGGTCGGCGGGATGGCGCAGGCCGGGGCGCGGGTGGTCGCGGGAGATGATCCTTCGCGTCCCGGCCTGGCCATCTATCACCACGCACTCGCCGGACCGGAACACGTGAAGCAGGCGCTCGCGACCGCCTTGAATACCCGAAAACACTGGAACGAAACCGGCATACAAGGGCGCGGCCGCGTGCTGATGCAGGCGGCCGCAGAGCTCGCCCGTGCCCGCGGCGAGGCGATCGCCGCCATGGCCATCGATGCCGGCAAGGCGGTCGTCGAGGCGGACGTGGAGGTTTCCGAGGCGATCGATTTCGCCAACTACTATGCCCATAGTGAAGACAACGACGGCGCCATTTTCGAGCCCTTCGGCACCGTCCTGGTGGCGCCACCCTGGAATTTCCCCTTTGCCATCCCCTGCGGCAGCGTGCTCGCCGCACTGGCTGCGGGCAATACCGTGATCCTCAAGCCCGCGCCCGAAACCGTCCTCACCGCATGGGTGATGGTCAATTGCCTGTGGCGTGCCGGCGTCCCGCGGGACGTCCTCCAGTTCCTCCCCTGCCCCGACGATGAAACTGGTCGTGCGCTGGTGACCGATGACCGAGTGGACGCGGTGATTCTGACAGGTGCCTACGAGACCGCGCGGCTGTTTCTCGAATGGAAGCCGGCGCTGCGGCTCTTCGCGGAAACCAGCGGCAAAAACGCGCTCATCATCACCGCGGCCGCGGACCTCGACCTTGCCGTGAAAGACTTGGTCCGCAGCGCCTTTGGCCATGCCGGCCAGAAGTGCTCGGCGGCCTCGTTGGCGATCATCGAAGCGGAGGTTTATGATCACCCGAAGTTCCGCCAGCAATTGAAGGACGCAGCCGCCTCGCTGCGGGTCGGGGGCTCCGGCAACTTCGACGTGACCATGACGCCCCTCATCCGCAAGCCTAACGACGCACTGGCACGCGCCTTCACCCGCCTGGAGCCGGGCGAGGAGTGGCTGCTCGAGCCGCGCCACGCGCCGGACAATCCACGCCTCTGGACTCCGGGAGTCAAACTCGGAGTCGCCCCGGACAGCTGGTTTCGCCGCACCGAATGTTTCGGCCCGGTGCTCGGTGTGATTCGCGCCACCGATTTGGCCGAGGCGATCCGCATCCAGAACGACTCCGGATTTGCCCTCACCGGAGGAATCCATTCGCTCGATGAACGGGAGACCGAGCTCTGGAAAGACCGGGTGGAAGTCGGCAACGCCTACATCAACCGGCCGATCACCGGGGCCATCGTGCGCCGCCAGCCCTTCGGCGGGTGGAAGCGCTCCTGTTTCGGCCCCGGAGCCAAGGCGGGCGGCCCGAACTACGTGGCGCAACTCGGCGTCTGGAAAAACGACTCGCTCCCGTCGCAGCTCGCGGATCCCACCCCGGCGCTCGCGGAGTTTCTCGAGCGGCTGATCCCTCTCGTCCCCGGCCACACCGCGGTCCTCCGCGCCGCTGCCGGCAGCGATGCCTATTGGCAGCGTCACGAGTTTGATCCCGACCACGACCCAAGCCATTTGCGCAGCGAGGCGAACATTTTCCGCTACCGCCGGTTCGGCCACGGCATTCTCCGTGCCGGGCGGGAACTTCCGGACGTGGACCTTGCCCGGCTCCTGCTCGTCGCCAAAGCGAGCGCGACGTCCATTTCGATTTCACTTCCGCAAGCGCGCCCCTGGCTAGCCCCCCTCGGATTTGAAATCCGTGTGGAGGCCGACCACGAGCTTACAGAGCGCCTCCCCACTTCCGGTTCCCAGCTGATCCGCATCCCCGGCGGATCATCGCAGCTCAAGCTCGCCGCCATTTCCGCGGGAATGCGCTGGGCGGACGCCCCGGTGCTCTGGAACGCCCGCCGCGAATGGCCCGCTTGGCTCCGCGAACAAGCGATCAGCGAAACCCTCCACCGCTACGGAAACATCGTCGGCCGACCCAGTTCGTAGGAGGGAAGTTTCAAAGCATCAACGGTTTCCAACATGACACAAAATGCCAGACTGACACAAAATGCCAGACACAAAATGCCAGACAATAGGTAGAAGCCTCTTGCCCTCGCGACTCGCTATGTCCCTCCTACCCGGTGGGTGCGGCGGCCACTAGCCCTGAAGGCGGCACCCACTAGGGCGGCGCGGTCCTACAAAATGCCAGACAATATGTAGAGAAGCTCTTTGCGATGGGTATGTCACTCGTCCCGGGCGGGTGTGGCGGCGGCTGGCCATTGTGGCATGCGCGCCGCCGTGGTAGTGTCCACCAAAAGATGGCGCGCGCGGTAATTTGGATTTTCTTCCCTTGCCTGGAGCCACGGGAATCGGAAGAATCTTGGGTATCCCGGTTCCCACTCCATTTCACACATGATCCTTGCAAATAGGCGATTCTGGCGCGGTTTCCTCCTCGCGCTGCCCGGCGTGGCCCTGCTCGCCAGCCTTGCCTCCGCGGTGGAAGCTCCGGTGGTGGGACCCGGGGTGACTGGTGTCACCGCCGCCGCCATCGAGGGCTCGATGCGCCGCGGAGTGGATTTCCTTCTCGGTCACCAGAACACGAACGGCTCGTGGGGCAGCGCCACGCGAACGAAGAACCTGAATATCTACGCGCCTGTCCCCGGTGCCCACCACGCCTACCGCGCCGGGGCGTCTGGCCTCGCTCTTGCCGGGTTAATCGATGCCGCGGACCCGCGCCCGGAGGCGCACTCCGCGATTGATCGGGCTGCCGCTTGGACCGCCGCGGAGTTGCCAAAACTGCGTCGCGCCAACCAGACCACCACCTACAATATCTGGGGCCACGCCTACGGGATGCGCGCGATGTCGCGCCTCCACGGCCGCGAGGCCGATCCGGAAAAAAAGGCGGTCTGGGCCCGCCTCGCCCAACAACAGGTCGATCTCGCCAACCGCTACGAGGACATCAGCGGCGGTTGGGGCTACCTCGATATTTACAGCGGCCTGACCACTCAGCGGCCCTCCGGCCTCCCCACCGCCTTCACCACCGCGAGCCTGTTGCTGGCCATGGACGAGGCGCGCAGCGCCATGGGCGTGACGCTCGACGAGAAAATCATGAAATCCGCCATCGCCAGCATCCAGTCGCAGCGCACCCCGGATTTTTCCTACACCTATTCCTTTCCCCACCGGATGCGGCCACGCAGCGACATCAACCGCCCCGCCGGCTCACTCGCCCGCTCCCAAGCCTGCAACGCCGCCCTCCGTGTCTTCGGCGAGACCATGGTCACCGACGAGGTGCTGGTCACCTGGGCCGACCGTTTTCTCGCCCGCGAGGGCTTCCTCAGCAACGTCCGCAAGCGCCCGGTGCCCCATGAAGGTGCGTTCAAAATCGCGGGCTACTTTTATTACTACGGGATCTATTATTTCACCGAGTCGGTCCGCTTGCTGCCGCAGGAAAAACACGCCGCCTACGCGGAAAGAATCGTATTGCTCTTACTCGAACGGCAGGAAAAAGACGGCTCGTGGTGGGACTATCCGCTCTACGACTACCACCAACCCTACGGCACCGGCTACGCGCTGATGGCCCTCGCCTGGTGCCGGCAAGCACTCGCCCTTGATCCCTCGCCCGCCCCAGCCCCCTGATTCCGATGCCCCTGTCCCTGTCCCGTGAAAAAATCGCACGCCGGGCGGTGGAGGCCGACGTGAAATTTCCATAAAATCATGACCACGCTACCTCCGCCGTCCGTGCCTTCCGCGGTGCTTTCCTTTGATTTCGACGGCACCTTGCACCACCCTGTTGACACGCCGCCAGTGCCGACGGCGTTTTTCGATCTCATCCGCCGGCTGCGCGAGGAACAAGGCGTTGTTTGGGGGATCAACACCGGCCGCTCAATGCCGCATGTGGTGGAGGGCTTGCTCGAGAGTCGTTTCCCGTTTCTGCCGGACTGGGTGGTTGCCCGCGAGCACGAGATCCATTTCCCTAACGCCTTTGGCCGCTGGCTGCCCGACACCAAGTGGAACAAGCGCTGCGAAAAGGAAATCCACGGGCTTTTCAAGGCCAACCGCAAGCTACTCGCCCACATCCGCGCCGAGGTCGAGGAGCACACCGGGGCCCAGTGGATCGAGCTCGACGGCGAGCCCGCCGGGATCATTTCGCGCACTGAGGAGGAGATGGAATGGATCGTTGACCACATGACACCGCTCATCCGCCTGGAGCCACATTTCTCCTGGCAGCGGAACTCGATCTACCTGCGCTTCGGCCACCGCGAAATTCAGAAAGGCAGCACTTTAAGTCAAATTGCCAAGCATTACGGCCTCGACGCCGCCCGTTGTTTCGCCGTCGGTGATAGCCATAATGACTTGGAAATGCTTGATCCCACCAACGCCGCGATGACTGCCTGTCCGTCCAACGCGGTGGCCGTTATCCGCGATCATATCCTCGCCAGCGGCGGCCTCGTCACCCGCGCCGCCCACGGCCACGGTGCGGTCGAGGCGCTCCACCACTATTTCCCCTCGTCGCGAGCAACTTCATAGAGCGTAGAGCGGGTTTTGGGGAACAGCTGATGGCATGGAAGACGGCGGCGGCGTTGACTTCGGAAACCAACGAGCGATGCGGTCGCCAGCTCCACATCACGAGCTTCCGCTGGTTGCCAAAAAACGATTTGATGCGCTATCGAACTATCGAACCGACATTTTCCTCTCAAACCAACGCCAGGGGGATAATTTTCGGACGCTTACGCGGCAAACTGAAGTCCGGCTTCTATTTTCCTGCGGGATGCGGGCAAA
>JBBEEL010000074.1:0-22861 GCA_040880785.1 Akkermansiaceae bacterium | reverse complement strand
CCCGCTGCCTGGTGCTCGAAGACGCGCCGGCGGGGATCTTATCCGCGCAACGTGCAGGGATGCAGGTGATCGCGATCCCCTCTCCGCTGGCTTCGTATTAGCTTCCCGACTAACTTGAAGGGCCTTGAGCGCTTTGCCGCCGCGGATCCGGTTGCCCAGGCACAACCCCATCCCCAAAGCCTCCGAACCGGACTTGGCGGCGTCCAACAGGCGCAGTCGTTCGTGGGAGATGGAGGCTCCGCTCGATGTGGTAGAGTCGGACCCCCACCTCGCGCGAGCAGAGCGTCGCGCACTCCGGGTGCCCATGAAAATCCCTGCACGAGCTTGGCCGTGCGTGGCGCTTCATGGGTCCGGGCTTGCATGATCCAGACAGGCGCTTAATGGTTCCGCCCTCTTTTTTGTGAAAAGCTATTTCTTCAGACGCTTGCTGCTGATTCCACCGACCTTGATCGGCATCACGCTGCTTGTCTTCACCATTACCCGCTTCGTTCCCGGCGGGCCGATGGACCGGATGCTGCAGGAAGCGGCGACCGCGGCGGAAAAAGGCAGCCGCGGCGGATCCGCCTCCACCCAGGGCCAGGGCGGCCTCAGCGAGGAACAAATGGAGGAACTCGAAGAGCAGTTCGGCTTGGATAAACCGATCCTCGCCGCCTACGGCCAGTGGGCCGGGGTTTTACCCAAGGAGGTCTTCATTTCAAAAGGCGAATACGGCAGCCGCGGCGAGGAAACCATCGGCAGCGCGATGGACTCCGACACCACCGCCACCGTCGTCCTCCGCGGCGACGCCCGGATCGCCCATGTCACCCAAAAAGACGGCGAGGTGATCTCCGCGGTTTTCGCCGAAACCGGGGAGCCCATCGCTAGCGAGGGCTGGAAAGCGCGCTTCGAGAGCGAAAAGGACCGCCAAGAACGCTACCTGCGACGCAATCCCGGCGCGGACCTGCCCGGATACCGCCCGCGCGCCGTCATCTATCAAACACGCTTCGCCGGCCTCGTCCAGGGCGACCTCGGCCGCTCGACAATCTATCAGGACCCGGTCCACGAGATGATCCTCGCCCGCATGCCGATCGCGCTCTATTTCGGCCTGCTCACCGCGATCATCACCTACTCGGTTTGCCTGCCGCTGGGGATCCTCAAGGCGCTGAAACACCGGACCTTCCTCGACAGCTCCAGCTCGATTCTCATCTTTTTCGGCTACTCGATCCCCGGCTTCGCGCTCGGCGCGGTGCTGCTCGTCTATCTCGGCGCGCGGATGAATATTTTCCCGCTCTTCGGCCTCACCAGCCCGGACTTCGACCAACTCGACAGCTGGGGGAAAATCAAGGACCTCGCCCATCACACGGTGCTGCCGCTGATTTGTTATGTCATCGGCTCCTTCGCCATGCTGACGATGATGACGAAAAACAATCTGATGGATAATCTCGCCGCCGACTACGTCCGCACGGCGGTGGCCAAGGGCGTGAGTTTTCGCAAGGCGGTCTTCGGCCACGCGTTCCGCAACTCGATGATCCCGATCGCCACCAGCCTCGGCAGCCTGGTGACCATTTTCATCGGCGGCTCAATGCTCATCGAGACGGTTTTCGACATCCAGGGCTTCGGGCTCTTGCAATATCAATCGGTCATCGCGCGGGACGTCCCGGTCATCATGGGCACCCTAACCATCGCAGCGTTTCTCATGCTCATCGGTCATGTTATTTCGGACTTCATCGTGGCACTGGTGGATCCACGGATCAAATTTGAATAAATGATGCGGGCATTCGGATTCATCTGGCTGATACTCGGGGCGCTCGCGGCGGCCGGAGAAATATTCGGCATCGCGTTCCCCACGGCGCGCTGGTTTTTCTCCGCAAGTCGGCTGGTGCCCTTGCTGAATTTCGAAATCGCGGGCACGGCTTTCCCATGGTTCGGCTGGCTGGCCACGGCGATTTTGGTCTTCGGCGGCTTGGCGATGATCATCCGTTCCTGGACTGGCGGGCCGCCCAACCCGATGACACTGCGGCGAATCCAGCGCTTCCGCGAAATCAAGCGCGGCTATTATTCACTGGTCATTCTGCTAGGCCTGGCGGGGCTTGCCGCGCTGGACCAGGTGGTGGTCGGAAACCGCGCGCTTGCGGTGAATTACCAAGGCGAGTGGAAATTTCCCGCCTTCCTCACCAGCGACCTGAAGAACCAGGACTTCGGCATCACCGGCGAGCGCGCGGAAGCCCCCGCCGACTACCGCGAGCTCAAGCGCATCCTCAACGCCAAGGAAGGCGGCGGTCGGGTGATTATGCCGCTTATCCCCTACGAGCCCACCGGCGACACGCTGCCGCCGCGCTCGCGGCCGCTGATCCAGCGCGAGGGAGTTTACTACGAAGGAGTCAGCCGGACGCCCTATGCCGGACTGGTCGCGAAGTATCATGATGTCGAGCGCGGCCGCATGCATCTCCGCCACACCATGCGGAACGGCAAGCTCGCCGGGCCCTTCGACGGCTGGAATGCCGAGGGCGACCGCGTTTACAGTGGTGAAATCATCAAGGGCAAACCCGTTTCCGAGAGATATAGCGGCGAGACCGACCCAAGCTCCTTTCTCGCGCTTCCCAGCAGCGAGTTCCGCGCGGTGAAATACCACCCCGCGCCCCCGATCCCGGAGGAAGGCCATTGGCTCGGCACCACTTCCAGCGGCTCCGATGTCATCGCCTATCTCTACGGCGGCTTGCAGGTCAATTTCAAGGCGGCACTCATTTATCTGCCCATTGTCTATCTGATCGGGATCACTGTTGGGATGCTCATGGGCTACTTCGGCGGTTGGTTCGACCTCGCGGTCCAGCGGGTCATCGAGATCCTCGATAACATGCCGTTCCTGTTCGTGGTCATCATTTTTTCCAGCATGGTGCCCGAGCGCTTCAAGGGCCTGCCGGTTATTCTGACCATCCTCATTCTCTTCGGTTGGATGGGCATGACCTACCTCATGCGCACCGCCGCCTACCGCGACAAGGAGCGGGATTACATTGCCGCCGCCCGCGTGCTCGGTGCCGGCACACCGCGGGTTTTGTTCCGCCACCTGCTGCCTAACACGGTGGCGATTTTAGTCACACTCGTCCCCTTCACCGTCTCGGGCCTGATCTTTTCCCTGACCGCCTTGGATTATCTCGGCTTCGGCCTGCCACCGGAATACGCCACTTGGGGGCGACTCCTCAACGACGGCTTGGCCAATCTATCCGCCCCATGGTTGGTCACCGCCACCTTCGCCATGCTCGTCGGCACGCTGGTGCTTATTACCTTTGTTGGCGAGGCGATCCGAGAAGCCTTCGATCCGAAAAAATTCACCTACTACCGTTGATGTCCCGTTTCCTGCAACAGACCGCTTGGCTCGTTTCGGCCCTCGCGATGATGTTTTTCACCTCCTGCGAGCGCGGGGGGCAGGAGGTCACGCGCACCTTGGACTTCGAGTCGTTCATCCCCCAGTATAACCGCTACATTGAGACTTGGATCACCGGCCAGCGCGAGGCCACGCTCAAGGAAATTGCCACGACCGCACAAGCCCTTGCCAGTGCCGAGGACAAACAAAGGGAACTTCTCGAACTTCAGGCGGAGAAACATGCCAATGACCTCGAAAAGTGGGACTTCCGCCTCTCGCTCGGCGGATACCTTAAACAAGGCACGGCCGAAGACGTCCCGACCGACCTCGTCTGGGTGGACGGTATGGACCAACCCGAGATCGGTGATCCCGCCGCGGTCAAAGGCGGCGTCTTCCGTCAGAACTTCGCCAGCCTCAGCTTCCCTCCAACCATTCGCCTCTTCGGCGACAACGCCAACAACTCCTTCCGCGGCAACCTCTACGATGACATCGACATGCCGCTCGTCAGCCTTCATCCCGACACGATGAAGGAAATTCCCGGCATCGCCACGGAATGGGCCATCACCGACAACGGGCGCACCGTTTACATGCGGATCGACCCGGAAGCCCGCTACTCGGACGGACGCAAGGTCAACGCCCGCGACTACCTGTTATCTGTCTATCTCCGCGTTTCCGACAACATCGTCAACCCCTACTCCAAGCAATATTTGCGCGAGGAAATCGCCCAGATCGCCATGTATGGCGATGACTTGGTATCAGTCTCACTGCCGGAGGCCAAGGTCTTCGGTGCCGCCATCGCTGGGGCGATGACCCCCATGCACCCGGGATTTTATGCGGAATACGGGCCGGATTTCAACGAGCGCTACCAATGGCGCTTTCCTCCCACCACCGGCGCTTACGAAGTGTTGGAAGGTGATATCGTCAAGGGCACCTCCATCACCCAGACCCGCGTCATGGACTGGTGGGCGAAGGACAGGAAATACTACAGGCACCGTTTCAACCCGGACAAGATTGTCACCATCATGGTGCGCGACGAATCGAAAGCCTTCGAGCTTTTCCGCGCCGGGGAACTGGACACCTTCATCATCACGCGGCCGGAATTCTGGTATGAAAAATCCGAGATGCCACCCGTCTATGACGGCTACATCGAGCGCCACACCGTCTATAACAACTATCCGAAAATCCCCCGTGGTTTTTACATCAATGTCACCAAGGCACCGCTCGACAATCGCGACGTGCGCATCGGTGTCCACCACGCCATGAACTGGCAAAAAGTCATCGACGTGATGTTCCGCGGCGACTATCAGCGCTTGAACGCCTTCAACGAGGGCTTCGAACTGTTCAGCGATCCCAGCATCCGAGCCCGTCCTTTTTCCATCATCGCGGCCCGCGCCGCGTTCCGCAGGGCGGGCTACACCGAGGAGGGCCGTGACGGGATTTTACAAACCCCGGGCGGCAGTCGCCTTTCCGTTTCCCTCACCTACGCGGCCATCCCCATTGTCGACCGGATGCTGGCCATCCTGCGCGAGGATGCACGCGCTTGCGGGCTGGATCTCAGGCTCGATGGCTTGGAGTCCACCGTCGCCTACAAAAAGCAAATGCAGAAGCAGCACGAGATGGTTTTCAGCGGGTGGAACATCATTCCGCCCCTCCCGGATTTCCATCAGTTCCTCCACTCGACCAATGCCTTTGACGAACAGGGCAACCTCAAGCCGCAGACTAACAACACCTTCGTCTGGGCCCGTCCGGATACCGATAAACTCAGCGAACAAGTCCGCACGGCCCGCAGCGAGGAAACTCTAGCAAGTGCCGCCATGCAACTCCAACGGATCATGCACGACGAGGCGATTTTTGTCCCCGCCTACTCCACCGATTTCATACGCATCGGCTCGTGGCGTTGGATTCGCTGGCCGGACTCCGAGTTCACTCGCTTCAGCCCGCGCTTTGCCTATGATCCCCATGAAGTCCACGTGCTGTGGGTGGATGAGGAAATCAAAGAGGAAACCCAAGCCGCCCGCCGCTCAGGCAAAACCTTCCCCGAAGTGAACCGCCTCTTCGCCGACCACCAGACTCGCGCCGCTGATACCACCTCCGAGCCCGCCCTCGTCGATCCGGAATCCGAGCCCGCCGCGGAAACTCCCGAAGAGAAGGGAGACCCTGAACAACCATGAGCGCTGAAAAGGAAAATATCCTCGAGGTCGATAAGCTTATCACCTCCTTCGAGACCGACCGCGGCATGCTCCGTGCCGTGGATCAGGTTTCCTTCACCGTGCCCGCGGGAAAAACTGTCGGCATCGTCGGCGAGTCCGGCTGCGGGAAGAGCGTCACCGCCATGTCGATCATCCGCCTGCTGCCGCAGCCCGCGGGAAAAATCCTCGGCGGCCATGTGCATTTTAAAGGGCACGACCTCGTCCGCGCCACCGACTCGGAAATGCGCAAAGTCCGCGGCGGCCAGATCGGCGTGATTTTCCAGGAACCCATGGCCGCGCTCAACCCGGTCCACCGCATCGGGCGGCAGGTGGCCGAGGTCTTCCGCATCCACAAAAAGCTCTCGAAAAAAGACGCGTGGGACGCCGCCACCGAGATGCTCGAGCTCGTCCGCATCCCCGCTCCCGCGCAGCGCATGATGGACTACCCGCACCATCTATCAGGCGGCATGCGGCAGCGGATCGTCATCGCCATCGCCCTTGCCTGCCGGCCCTCGCTGCTCATCGCCGACGAGCCCACCACCGCGCTCGACGTGACCGTGCAAGCGCAGATTCTCGATTTGTTAGCACGGCTCCAGTCAGAAATCGGCATGTCCACCATCCTCATCACCCACGACCTCGGTGTCATCGCGGAAAGCTGCGATGAAGTCGTCGTCATGTATGCCGGCCGCGTCGTCGAGCAGGCGAGCGCTGTGGAAATATTCACCAACCCGCTGCACGCCTACACCAAAGGCCTGATCCGCTCGATCCCAACGCTCGACACGCCCTCGAAATCTCTCCTCAACACCATCCCCGGCATGGTCGCCTCGCTGGCCGACCACACCCACGGCTGCCGCTTCTGCCAACGCATGGGCCGCAACACCCGGATCTCGCGCGAGCGGCCGAAATTCCGCGAAGTTTCGCCCGGCCACCGTGTGGAAACCTGTCCTGAATGCTATCAGCCGTGAGAGAGATTTGAACATCGAACATCGAACGTTAAACATCGAACATCGAAGTTTAGAATTTGGAGAATGAAGAGAACGAAGATATGGAAAATGAAGAAATTAACAATGGAGGTGGGACGGTTTATGATCTTGAGGATCGCTTGTTGAGCTATGGCGCGAATATCATCAACCTCAGCCGTCGGTTGACGGGCGATTATGCCGAGCGGCATATTGGCCAGCAGTTGCTCCGTTCCGGCACCGCACCGGTTTCCCATCATGGCGAGGCGCAAGCAGCTGAATCTCCAGCTGACTTCATCCATAAAATCCGCCTGGCCCTCAAGGAGCTCCGCGAGTCCGAACGCTGGCTCAAACTCATCAAGCGCGCCAAAATGCTCGCGCATTCCGACGATCTATCAAACCTCCTCAACGAAACCGACCAGCTTATCCGCATCTTTGTAACAAGCATCGCCACCGCCGAAAAACGCCGCAAATCCCGCTAAACCCAACAAGCACCGTACCACCAAAGCGCCTTAACTTCTCTTAATTCCTCTTCCCTTCGATGTTCGATGTTAAGCGTTCGATGTTCGATGTTCAAAAGCCTCTTCCCTTCAATGTTCGACGTTAAGTGTTCGATGTTCAATCCACCCATCCTCTCATGACCCCACTCCTCTCCGTCAACAACCTCCGCATCCACTTCCCGGTGCGCAGCGGCGTGATGCTGCGCCAAACCGCCGCCGTCCGCGCGGTCGATGGCGTCTCACTCGAGATCATGCCCGGCGAGACGCTCGGTCTCGTGGGCGAATCCGGCTGCGGGAAATCCACCTTGGGAAAAGCCATCGTCCGCCTGCTCAAGCCGACGTCTGGCAGCATCCATTTCGAAGACTCCGACATTTCCCACCTGAGCCAAGGCGCCCTGCGTCCGCTGCGGAGGGATTTCCAAATGATTTTCCAAGACCCCGCCGAGTCGCTGGACCCGCGGATGAGCGTGCGCTCGATTATCGAGGAACCCTACATCATCCACGGCCTCGGCAACCGCGGCCAGCGCCAACAATGGGTGAATGAGCTGCTCGAACGCGTCGGCCTCCCCGCCTCCGCCGCCGAGCGCTATTCGTTTGAATTTTCCGGCGGCCAACGTCAGCGCATCGGCATTGCCCGCGCCCTCGCGCTCAAGCCGAAACTCATCGTTTGCGACGAGCCGGTCTCCGCGCTCGACGTCTCCGTCCAGTCGCAAATTCTCAATCTCCTCGTCGAGCTGCAGCGGGATTTCGGTCTCTCCTATCTCTTCATCGCCCACGATCTCTCCGTTGTGAAACACGTCAGCGACCGCGTCGCCGTCATGTATCTGGGAAAAATCGTCGAACTCGCCACCGCCGAAGCGATCTATCAGAATCCGCGCCACGCCTACACCAAGGCGTTGCTCTCCGCCATCCCCTCCCACGACCCGCGGGTGAAGCGCGAAAAGATCCTGCTGGAGGGCGATGTTCCCTCCCCCATCGACCCCCCGGCTGGCAGCGCCTTCGGCCACCGGATGAAGCACCCGCTTTACGAGCAGACGGTCGGCGCCGACCTCTCGCTGAAGGAAATTTCCCCCGGCCACTGGGTCGCCGCCGATCCCTGCTGCGTCTCCGCGGAAGATTGGGAGGAGCTCAAAATCACGGCCCAAACCGTAGCCTAACGGCGTCGCTGGATCCTTCCTTTTGTGGTGGCGGCGGTGACAGCACCAACACCCGCGCCAACGAGTGCGCCTGGAGGGCCAGCGACCACCGCGCCGGTGCCCGCACCGACCGCCGCCCCAGTTCCTGTGCGTGTCGCGCAAGAGCTTAGGATGATCGTGCTTGCTGCCACCAATGTGGTTAGAGCGATTTTTGATGACGAGTGGAATTTTAACGGGAGGTTCATCGTTTTCATAATGGCCCTTTCCTGCGATTTCCGCGCCAAATTCATTCCTACTAGCTTTATCCACTGTCCTTGAGCCTCTTAATATTTCGACGTCATCGCGAAACGGGAACCTCGTTTTTTTTGATTTGCGATTTGCACGGGCTTTTCGTGCAGGGCCGCTCAAAAGCCTTGGATTTTCTCCCAGGTGTCGAGAAACAAGTTGAGCTAACCAATTACAATTATTGTCCCGGGCGGGACAATAATTGTGATGACCCGAGGTGAAGGTGCAACACGACTCGCGGGCCGAAGTGGGTGGTCTTCTGCGACTGCGACAAGGTGGTGACTTTTCCCGAGCGCTAGGGTTGTTACGAAATTCCTTCTGTGTGTAGAGGCAGCTCCAGGCAGGAGATGGATCACATAAAAGCAGCTCCGAGGATGAGCGTCGTAGAGCGGCCATTTATCGCAAGTGCTGTGGTGCTTTGCTTTCCGCTGGATGGCACGGGAGGCTAGGCGGCGCGCGGACCCGTGGGGCAAGGTTTTGCGGACACTGAGCGGGTTTTCTTCCGCTTGTTCCCATCAGGATGTGAGGTAAACTCGGGCACCTTTCATCCCGTTTCTCCCCCCTGATGAGCTCGTTCTATTCTGATCCCGCCGTCCGCCAGCGGCTTGTCGAGTTCCTCGGCGGTGAGACCCTTGAGACGGCGACGGCGCTGTATCTCACGCATTCGGACGGCTGCCAGTTCCAGCGCTCCGAACTGCACCCGCCGGCCGGGCTGGAGTGGTTTCTGGAGCGGGATCTGGACATCGCGCGCTCGCTGGCGGACCGCGAGTCGCTGCTGCTGCACCTGGATGTGGAGTATGTGAACTTCGATGCGCCGGGGGAGGCCTATCTGGACCCATGGCGGGTATTTGAGCTGCAGGAGCCGGTCGTCCGGGGAATCGAGCGGCTGCTGCTGGGGTGGGGGATCTCGCCGCTGCACATGATCACCGGCCAAGGCCACCATTTCGTCTGGCGGGTGAGTTGGCAGCACGAGCTGGTGGGGAGGCTCCGGCAACTCTGTCCCGCGCCCGAGCTGGTGGACCGCTGCATGGAACGCGTGGGGTCGGGTGTGGTCGGGGTCCTGCGCCGTGAGCAGCAGGAAGGCTTCTCGGCGGTGGCGCTGTTGATGGAATTTGTCGCCCACCGGATCAAGGTCGAGACGGCGCGGCGGAGCCTCATACCGGTGGAAATCACCGCGGTGCAGGTGGGACGCGGCGCGTCGGGGCGGCGCGAAATGGTGTCCATCGATATCTCGGAATACGGCGACCCGCTTCACACGCGGATGGTGCGGATGCCATTCACCAACTACCTGAAACCCTGGCTCAGCGGGCTGGCACGAAGTTTGGGCATCGAGAACGAGCTGGCGCGTTTCCGGACCATTCCGCTGCACGAGATGGATATCCAACAGGCGGTGGGTTTCCGCCAGGATGAGGCAGCGGTGCTGGATCTGGCGCGGCGCGCCGGCACGCGGATCCCGCTGCAGGAGGAGGGCACGGCAAACCTGCTCGATGCGTATCTGGCGTCGGATTTGCGCCGTTTTCATCAGGATTATTACGGTGCCGTGCATGATCCACCGGAAATTTGGCCGGTGACTTATGACCGCACGCCGCTCGACCTGCTGCCGCCCGATGTGGGCGATCTGCTGGCTTGGCCGAACGACCGCTTGCTCAAGCCAGGCTGCATCCAGCGGGTGACGCGCGCGCTGATGGAGGAAGGCTGGCACCCGCGCCACATCGCGGGGCTGATCCGCTCGAAGTTCGAAAACCCGGAGTTTGGCTGGGGGGTGGACTGGCACGACTACGAGCCGGGGACACGCGCGGATTTCTACACCCGGCTGTTCGCCGGCCTGTCGGCGACCGGACTGGACCGGGTCATCGACTTCAACAGCACCGCCCGCCTGGAGCGGAGCGCAGAGCCCTGGCACAGCAGCGATTTTTCCCTGCAGCGACATTACGAACTACTCCTCAACCCGTCCCGCTCATGACCCCTTGGAACCTCGAACTTGGTTTGTCCACCGGCTGCTTTTATCGGCGGCGGATTTTCGACGTGTTGGAGGAAATCCGTGAGAGCGGCTTCGAGAGCATTGAGGTCTGCTCGTTTCCCCAGCATCTGAACTATCACCGCTCAGAGGATGTGACGCGAGCGGGCGAGCGGCTGCGGGCGCTGGGACTGCGGCCGGTGTCGTTTCATGCGCCGTTTTCCGACGCCATCGATATCACCGCGCTGGATCTAACCGAGCGGGCGGCCGGAGTGCGGGAGTTGCTCACCGCCTGCGAGGCGGCAGCGGCCATGGGGGTGGAGAAAGTGGTGCTGCACCCGGGTCCCGAGCGGCGGGGGCGGCGCGAGGATGCGGAGTTTCTCGATAAAATGCGCAATGCGGCGGAATCACTCAACACGGTGGCAAAGCGTTGTGCCCGGCTTGGTGTGCACTTGGTGCTAGAGAACATGCTGCCGCACCTGCTCTTCGGCCACATCAGCGACATGCTCTATCTGTTGGGAAGCATTGAGGAGCGGGACGTGGGGGCTTGCCTCGACACGGGACACGCCTTCCTGGCCGGTGAACTGGACACGGTGATCCACAAGCTTTCCGGACACCTCCACCTGGTCCATGTCAATGACAACCACGGCGACCGCGACGCGCACCTGCCACCGGGCAAGGGTGGGATTTATTGGCCGCGGGTGCTGGCGGATTTAAAACAATGCCAATTTAGCGGCACTTTGATCCTCGAGCTGTCTTCACAGGAAGGCGAGTCTGTCGCCAACACACTCGAGCGGGCGCGCCAGGCACGGCTCTATCTGGAGGAACTGATGGCGGAGATGCATTGAGCCGGGAGAGGAAGACGGGAACCACACGGATTAGACGGAAAGTCGAACCCCACGCCGTGGTGTCATGAGCGGCGGGCCGAAACACTACAATCGGCTGCCGATCGCCACGGCGCGGGGAACTTTGGCTGGGGGGAAATTATGGTCGGCCCTTGTTTTCCTCGTCCTTGCGGAGGGATTCGAGCGGGGCTTCAGTATCGCGGACGGTGATCTCGTCCGTCGCTCCCTGGCTGCGGCGGCGAACGGCGCTCATTTTGCGGCTCAGCGCGCCTTTCGCCGCGGCGTAGGATTCTCCCGTCGCGGCGAAATTCGACGTGTCGCCCACCGCGATGTGCATCCTTCCGGCAGTGGCGATCGCGTCCTGATTGGCAGCGAGAAACAAGAACTGGTATTTCTCCGTTTCAGTGAGGTGTGCTTGCATGACCCCGTCATTCAAGCACAGGGGGTGGGTCAACTACGGGGTCAGCCTCAAAAAAAGTTTATTTTTTTTGATATATCAGGCAAGGTGATTCTCCCACACCTCGGATTTGAAGCCGGTGAGGATGATTTCGCCGTCGATGAGGAACGGGCGTTTCACGAGATTCCCGTTCGCGGCGAGCAGGGAGATGGCCTCGTCCTCGGTCATCGTCGGCAGTTGGTGCTTGAGTCCGAGCTCGCGGTAGTCATTGCCGGAGGTATTGAAGAGCCGGCGGAGCTCGCCGTTGTAGCACCGGAGAGCGGCTTTCAGTTCGGCGGCAGTGGGCGGGGTCTCCCGGATCGCCTTGATTTCGTAGTCGAGGCCCATTTCTTCCAGCCACCTTAAGGCCTTGCGGCATTTATCGCAATCTCGGTAAATGTAAATCGTGGGCATCGGGGGATCTTGCTAGCGGGTTTAGGCGCGGCGTGCAAGTTTGGCCGCCCGTCGATGAAAGCAACATTATTGGAACAAATCCGCGCCGAGTTGCATGCCCGCCTTGCGCGGCTGGCAAGGGCCGCGGCGGAGGCCCACGCGGCCGCCACCGATCCAGGCAGCAAGGCGGAGGGGAAATACGACACTCGCAGCCTGGAGGCGTCCTACCTGGCCGCCGGACAGGCGCGCCAGGTCGATGAACTGGCAGAATCCGTGCGGCTTTTCGAATCCATGGCCCTGCCGGATTTCCAGATGGGCGACGAGATCGACGCCGGAGCACTGGTGGAGGTGGAACTGCACGGGGAGACGGCGTTTTTCCTGCTCGCCCCGACGGCGGGTGGCTTGGTGATCGAGCGCGACGGCACTGAAATCACGCTGCTCACCCCGGCCAGCGGGCTTTACCGGAAACTTGTCGGCCTGCGCGTCGGCGAGGCGCTTGATTCACCGCCGCTGCGGGTCACCGGAGTGAGCTGAGCTGCCCCCGGCGGGTGGCAAGTTGCAAAATGGGTTGTCGAAAAGCATTTCGCACCCTCCGCCGGCACGGCTCGCGCGGGGCGCTGGCGGAAGTCCTTGGCGCGTGGGCGGCGCGGGCTGTGGCACGGACCATGCGACTTTGACCGCAGCACCCCGGCGGGTGCCTCACCCAAACCTCAGATCTTATGGACAAGGTAGCATTTATTTCGAGGGAAGCGGAAGTGCGGGTCCCCTGCGGTGACGTCGATTTGGTGGGCGACCTGCTGGTTCCGGCCGGAGCCGCCGGGATTGTATTGTTCGCGCACGGCAGCGGCAGCAGCCGCCGCAGCCCGCGCAACCGGTCGGTCGCGCAACAGATTCAAAACAAGGGACTGGCGACCCTGCTCTTTGACCTGCTGACGCCTGAGGAAGCCCGCGGGGAAGCCCGCAGCGGGGAGTTGCGCTTCAATATCCCCCTGCTCACCGAGCGCTTGGCGGCGGTCACCGGTTGGGTGTGCAAGGAACCGGACCTCGGTGACCTGCGGGTCGGGTATTTCGGTGCGAGCACCGGGGCCGCCGCCGCATTGGCCGCGGCCACCGGAGATCCGGAGGTGAAGGCGCTCGTTTCCCGCGGCGGGCGGACGGACCTCGCGGGAACCGCCGTTGAAAACATGAAGGCGGCCACCCTCCTGATCGCCGGCGGCCTCGACCAGCCGGTGATGGAGTGGAACCACCAGACATTCGAGCGGCTGCGGTGCGTGAAACAGCTCTCGATCATCTCCGGTGCCACCCACTTGTTCGAAGAGGAGGGAACCTTGGAAAAAGTGGCGGAACTCGCCGCCTCGTGGTTCGCCATCCATTTGCCACAAGCCCAGGAACCTTGGACCTGACGACGGCCAAGCGATTTTCAAGCATTCTCTAAGCCTAGCGGAAAAGGTCATGGGCCACGTAGGCCATGCCGATGGCTGCGGCGGCGTCACCGCCGAGCGCCCATTCGAAGCGCGTGGTGATCTTTTCCGGATCGAGTGGGCTGCGCAGGTAAACCGGCCAAGCGCGCTCCGCGAACCCCTCGCCGATCCACCTCATGTATTGCTCGCGGAAGGAAGTTTCAGCCAGTCCGCCACCGATGACCACCAGTCCGGGATCGAAAACCCGCACCAAGTCGGCGATGGCGTAGCCGAGGATAAATCCCTGTTGTTTGAAAATCTGCACGGCCAGCGCATCGCCCCGCTCGGCGAACTCGCGGAGGCGGAAAGCCTTTTCTTCCACGGGCGTGTCGCCCTCATTGAGCGGGTGGGTAGTCCACTCCGGCTTGGCCAGTTCAAGCCGCAGCCGGCGGCGTAGGGCCACGAGCGAGACCCATGCCTCCGTGCAGCCTTTCAAACCGCAGGAGCAGAGCGGCAGCTCGCCATCGTCCTCACAGAACGGCACGCTCACGTGGCCCACTTCCAGCGCCATCCCGTTGGTGCCCTCGTAGCTGCGGCCGCCAGGCAGGACGAGGCCGCCGCCCAGTCCGGTGCCGGGGGCGACCAACATCAGGCTGCCAAGGTGTTCTTGGCGCAGCGCGTATTCGCCCAGCGCCGCGGCATTGCCGTCGTTGGTCATAAAAACCGGAACGCCGGTGCGCGCGGAAAGCTTCCCGCGGATGTCGGTGCCCACCCAGTCGGAGCCGAGGTTCGCCCGGCCCCAGATCACCCCGTCGCTGCTCGGCGCCGGCACGTCGAGGCCGATCCCCTTGATCGCGTCGCGCGAAATGCCCGCGCCAGTGGCAAGCTGGTCCAAGGCCAGATCCAGCTGCCCGAAAGTGGCCTCATAACCCTCTTTCACCCGGCTGCGCACCTCCGTCAAAGGCCCCACTTGCTGCGCGAGCGGATCCACCAAAACCGCTTTGACCGTGGTGCCGCCGATGTCCAGTCCCGCGTAATAAGATGAGCCGTTTGTCATGCCAAGAGGCTGTGTTTCTGCTTGCTGGGTGTCAAGGCGATCGGAGCTCATCCCTCCCTAGGAACACGACCCGCTCAGAGCAGCTCCAGCCGCCATTCGTGATAGTCCGGGTCGGTGCCGGAGCCGCTTGGCTCCGGATGATCAGCGGCTGCTACCGGATCAAGGTGCATCGCGGGTCCTTTCCGCTGGTCCCTTCCTAACAGCCGGAGGGAGCGAGGTGGCGAAGGTATCGCCCCAGTGGGCGAGGAAGAATTTTTTCTCTTGGGTGAGGCGGGTCTCGGAGCGGCCGAGGATCGGCCGCAGTGAGGTGGTCATTTGCAGCGTGACGAGTAGAAAAACCACGCTCCAGATGAAAAGCGGCCCTTTTTGCGTGCCGCCGGTGGCGAAAATCACGGATTTGAGGAATTTCAGCGCGAAGAGCACCGCGACCACCCACGAGGCGATGGCAAGGGTGCCCATGAAGCCGATGGAGTCCGTGGATTCCGCGAAAATCCACAGCGCGGGGGCGAAGCCGAGCAGCAGCAGCCCGGCGAGCGCCAGCGCTCCGGCAAGGCAGGCGGCGAGCTGGGAAATCCCGATCCGCGCGCCAGCCAAGGTGGCGAAAATATAGAGACTGGGAAAACAGATCAGACCGGAAAATAACAGCCCGCCGGTGATTTTCGCGGGTGCTGCCCACAGCTGCTCTTGCTTGGCGAAACAGCCAAGAACGATGCCGAACAACAAGATGGAAGCCACGGCCATCGCCGCGAATTTCCCGGTCGCCCCGTGATCGGGCTCGGCCAACCGGGGGACCAGCGCGTGGGGGCGGCGGAGAAGCGCCTCGAATAGCGACTTCAAATCGAGTTTCTCCGGCAGCGGGGCTTCGAGCGGCGGCGGGGTGGCGGTGGATGGCGGGATTTCTTGTGGATTCATGATTTTGGGGTGCGTTGGTGGTTCTTGTGGATCGCGCCGCGAACCGGGACGGCGATAAGAATGAAGATGACGGCGAGCACTGGAATGCCCAATCCACCGCTACTGCGGTCGATGGCCTGCCACACTGCTTGGTGGAAAGTGCCGTTCATCGGGTCGGGCCGGAGAAACTCGACCTTGAGGGTGGGCGTGCCGAAAAACGGCCGCAGGATCCACGAAAACTGCGCCCCGAGGAAGGCGTTGCCGCCAAGCCAGGCGAGCAAGGTGGCGGTGGCCGCGGCCGGGGTGGGTGCCTTGGCCGCGAGGAGCCGGTGGAGGTGGAGATTCGCCGCCAGCCCGGCGAAGCCGATGAGCAGCGTGTGAGTGACGAGGTAGGCGGAGTGGGCGCTTGCCGCCCCGGCCGTGCCCGGCGGCGGCGCATTCCACGCCAGAAAAAAAGTCACTGGCGCGAGTGATCCGAGAATGACCGCCGCCAGCGCGAAGGCCGTCAGCAAGGCCAGCAAGGACTGGCGGAAGCCGAGGCCAGTCCCGAGCAAGAGCCCGAGCAGGCCGTTGAGCAGACCGTTGCATGCAAGCGTGAGTGCAATCAGCAGCGGCATTTTCACCGCCACATAAAAGCCCATCAGCGGATCGCGCCAAAAGCCAACCGTGAAGCCGTAAACTGCCAACCCGGCGCAGGCGGTCAGGGCCACCCACGCGACCCGCCGCGGCGTGGGCACATCCAGCCAATCGGTGGAGGGTTGGATCAATTCGCGCAGGTGCATGGACAGGATTCAGGCACGGGATTGTGAACGGCTGATGCGGGTGGCGTGAGAAGTTCGTGAATCGGCGAGGCCACTTGGCGCTTGAATGTTGTGGGATCGGGCCTTAGTTCCGTGTCCGCATGGAATTAATGCACCCTTATCAGACCCTCTCGCTGTTCTCCGTCGGCTTGGTGCTCGCCTTTTGGCTCATCGGCTTCCACGGCCTGATGCTGGCGAAACCGGCGGCGGTGCAAAGCTTCGTCAAACGCTTCCCACGAGACCCGCTACTCGGCCAAATTCTGATGGGTATTGGCCTGGCGTGGTTCTGGCTGCTCATCGCCCCGACCGGCCTCGGCCGGCTCAGCGCGCTGACGATGGACCTCGGCGAATTCAACAATGCCAAGCGGATTCTGCAAATTCTGGTGCCGGTCACGCTGGTGCTCGTTTGCATCAGCGTGCGGGATTTCCTCGCCGTCCGCGCCCTCGGGGTGGTCGGGCTGATGGCCGCGGCACCCTTGCTCGGTGCCGCGTTTCTCAAAGACCCCTCATCCCGCCTGCTGGTCCCGCTCTTCGCCTATGCGGTGCTCACGGCCTCAATGTTTTTTGTCGGGATGCCCTACCTTTTCCGCGATGCGGTGACTTGGCTAACCGCCCGCCAGTCGCGCTGGACGGTTGCCGCCGCGGCGGGTTTGGTCTATGGCATCGCCACTCTGGTCTGCGCCTTCGCCTTCTGGCGCGGGTATTGAGCCGGGGCACTAGCCCTTCTCCCACCGGAGTGAGAAAACGTCGCTTGGGGACTTCTCGGAGAAGTCAGTAAACCGGCGCGCCATACGCGTCGCCGCCGGATCCAGAGCCACCGGCCTTGTTTGCGGATTTTTCCAGGCCTTCGCCCCCGATTCGCATGTCACGACCCAGGCCGATCATCGTGTTGCAGGAGGGAAGCAGCAGGGCAGCGGCCATGGCGATGGTGAGTGACAGAATTGCTTTCATTGCTCTCTGGGATAGCGGATTTGTCAGCCCCTGCAAGCGGATATTGTAAGGAGGTGAAAAAACTGGCTTTGATGTTGTGTTTCAGGTGCTTAATAAGCGGGTGGTTCCAGACACGTGGAGTTACACGATGATGAGAGCCCCCGTGCTGTCCACCGTATGTTTACAGGATGGGGGGGAATGGTGGAAAAAGATTTTGCCGAAGCGGGGTGCGATGAACTCATCGCCCCCTCGCCTGATCACTCCACTGTCTCGCCGATCAGCATCACCGACCCGACGTGCCATTGATTCGGCGTGTATTTCTCCGGATTTTTGTCCATGTCAGGACGATTTTTTTCAAAGAGAATTTTCCGTTTGTCCGGCGCGGACGCATCCAGAGTTGCCGTGACGGTATGAAGCGCGGACGGATCGAGTCCGCTCCCGATCTGTATCTTGCTGAGGCGATGGTAGGTGCAATAGGCATCGAAACGCGGCACGATCCTCTCGTTCCCTCCATCAAGGGTCACCTTCAAGTGCCCGCCATCCGGCCCGACAAGGTCGTAAAATCCCATCACCGATCCTTTGAAGCGAAAGGTCAGTGATGCCCCCGTCGTGGCGGTGCGCCACATTTGAGGCATGAGCCGGTTGAAACGTTTCGCGATCTCATCGCCCGATTTGCCGCCATCGAGGAGGGTCCATTCGCCACTCAACATTTCTCTTGTCAGGGGAACCAGTTTCGCAGCTTCCCAATGGTCGGGCCGAAGCGGTGCGCCGCTGAGTCGCGGTGAGGCAGAGGGATCCTCTCTCACCGTGGCCAATTGCTCCCAGGCCCGGGCAACGGCTTCGGTGTATAGGACATGACCGGTCATGAGTGGGTGGACACCGTCGTTGGAGAATAGTATGGCGGCTCCATCAGCAGGCTTTTCTTGTTTGAAAATCAGGCTTCCCTCTTTCGCCCGCTTCGCGACTTCGATCCCGAGATGGATCGAGGGAATGCCGTAGTGATCGGCGACTTCTTCCATCGCGCTCGCGGCACGGGAGAATTTTCCGCTCTGCAAGTCGGCGAGGAAGGGCTCGCTGATCGTGTAGACAAAAATGATATCGGTCTCTGGATTCGCCTTCCATGCCTGCCTCACAATTCCCTCCATTGCCTGATGAATCTGCTGGGGTTGGGCTCCGCCGTCATTGACCGCGAATTCGACAAAGAGGAGATCGGGTCGATGCCGCAAAACATCCTGATCAAAACGAAAAACACCGAGGTCCGACCCGGTTCCGCCGATCGCCGCATTGATCTCGGTCCAGATCAACTCCGGGTGTTTTTCCCGCAGGAGGGCAAGTGATTTCACCCGCCAGCCCGGTGCGGCGGTGATGCTGCCGCCGAGATAGGCGACGCGTATTTCTCTTCCACCACCTTCCTTTATCGTCGCGAGGACATGGGGGATGCCGCCACGGGCGTGAAACTCCACTGCCTCTCGCCGCGGATAGTCGTCCTGCGCCGAGACGAGGGTGAAAAGTGCGGCGAAAAAGCCAAGGGCGATAGACGGTTTTGTAAAAGAGCGGGTTGGGTCAGACACAGCTGGAGTTATGGCTCATGGCAGGGGGTCTGGCAAGCTCTTTCCAGTGAATGGGGTCAGAGTAATCTTGGCATGGATGGGTCGGTGTTGGGGTTTGTTTTTGGTGTTGTGTTTCAGATGCTTCAGGTCTAGCGCTATCTTCAAAATCTATGAACAACCTACTTTGTGTTTGTGCAGCATTGATGGCCATGTTTTGTGGCAACATTTTCGCTGCGGAAACCCCGCGTCCTAACATCCTCTTCTGCATCGCAGACGACTGGGGCCTTCACGCCGGCGCCTACGGCACGCGATGGGTGAAAACGCCCGCCTTCGACCGCATTGCCCACGAGGGCCTGCTCTTCCAGAATGCCTACACGCCCGTGGCGAAATGCGCCCCCTCGCGCGCCATCGTGCTCACCGGACGCCACCTCTGGCAGAACGAGGAAGCCGGCAACCATCTGGCGTTTTTCCCAAAGAATTTCAAAAGTTGGCCCGAGGTCCTCATGGAGAATGGCTGGCACACCGGCATCACCGGAAAAGGCTGGGGGCCAGGCATCGCCAACGACGCTGAATGCAAGCCGCGCATGATCACCGGAATACCGTTCAACAGACGTAAGGCGGCTCCGCCCACCAAAAAAATCAGCTCCACCGACTACGCCGCGAATTTCGCCGACTTCCTCGATGCCGCGCCCAAGGACGCCTCTTGGTGTTTCTGGTATGGCTCCCAGGAACCACACCGAGAATATGAATTCCAGTCCGGGGCAACCAAAGGCGGGAAAATGCCCTCAGACATCGACCGCGTCCCCAACTACTGGCCCGACAACGAAACAGTCCGCCACGATATGCTCGATTACGGTCTGGAAGTCGAACACATGGATCGGCATCTCGCCCGCATGATCGCCGAGCTGGAAAAGCGAGGACAGTTAGACAACACACTCATCATCGTCACCAGCGACCACGGCATGCCATTTCCCCGCGTCAAGGGATTCGCCTACCACGACTCGAACCACATCCCGCTCGCCGTCCGCTGGCCCCACGGCATGCATCACCCGGGCCGTGCTATCGATGACTTCGTGGACTTCACGGACATCGCCAAAACCATCCTCGACTACGCCGCCATCCCCGAAAAAGACAGCGGCATGATGCCCATCACTGGTAAAAGCTGGCGATCCATTTTTGAAAGCACCGCAGCGGGCCGCATCATCCCCGAGCGCGATCACGTGCTCATCGGAAAAGAACGCAACGACGTCGGCCGACCTAACAACTTAGGCTATCCAATTCGCGGCATCGTCACCGCAGATCACCTCTACCTCCGCAACTACGAGACCAGCCGCTGGCCCGCCGGTAACCCCCAAACCGGCTACCTCGATACCGATGGTGGCCCCACGAAATCCCTGATTCTCGATCTCGGCCGCGCCAACCGCGCCGACCCCTTCTGGCAAATCAACTTCGGCATGCGCCCGCCCGACGAACTCTATGACCTACGCACCGACCGCGATTGCGTGAAAAACCTAGCCCCCGACCCCGCGAACGCCGTGCGCATGACCGCACTGCGCCAACGCATGGAAACCCTGCTCAAATCCCAAAACGACCCCCGCATGGAAGGCCGTGGTGAGATTTTCGACAAATACCCTCCGTCCGAGGGTGATGGTCTTTACGAGAAGTTCATGCGAGGTGAAGACGTCAAAACCGGCTGGGTGAACCGGGGCGACTTCGAAAAACAACCCATCGAACCATGAGGTTTCTCATAGACATGATCACGAAATTCCGGCCCTTCTCTTGCTGCAGCATTTTGACCCTCCTGCTGACGGGGGCGCATGCCGCACCGCCAGCAGCCTGGCCTTACTGGCCGGAATACCAAAAAACGCCATTGAATGAAATCCGTCCGCAGGAGTGGAAACCGGCCGATCATGTCATCGAAGGCTGGGACTGGTCTCTGCCTTCCACGGTGAAGCCCGCCCCCAGCGGCCTGCTTGCGGTTTACCGGACGTCCGATATCGAACGTCCACTCAACAAGGAGATTCAATCGCTCGATCTGCCGGTGAATCCGACGCTTGAGATTTGGCTCAAGTGGCGGGATTTGGAACCGGTCGAGGGCCACTACCGCTTCGATTTGCTCCGGGAAAGAATTTCCGAGGCCGAGCAGGCTGGCTGCAGCGTGGTATTGCGAATCCTGAGCTCTGCGACTATTTTCGCGCCTGAATGGCTGATGAACTATCAGATACCACTCCGGGAGGAAAAAAGCAAAAACAAACCGAAAGTGACTAACTATGAGATTTCAGCCCCCGAGTTTCACAAGCGCTATCTCCAGCTCGTCGAGAAACTTGGAGAAAGCGGCATTCCCCAACTGAAATCACTCAAGGGCGCGTTCGTTGGCTACGCATCGCCATCCTACGGGGACGAAGGCATCGGGCCTCAGGGAGTGGACCCGGACACGGTCCCGCATGTGGTCGAGCGACTTGACGCCTGGGCCTGGGCTTTTGAAAATATCGAGCACAAGGTGTTCATGGGCGGCATTTCCCAGCACGGGTTCCAGAAGGGATTCGGCACGCGGCGTGGTTTTGTGGAGATGTTTCTCTATCACATTCCCGACCCGGTGCTTGGGCAGACCGTTGACAAGGATGGCTATCTCTTCGTGGACGATTCGGTCGAATTGCTGAAACGCCGCGCCTTCCATGGAGAGGAAAACGAGGAATACGAGGAGACATGGGCCACCAAGGAACGCGGCTTCCGCTTTGGAGAGAACACCGACAGCTTCACTTACCGCTATTTCATCTCAAATTTGAGAACCCTCCAGATGCAGTGCAACCACGTGCTCGTGAACCCGTTCTCCATTTACCCTGAGCAGATGGTCTGGGTCGGGCAGACTCTGGGCCGGACGGTGGAGGACTCCCCCGATATCTGGTGTGCGCTGCGCGAGAGCTACGTCCGCAGTGTCGGGCCTGTGAAAAATATCGAACGGTGGCTCTACCAGCGGGATTCTCCGGGGTTCGAGACCACTCCGGTCGTGAAAATTTTTCATCCCATCAAAATGTGGATGGTCCAGCCCGACCAAAATTTCGACTACATCGCCCGTCGGGGAAAACAGATCGGACTCGCCGTCGATGACCGGTGGGCCGGTGGCGGACCGGTGAATATCGCGGTGAAAACCACCTATTTTGACAAGGGCCAAGGCACGATCGATGTCGCCCTCAAAACCAGCGCCGGCGATACCTCACGGCAAATCCAACTCACCGACAGCGGCAAATTGAAGACCTCCACCATTTTCATCAAAAACGCCGTGTTTCCAGCCAAAGAAATGGACCATGACATCCTCTTCAAATCCACTGGCGACGCCGCCGTTCTCTCGTTCGTGCGGATCATCCGTCTCAACTGAAGACCTCTTCCGTCTTCAGTTCATTCAGGAGCATGCCAACGTCATCCTGCTCGCACCGTCGGCCTTGGCAAAACCCACCTCGCCACCGCGCTCGGCTACGCCGCCTGCCAGCAAGGCATGAGCGTGCTCTTCGCCAACGCCATCGACGTCATCAACACCCTGCACGCCGCCTAGACCAAAGGCACCCTCAAAGCCGAACTGCGCAAATACACCAACCCCGCCCTGCTCATCCTCGACGAAATCGGCTACCTGCCCATCGACCAGCGTGGAGCCGATCTGCTCTTCCAAGTCATCAGCGCCCGCTACGAGCGCGGCTCCATCATCCTGACCACCAACAAGGCCTTCAAACAATGGCGCGCCATCTTCAACGGCGACTCCACCATCATATTAGGTTCTCCACCCGCCCATCAAGAACTAACTCAAGCGATGCCCTTTCGGAGATCCCTCAAACTCCACAAGGTCCCACTTGCGGCCGCGCCTCCGCCTTTCAGTTTCCTCGCGCCATCCTTCCGCTTGGCTCCGAATCTATCTCGTGCGCTCGCAAACGCCTCATTCACGAACTCCCTGCTGCCAATCACCGCCCCATCCGTGAAATAGCGGACACGGCAGCGCAGCATTTTCGCGATTTTCAGATCCTGCAGCACGGTTTCATTGTCCTCGCTCTCCAGCGCCTCAGCCGTGTTCAGGGTGGTTTGGCTAGGCTTGTTCACGTTCCCGCTCCCCGCCACTTGCGCCCGACCCGGTTTCCGGCCCAAAGCCAGACCCATCAAGCGCCGGTATGAACGCGAGACATCGCGCCATTTCTCAGCCTCGAAAC
>JBBEEL010000073.1:3562-23055 GCA_040880785.1 Akkermansiaceae bacterium | reverse complement strand
AGCCGCGTGGGCGAGACGCCCACACTCCTTGACGTGGCCCGGGCATCCTGCCCGGTGCCAAAACAAGCCATTGGGCTGAAGCCGGCGCTCCATGGTCACAGCGAGCGGGCGACCTTTTGTGCGAGTTCCGCGTAGCGGCTGGCGTAGCCCCACTCGTTGTCATACCAAGCGAGGACTTTCACCTGCGTGCCGTGGGTGACCATGGTGGATGGCGCGTCAATGATGGTCGAGCGGGGGTCGTCCCGGTAATCCACCGAAACTAACGGACGTGTTTCGTAGCCGAGGATTCCAGCCAGTGGTCCTTCTGCGGCGGTTTTGAAGAGGCTGTTGACCTCCTCGACAGTCGTCGGGCGGGAGACCTCGAAAACGCAGTCGGTTAGCGAGGCATTCAACAGCGGAACCCGCACCGCGAGGCCGTCGAGCTTGCCTAGCAGATCAGGGAAAATCATGCCGATGGCGGTGGCAGAGCCGGTCGAGGTGGGGATCAGCGACTGGCTGGACGCCCGCGCGCGGCGGAGGTCCTTGTGGGGCGTGTCGAGGATGGACTGGGTGTTAGTCATGTCATGGATGGTGGTGATCATGCCATGTTTGATGCCGATACCCTCGTGGATGACCTTCACCACCGGCGCGAGGCAGTTGGTGGTGCAGGAGGCGGCGGTGAGGAGATGATGTTCCGCCGGAGCGTAGAGGTAATCGTTGACCCCCATGACGATGTTGAGGGCCCCTGATTTCACCGGCGCAGCGACGATGACCTTTTTCACGCCCGCGTGGAAGTAGGCTTCGAGTTGTTCGGGTGTGCGGAATTTTCCACTGGCTTCCAGGACGATGTCGATGCCGAGATCGCTCCACGGCACTTTTGAGAAATCCTCCTCACTCGTGTGGCCGAGGGGTTGGCCCTCGACGGTGACTTGGTCCGGGTGGCCTTGGATTTGTCCGTTTTTCCATTTGCCGTGGATGGAGTCGAACTCGAGCAGGTGCGCGGAGACGATTCCGTCGCCACCGGTTTCGTTGAGGTGGACGAATTCAATTTCCGGATAGTTCCAGCCCGCGCGGAGGGCGAGCCGTCCGATGCGTCCAAATCCGTTGATGCCGATGCGTATGGCCATGTGGGTGGGTTGAGTGTGTCGTTTTTAAGATGGATCAAAGAGGCTGCGGGCAGGATGCCCAATACTGACAGTTTAAGAATTTTTTAACCACAAATGAACAGGATGGACACAGGTGGAAGAGTTACGAAATCCAGCCTTCATATGTGTTCATCCGCGTTCATCTGCGGTTGAATACTTCTCTTGTCGATTTTTAAGACAGCCTCTTAGCGAGTGGGACAATAATTTCGGGCCGGGGCAGCAGCTGGTTTCGCGGACGGCGAGGCGTTTTTGCGAGCGGATGGCGTCGGCCTTTAAGAACGGATCTCCCGAGCCGATGAAAAAATTTGCGAGGGCTTGGATGGGAGGTCGGTAGTCGCGGTGGATGCGGAAATAGGTCCATTTACCACATTTCTCGCTCTCCAGCAGCCCGGCCTTGCGGATGATCTGGACATGGCTGGAGACGGACGACTGTGGCATTTCTAGGATGTCGGCGAGCTCGCAGACGCAGAGGGCCTGATCCATGACGAGACGGACGACCCGCCAGCGGGTGGGATCGGCGAGGGCGCGTGAGAATGTGACGAGGTTCCTCATGACGGTGGTATTCATAACGACGAATAACGTCATGACAAGCGATGATTGGCCCGAAAGTGGATTTAAGCGATATCTGCCGCCGGGCTTGCTGAGAAACTCCGCGAAACCGCTGGAGATGGCGGATCGACCGGGATTTGTTGCTAATGATTGATTTCCTTAGGTCTCCATCCACTTTGTCGGTTGCACAGATCCTCTGACGTGGCACTGTCGCAGCACGAAATCGATGATAACGGAGAACTTGCAAGAACGGATCGCGGACACCAGTGAGTGGATTCAAGCGGTGAAACAGGAGATGGGACAGGTCCTCGTCGGTCAGGAACGGCTGGTGGACCGGTTGCTGATCGGCTTGCTTTGCAACGGCCACATTTTGTTGGAAGGCGTGCCTGGACTGGCGAAAACGCTCGCGGTGAAAGCGCTTTCCGGCTCGCTGGACGCGTCGTTCGCGCGCTTCCAGTTCACCCCGGACCTGTTGCCGGCCGACTTGGTGGGGACGATGGTCTATCACCCGCAGGAGACGAAATTCGAGCCGAAGCTCGGACCGATTTTCAACAACCTGATCCTAGCGGATGAGATCAACCGCGCGCCGGCGAAAGTGCAGTCCGCCTTGCTCGAAGCGATGCAGGAGCGGCAGGTGACGCTGGGCGACCGCTCGTATCCGCTGCCACAGCCGTTTTTGGTGCTGGCGACGCAGAACCCGATCGACCAGGAGGGGACTTACCAGCTGCCGGAAGCGCAGCTTGACCGATTTCTCCTGAAAGTGACCGTCGGCTACCCGTCGAAGGATGAGGAGCTGCAAATCCTTGACCGGATGGCCACCTCGACCCCGCCCTATCAGACACGCACGGTGGCGACGCCGGAGCAGGTTGCGGGCTCGCGGGAGTTGGTCAACGAGGTTTACATCGACCCGGCGATCCGCAAATACATCGTGCAGATCATCCACACCACGCGGTTTCCGGGCTTGGTGGACGCGCCATTGAAAAACCTCGTGCGGTCGGGAGCCTCGCCGCGGGGGACGATCAATCTGGCGCTGACCGCCCGCGCCCGCGCTTTCATGCAAGGCCGCGCGTTCGTGACGCCGCAGGATGTGAAGGACATGGCGCTGGACGTGCTGCGCCACCGGATTCTGCTCACTTACGAGGCGGAGGCGGAGGAAATCACCACCGACTCGGTGATCGAGCGGATCATGGGGAAGGTGGCGGTGCCTTGAGGGAATTCGAGTGTTGAGATGGAAATCAAGAGATGCTGACGGACGCACAGATCGAGGAAATGATGGGCCGGGTGCGCAAGCTCGAGCTCAAGGCGCGGCGGCTGGTGCGCGAGTCGTTTTCCGGAGAATATCTCTCGTCGTTCCGCGGGCAGGGTTTGGATTTCGATGATTTCCGTGAATACCAGCACGGCGACGAGGTGCGTTTCATCGACTGGAACGTGACGGCGCGGATGAATCAGCCCTTCGTGCGGAAATTCCGCGAGGAGCGTGAGTTGTCGGTGGTGCTGGCGGTGGATGTTTCCGGCTCGGCGGACTACGGCAGCGTGCAACTCAGCAAGCGCGAGGTGGCGGCGGAGACCGCGGCGGTGCTGGGATTCAGCGCGCTGCACAACGGCGACAAGGTTGGCCTGCTGATTTTCGCCGACGAGCCGATCCTGTTTGTCCCGCCGGAAAAAGGCAGCCGCCACCTGCTGCGGATGATCCGTGAGATCCTGGTGGCCAAGCCGACCGTGCCCGGCACCTCGGTGGCGGCGGCCTGTGACTTCCTGGTGCGCACGCTGCGGCGCAAGTCGCTGTTGTTCATGATTTCCGACTTTTTTTCCGACTCGCTGGACAAGCCGCTGGGCAAGCTGGCGCGGAAGCACGAGACCATCGCGCTGCGCGTGCGCGACCCGCTGGAGTCCAAGCTTCCGGATGCCGGCCGGGTGGTCATGATCGATCCGGAGACCGGGTTTGAAACTTTGGTCAACACCTCGAACCCAAACCTGCGGATGGGCTACGAGAAGCTCATGAAGAGACAATCCGAGGGCGTGAGGGCGGTTTTCAAGAAACACGGCATTGATGCGGCTGACCTGAAAACCGATGGCGACACGCTGGCGGCACTCCACCAGTTGTTGAAAAAACGCAGCCGCAGACGCAGCGGATAATTGATCACCATGAACGAAACCCCCGGGAGCTTTGAACTGCGCGAACCCGTCTCGCCCGAGATCCTGGTTCCAGATTCCTGGGCGGAGCCATGGATGTTCGCGGTCGGCTTCTCGCTGCTGGCGATTTTGCTCATGCTGGTGTATTTCAAGCGGAAAAGGCTGGTGCCAGTGGACCCGCGGGCGATTCGCGAAATGGCGCATACGCAGGCGGTGGAGTTGCTGGCGAATATGGAGCCATCGTCCGCGCGGGATGCGGCGCTGCAGGCCTCGTTGATTTTGCGGCGCTATCTTTCGTCAGCCACGGGCGATCCGGCCTTGTTCGAGACGCATGAGGAGACGATCGCCCGACATGAGGCGCTGAAGGAATTTTCCGATGAGACGAAGGCGGCCGTGGGCCAGGGATTCAGCCATTTGGCCGCCATGAAATACGCGCACGATATCCCGGATGTGCCGCCAGTAGAAGTGCTCGAGGAATCGCGTGCGCTCCTGGAAACCCTGCACCACGGTTTCCGCGAATGAGTTCCCTTTTCGAACATTTTCGCTTCGCGCAGCCGGGCTGGCTCTTGCTGCTCCTGCCGGCTTTCCTCCTGCTGGCACTGCGCCGTGGCCGGGGCTCGGAGGCGGCGGTGATGTTTCCAAACCTCGCGGTGCTCATCAGCCTCGGGAAACCCGTGCGGCGCGTGGCCTGGCATTTCGGGCTGCCACTGGCATTTGCGGCCTTGGTTTTCTCGATTTTCGCCATGGCCCGGCCGGTTTGGCGGGATGTCTATCAGAGTCGCACCGCCAGCGGCATCGACATCATGCTCGCCTTCGACGTCTCGCTCTCGATGGACATCGACGATTTCATCGACAACGGGGTGGCGACGAAACGGATCAATGTGGCGAAGATGGTGGTGGATGATTTCATCGGCCGCCGCCCGGAGGACCGGATCGGCTTGGTCGCCTTCGCCGGTCGGCCGCGCGATGCCAGCCCGATCACGCTGGACCACCAGTGGCTGCGCAACTCGCTCGGCCAGCTGCGCCTCAACGACCGCCAGGATCTGGGGACCATCAAGGAGCAGGGGACCGCGATCGGCTCCGCACTGTCGGCCTCGGCCGTCCGGCTGCAGGCGCGGGACTCGAAGAGCAAGGTGATCGTGCTGGTCACCGACGGCGCGAACAATTCAGGAAAAATTTCCCCGCTGGAGGCCGCCGAGCACGCGAAGACACTCGGTATCAAGATCTACACGGTGGCCGTGGGCACGAGCAGTGGCCGGGTGGACCCGAGCATCATGCGCTTTCCCTATCAGGAATTCGACCTGCCGACCTTGAAGAAAATCGCCTCTCTAACTGGTGGCGAGCATTACTGGGCGCAGAATCTCGACGAGCTTAAACAAACATTTTCGAGCATCGATGAGTTGGAAAAAACGGATGCGAAGAGCCTTACTGTCATCGATGATACCGATCTATTTCCATGGTTTGTGGGCCTCGCGCTGTTTGGCGCGCTGGCCGCGGCCGGTTTCCTGGCACTCAATCCCCCGCCTAGCGCCCGATGAATTTTGCTCAACCCACTTGGCTCGTCCTGTTGATCCTGCTCCCGCTGCTGGGCTTGGCGGCGCTCCTCGCAACCCGCCTGCGGCGACAACAATGGCAGGCCTTCGTCGCGCCACGGCTGCGTGACTCGCTGCTCAAGCACGGCAGCGGGCTGACCCGCTGGCTCGCGCTGTTTTTCCTCATCGCCGCCTGTGCCGCCATCATCATCGCACTGGCCGGACCGCGCGGCGAGGCCGGGACGCGGGTGGAGAAAACGATGGGACGCAATGTGATGATCGCCCTCGACTTGTCGCGCAGCATGCGCGTGGCTGACGTGCAGCCGGACCGGCTGATGCAGGCGAAGGTGGTCATCTACGAACTGCTCGAGGCGATGCCGAGCGAGCGCATCGGCCTAATTGGTTTCGCCGGGGACCCACATATCTACGCGCCACTGACGAACGACCACAGTGCGGTCCGCGAGATTGTCGATCAGATCGATGAGAACTGGCCGCCGCTCGGGGGCTCGAACCTCGCCGCCGCGGTCCAGCTCGCCATCGATACATTGAAAAAAACCGGCCAGAAGAACAACGCGCTGGTCATTCTCAGCGACGGCGAAAAACACGACGATGGTTTGGACGCGATGATCTCCCAGGCAGAACAATCCGGCGTTTACATCATCGCCATCGGCGTGGGCACCGAGGACGGGGGATTCGTTCCGAACAAGGAGTTTTCTAACGGTAAGATGGTGGACCGTGCGGGGCGCACGGTGATCAGCCAGCTCCAGCCAGACGTGATGCGCCAGTTGGCGGAGGGCACGAAAGGACGCTTCGCCATGGCAGGCTCAGGGCTGGATATTCCGGTGCTGGTGAAGTCGGTGGTGGCGGGATTGGATGCGTTTGAAATGGACAGCCGCGAGCGGCAGATTTCGGTCGAGTTTTACCAGTGGTTCATGTTTCCGGCGCTCGTCTTTCTGATGGCCGCGATCATTGTGGGCACCCGCTGGCGCGGTATCCAAGGCACGGCGCTGGTCCTTGCGGGAAGTTTGCTGCTTGCCCCGGATACGGGCGCGAGCGAGGCCTCGGAGGCCAAGGCCGCGCTCCTTGCACAACGTCACGAGGAAGCGCAGCAGGCCTATCAAAAACTGGCCGAGGGCGCAAAACGCCGTGAGACCCGCGCCCGCTACCGGCTTGGTGAGGCGACCGCCGCGTATCGGGCGCTGGATTTCCGTGCCGCACGCACCGCGTTCAGCCAGGCTTTGCTAGCCCCTGATCTGAAGGTAAAGGCGAGCGGTCATCTCGGGATGGGGAACTCGTTGTTTCAGCTCGGCTGGGCAGGTTTGTCTGGGGACTCCTACCCGGCCGATCCGGAATCCCTGCCGGACCTCGACCGCTTCGACACCATCGTCAAGGAAGCGCTGGCAAAACTCCGCGAAGCGGACGTGCCGGAGGAAGGGGACACTGCCGGTGTCGGCCGGATCGAGTCCGCCGTGACCAACTGGGCGGACGCGGTGCGACATTACGATTCCACACTCGTGCTGGATCCAGGGGCAAGCGCTGCCGCGCCTAACCGGCAGTTGACACTCACCTATCTGCAACGCCTCGCGGAATTACTCGAACAGGAGCAGCAGGAATCTGAGGATGCGATGCCACAGCCCCAGTCTGGCGAGGGCGAGGGCGAACCCCAAGAGGGCGAGGGAGACGGCGAGGGCGAGGGCGAACCGAAGGACGGCGACTCGGGCGAAAAAGAACCGCAAGGCGGTGAGGGCCAGGACAAGCAAGATCCTGAAAAGGGCGAGAACGAAGGCGGCGAATCTGACGAAAAGAGCAAGGGCGAGGACAAGGAGGACGGTGAAACCGAGGACCAAAACGCCGATCCCAACGAGTCACCCGAAGAGCGCGCCCACCGGATCCTCAAGGAAAACTCGGACTTGGAAAAAGGCCCGCTCTCGCCCGGCCGCCGGGAGTTCCGGAGCGCTGAAAAAGATTGGTAACGATTATGCACACAGAAAAAACTTCATCCTCCGGCATCCCGACCCTCATCGTCGGCTTGCTCCTTTGTGCCAACGGCCTCGGTCAGACCACCAGCCGGATTTCCTCCACCTTCCTTGCCCGTGGCGAGCAGGCCGTGTTGGAGGTTTCCGTCCTCGGCGGCATCCCCGACGAATTTCCGGAAATCATGGAGGTGCAAAACCTCTCGATCCTGCCATCCGGCCGCGGCCCCATGCCCGGCCGGCGGCGCGAATTCACCTTCGAATACATCGTGGCCGGTTATGAACCCGGGAGCTACACGATCCCTGCGATCGAGGTGATGGTCGGTGGCCTTAAAACCATGACCGAGCCGCTGGACTTCATGATTTTCAATCCCGATGAACTCCGTTGGGATGAGATCGAAATCGGTGGCAAACTCGTCCGCTATGCCACCTCGTTCAGAGCCCTCAACGAGCAGCCTTACGAGAACCAAACCACGCCCGCCGAGATGAAGCTCTTCGTGCCCGAGGACTTGGTGGTGGAAGACTGGGGGATCCCGGATTTCGAACGCGACGGCGTGACCGCTTGGCGTTTCCAGCCGTCCGGGTTTCGCGGCAGTCGGATCAATCTGCTAGGCAGGCGCTACGTGACGGTTGCCTATCCCAGCACCCTCACCCCGACCCGCACCGGCAGCGTGAGCATTGGTCCCGCCAAAGTCCGTCTCACCACCCGCGAGGTTATTTCCGACCCGTTCCCGCGGTTGGTGAATCCGCAAGCTCATTTCACCGTGCCCAAGCTCGAACTGGAAGCCCTGCCGCTGCCCGAGGGCGCCCCCGCGGGCTTCAGTAACGCGGTGGGCAGTTTCCAACTCACCGCTGGCTCCAGCGTAAGCGAAATCGAGGAGGGGGAGCCCATCACGGTGGAGATCGTCGTCAGCGGCAGTGGCAATCTCGACACCCTGCAGCCGCCCAAGCTCGCCAACGACGATGGCTGGAAGGTCTACGGCACAGTCACCGAACAACGTGGCGACGAGCGCCGTCTGATTTCCGGCAGCGTCGTGTTCCAGCAATCCATCCGCCCGCTGGAAATGAAATCGGAAATCCCGCCATTCCGCTTCGTCTATTTTGATCCACGGGACAAGGTTTACAAGACTCTCCTCACCGAGCCGATTACACTGGAAATGCGCGCCGGCACCGCGCGGCCTCCCGGCACCGAGATCGCGCAGGCGATGCCGGTCCCCTTCGAACGCATGACCGATATCCTAGCCGTATTGCGTCCGGCGCAGTTCACCGTGCCCGCCGCCACAGCGCTGCCTGCCTGGCTACTTCATGGCCTCGGCGGCTTGATCGCGCTGACCCTGATCCTCAAGGCTTACTGGATGCGTTACGCCCCGCGGCTGCGCAAAGACCCGGTCCGCGCAGCCAGGCTCACCCATCTCCGTGCTGTCGAAAAATCTCCGCCGGATGACGATTCGGAATTCCTCCGCTCCGCCGGTGGTTTCATCGAGCGCTGGCTCGGGGCCACGCCCGATCCGGAAATTCAAACCATCCTCGCCGAGCGCGACGCGGTTTGCTTCCTCGACACGAAGCCCAAGAACGTGCTCGACCGCAGGCGGCGGGTGGAAATTCTCAAGCTCCTGCGCAAGGCGGCCGTTGCCCTTACTTTCCTGATCACCCTTGGCTTCGCCAGTCCGCTGCAGGCGTCCGTGGAGGACACCGGCAGGCAGGCGCTGGAAGCCTATGATTCCGGGAAATACGACGAGGCCCTCAAGCTCTGGCTCGGCGCGGGCCATTTCGAGGAACTCTCCGCCGACACACTCTACAACATCGGCAACGCCTGCTACCGCGCCGGTTCCGCCGGGCAGGCGGCGCTTTACTATCGACGCGCCCTGGCGAGGGATTCCGATCACCAGGAGGCCCGCCAAAACCTGCGCTTCATTGAGCGGAAATACGGCTCCATCTCCGTCCAACGCCCGGAGTATCAATATGCCCTGGCCCGCTTTCCACTCAGCACCTGGCAGGGAATCGGCTGGACTGGCGCGTGGCTTTGCCTACTCGCGCTGCTCGTCATTCCCGCCACCCGGCCGGGCGCTCGCGCCCGGCTCATCGCCGCCGCCGCCCTGTTCATCGGCCCACTCCTCACCGGGGTGGGACTGCTCGGCTGGCGCTATTTCCCAAACGACGCCGAATTCGCCCGGCTCGATCGGCAGGCGGTCATCGTGGCTGAAAACGTCACCCTCCACACCGATGCCGCCCGCACCGCGCCGGAAGTGATCGACGCGCCGCCCGGCTCGCTGTGCGAGATCATCAGCCAGTCCGGCCGCTGGGCCTTCGTCGCCTTCGCCACCAAAACCCGCGGTTGGGTGCCGGTGGAGTCCATCGAAAAAGTCATCCCCAACGCGCCGCCGGAAGTCCCCATTTTCCGAAAGCCACGCTCCGACAGCAAGACTGCCTGAAAAAGATTCTTCTTCGTCAGTCGCTCGAGAAGGGCACCCGGCAGGGACCGATCCTCCGGGCGGTCCGGTGAGTGTGGGGAGAATGGGTGGCGAATGAAGAAGCCGCAACGAATCCGCATTCACAAACGCATTCGCCACTCACGCGCCGGACGGCTCGGAGAGGCCGTCCCTGCCTAGCAGAGAGCCTGCGCTGCGCAAGGCACCCGGCAGGGACCGATCCTCCGGGCTGTCCGGCGCGTGGTGAGTGAATGGATAGCGAATGAAGAAGCCGCAACGAATCCGCATTCTCAGAAATCCAAATCTTAATCTATCTGTGCCCTCAGTGAAATCTGTGGTTGAATCTATCTTAAAAAAGAGACTTATGGTGAAATTAAATAATTCCAAACCACTTTCCCAATACAATCAAAAGCTTCTGAAGCTTCTTCAAAAACTTCTTGCATCATTTCGAATTTGAAGCTATTGACACAGGCTCGTAACAAATTTGTTCGATCCCCCCAACTCAGATAAAAAGAATTATTATGAAACCAAAATATTCACGTTTTCGTAAGCTCGCACTTCCCGCGCTAATTGTATTACCCTCTATTGCACCACTTACCTACGCAGCGATCATTGTTCCAGGAATCACCGGGGATTTCACGGTGCTAAGTGGTCCGGCCGCGGCTGATACGGTGGACGCAATCGGTGGAACCAGTGCGACCCCCAGTATAACCATTCAGGAAGGTGCGACTCTAACTGGCGATGCCGTGCTTCAATATGCGGTCATTGTCTCCGCTCCGGGTTACACCATTGATAACAGTGGAACTCTTTCAGTCGCTGCGGAGGCAGCCATCTTTGTGGATGCGGCCGCCTCGGCTGATATCACTATCATCAACAACGAAGGTGCCCTCATCGAAGGTGGAAACGATGGTGTCTATTTGGATGGAGATGGTGGCACCATCTTCAACTCCGGCATCATCCGAGGAAACAATGGAGTTAACTCAGATGGTATTGAAGGTTTCAGCGGGCTGACCGTTACCAATAGTGGACTTATTTCCGGCAACTCCTCCGGAATCGTCGCGGATGACGATCTGCAAGTATTCAACGAACGGGGAGCGGCAACCAGTGGAGGAGTCAACGAGGGTATCTTTGCCCTCAACAACGCTTTTATCGAGAATTTCGGATCGATCACGTCGGACCAAGCCGATGCGATCGTGGTCCTTGACGATGCCGTGATTTTCAATTCCACCAACCTCGACGAGGACGATGAACCTGAAGACGGCGGCTTCATCGAAGGCGCGGAGAGCGGTATTTTTGCTGGTAATAACCTTCAGCTTGTCAACGAGGACATGGCCAGCATTTACGGGCTCAACGGCTATGGAGTGAATGCCGGAGACAATGCGCAGATCACTAATGAGGAAGGCGGATTGATCAGCGGGTCGCTTGGCGGCATCATCGTCGGAGCGGACGCGGAAATCATCAACGATGGAATCATCGAGGGTGAAATCGGAATCACCACCACCGATGGATCCCTTGTGATCAACAGCGGAATTATCCGGTCGACCGAGGAGGGCGGAATTGCATTCTCAGGAGGATTTGGTGACGACGAAGTGATCCTGACATCCGGCTCACTGGTGGAAGGTGATATCCTTGGTGGCGGAGGAACCAACACCCTCACCCTTGACGGCGGTGCCACCAGTCCCCAAAGCCCGACCAACATCATTCGTGGCAGTGTCACGGACTTTGAGACTATCACCAAGGAAGGGGCAGGCGTGGCGCTCATCGGCGGCGTTGAGGACGTGGAAACCGGATTACTCGTGATTACCGACACGATTGATATCAACAGTGGTGGTCTTTACTTCAATGCAGATATCCAAGGCCTGACGGGTCCTCTGGCAACAATCAATGCCAACGGGTCTGCTGTGGGTGGCACTGGCGTGTGGGATGCGGATGTCTTCGTAAACTCTGGCGGAATCAGCGCCGGAGCGATCCCGATCGACCTCGACGTGACGCCTGAGAACTCGGTGGGTCTATTGGAAATCCGGGGCGATGTCGTCCATCAGCAAGGGTCATTTATCCGCATGGATATCATCCCTGACACCGTCATCAACCCAGGGGTGAACAGCGACCTCATCCTTCAAACTGGCGCTGGAAATACCTACGATGTCAGCGGAGGGAACCTCCGGATCTCGCCCACTGATGTGAACCGGGTTATCACCCCGGGGACTTATACGATCATCGATAGTGAGGAGGCTATCGTCGGCTTGGGTGACTTCGGTAATATCGGAATTCAGTTTAACGATAATATTTTAGATACCGGTCCGTTCAGAGCGGCAGGTTCGGGCCCTGACTATATGGATTCGGTGCTGATCAATTACTTTTCAGCGCCGGGGCTCGAAGACGACGGGACCAATCTCGTGATCGATTTTGATTATGATTTTGCCGGTCTCCCGGGCCTCAGTCAAAACCAAGCCACGATCGCCGCGGTGCTCGATGCCTTGGCGCTCCAAGCGGGCACGGGCACCCTCGGGGAAGCCGAGCAGGATCTCATCGCCGCGCTTGCCTTGTCGGACTTGCCGGCAGTCCAGGCTTCCTTGGCCGCGCTTGACCCGCAATCCAGCGTGGCGCTTGCCATTGGTATCGTGAATAGCAATTACCGTCTGCACCGGATGGTGCAGGACCGGATGGGCATGGCAAGAAACCAGCCAGGAACCACGACCATGACAAGCCCGGCCCCCATGAGGGATGCCAAAGGTGGCCTGATCTACTCGCCACCGACGCAACAAGTGCACACCAACCGCGGTGCCGTCTGGGGTGCGTTCTCCTGGGACAGGATGGATTTCGATGACCGGGATTCGATCCGGGATTCCGACGGTGACATCAAGGCTTTCACCATCGGAGTCGACTATCGGGTAGATTCGCGGTTCGTGATGGGCGGCTTGATCGACGGGTCGCGGAGTGATTTCGACTTCAACGGCGGGAGCTCGGATATCGATAGCCTGCGCTTTGCGGCTTATGGCACCTTTGGTCAAGCCATGGGCTTCTACTCTGACTTCCTTGTCGGATACGGAACCCACGATCTTGACCAGAATCAAACGTTTGGTGGTGTGTTTGCCACTTCGGACGGTTTCAGTAACGATGCGGACAGCTTCCAAGCCATGTTGACAGCCGGTTTCGCGATGGGAACCCAACAGTTCAAGCACGGCCCATACGCCGGCCTGGAATACCAGAGAATCAGTGTGGACGGCTTCAGCCCGCTGGGCGGCGTTTTCGGCCTGACAGTGGATGATTATCGCATCTCCTCTCTGCGTGGACTGATCGGCTATCGCATGGATGGTGTGGTCGGCGGTTTCCTCCCCTATGCCTCGATCGCCTATGCCCATGAGTTCCGCGACAGTCCGAATAATGCAAGTGCCACTATCGGTGGAACCAGCTTCAGGGTCACTGGTCCGGAACTCCGCAGTTCCGTGCTTGTCACCGCCGGAGCGGGTTTTGCCTTCACAGAGAACCTGATGATGGATATTGGCTATCGCGGAGATATCCGCGCGGAGAGCACGGGACTATCCAGCCATGGTGCAACCGTTGGCCTCACGTTTAACTACTGATCTATCTAAATTGAGTTGGCTTCAAGGCCGCCGCCCGGTTCAGGGTGGCGGCCTTTTTCTATTAATAGTGAACGGGAAAATGGTGGCTCCCGTCGAGTTAGCCCCCGCACACCAACGCGTTGCCGTTTCTGTACATCATTGGTTGGTGATTGGCTTGGCCCATCTTTAACACCCTGATTCTTAAAATTCTCTTTGTGAGCAAGTTGCGTCGTTTCAAGATTGCCTCTGGCACTACATTCCGCTCATTCTTTCAAATTGCCATCCTTTGGCGTCCGCCCGGGTTGGGGGTGAGTTTCAGTTTGGTGTAAAGGTCGCCGAGTTCTTCCTCGGGGCGCGTGGCTTGCCGGATGTGCAGGGTTTTGCCATCGCGCTGCTTGAAGGTGGCAGTGATCCGGTATTGCCGATTGAGCTTTTCGCGCAGGCTTGCCCAGGTTTCGCTGATCCCGCGCTCAGCGAGCTTCCTGCGGATCACCTGCACCACCTGATAGGCGAGCACGGTGATGAAGAGGTGCCCGTCGCAGCGATCCTCACTTTGGCGATAGACCGGGCGCATGCCGAGCTCGGATTTGAGGCTGCGGAATACGGCCTCGAGGTCAGTTAGCATGGTGTAGGTGCGCCAGAGGTTCTCATCGCTCCAGTCGGTGAGCGTGGTCCGCAAACTACTCTTTCCTTCTCACTGGCAGCGAGTTTCGGGTTTTTTCAGATAGCCTCTCAGGTCCAGGAGGGGCTGCACTTCCGCTATCTCCGCTCCGGGGGGCGGACAGAGCTAACTGGAGACCGGTTGATTCTACGAACCCGCGAGGATGAGACCCGGCGGCAGGGATTCGCCATAGAGGCTGACACGCTCGGAGCGGTCGATCGCGACGAATTCCTCAAGTCGATAGACCTTGAAGGCCGGGACATCGGCCTTCTCTAACTTACCTGCGATTTCCCTGCGTAGTGGTTTCGGCAGATCGAGCGCGCGGTTGTCGGTGACGCGGGCGGCGCGGAGGAAAAGCTCGCCTAGGTCGGGCGTTTTCTTCCAGTCAAAATCGCGGAGCTGCTCGAAGGCCTTGGCGACCAACTCGGGCGAAACGACATTTTCCGGACCGGAATACAGCGGTGTCCGGTTGAGCAACAATCCTAACGAGACAAAATACGGCGCGGCGTAGGCTCCCTGTTCGGCGAGCGCGGTAGATTTCGTTAGAAAAAGTTCGATCAGCTCCGCCTTGGTGGCCGGGTCGATGCGTTCGAGCGATCCCGCCAGCCGGACGAGCTCGGCGGCCGGGTTTTTCTGCTGATGGAGTTTTGCTAACTCCGCATCGATCACCGATTGCTGCCGGTCGCGGTCGAGCCCGCCGGCGACGCGCCGCCAGAGGATGTATTGCTGGAGCTTGACCCGCTTGTCGGAGTGCGCGAGGCCCTCGCTGTGGATGCGCCAAAGGTCGTCGATCCGGGCCGGATCCATCTCCGCGCCGAAACCGGGGCGCAGAAAATAACCGGCAAGAATGAGCCAGGCTTCTTCGTGATCCACGGAATTTTTCCGGCAAGGGATGCAACGTTTGAGCGTGCCCCACAGGGCGCGAATGAGGAAGAGGTTCCACTGCGCCTTCGGCAGATCGAGAATTTCCTCCAGGCTCTTCTGAAGCCGCGCGGCCGTTAGGGGATCACTGGAATCGAGGTGCTTGCTGAAAATCGAAATGATCCGCTGCTGCGCTTTTTCCAGCGCGGCGGGAGCGACTCCGGGATCCGCTTCGTTTTCGGCGATCCCAGCCGCGGCTTGTCCGCCTCTCAGGTCGAAGGTGAGCGGCCAGGATTGGTCGATTCCAGGGACGGCGCTGACACATTCCAGCTCGAGCAGGCCGAGCTCGGTGAGCGTTGAAGTTAGATTGACCGGCAGCCGGTTGTTCTCCGGCGCGGCAGCGGGATCGGCGAGCCGTGCGATGGTCTGGAGCGGCGGGAGCTTGTGGAAATGCTCCCGCTTGTGAGCGACCAGCGCCCCGGCGCGGTCCTTGTCGTGGCGCGTCGAGTAGTAGCTTTGGAAACGCACCGGCCGGTTCAGCCGGAGCTCGATGCCGAGCTGGTCGATGTGGTGGATTTCACCCGGGTCGGCTCCGCGCGGGAGCAGGCACACGAGCGAGGGCGGCTGGCCTTTTTCGGCGGCGTGGACCTCCAGGTAGATCGAGCGCGCGGCCCCGGACTCGATGCGGGCGGCGCGGTGATGGAGAATGCTGCCGAAGCGCGCTGCGCCGCGGGCGACGGCAAGATCCGGCTCAGGATTGGCCAGGACATGCGGCGGCGCGCCATCCTGCCACGCGCCGATCTGCTGCTGGATCCGCTGGCGCAGCGACTCTGGATAGAGCGAGCCGCCGTTGAAAAGGATGGCATCCACGGCCGGCCGCTCCCGCAGGAAATCGGCGAGATAGCGGGTGACCGCGCTGTCCGCGGCGTAGGGCAGCCCCCACTCGATGAGCGCGGCCTCGGCCTGCGCGGGGCGGGCGTCGGCGGCGCACTCGGGGAAAAAGCCGTCTAGCAGGACCGTGTTGATTTCGGAGCGAAGGATCTTCGCCGAGAGCGTGGCGGTGAATAAGTTCGATCCGCGGCCGGGGAGCGTCACCGGAAATTCCTCGTCCGGCGGCCCCTCGGTCGCGAGGCAGCGCTCCTTGAGATCCCGCGAGCGCGCGACCAAATCGTCCCACTGGCTGCCCGCGAGCTTCTCACCCTTGGCGGCGAAGCGCGGCTCTAGCAAGTGCGCGAGGGCGAGGTCGATGTTGTCGCCACCTAGCAAAATGTGGTCGCTCACCGCCACGCGCCGGATCGCTGGGAGCGGCGAGCCTTTTTGCCGGCCGATTTCAAACAAGCTGAAGTCCGAGGTGCCGCCGCCGACGTCGATGACGAGGACATGGTGCGCGGCGGCATCGCTCGGAAGCTGGCTCCACAGCGCGTCCGGCTCGCGGTGCGCCTCCAACCAGCGGTAGAACGCGGCCTGCGGTTCTTCTAGCAGACGCACGTTCTTCGGAAATCCAGCCTCGGCCGCGGAGTCCAAGGTGAGCCGCTGCGCCACCGCATCGAAGGAGGCTGGCACGGTGATCGCGATGTCCTGCGCGTCGAAGGGAGCGTTTGGAAACTTCATGTCCCACGCGCCGCGCAGGTAGTTGAGCAGCAGGGCGGAGGCATAGATCGGGGAAATTTTTTCCTCTGGCGGGATTTGCTCGGATCCCCACGGGAGAAACTTCGCCTGGCGGTCCACCGCGTGGTGGCCGAGCCAGGATTTCGCCGAGTGGGCGACGCGGCCCGGTGTTTCGCCCGCGCGCTTGCGGGCGAAGCGGCCAGAGAGCCATCCCGCGCCGCGCCCGGTCTGCGCGCCAGATAACTGTGCGGCCTCCGGCCCGGTCGGGAGATAGAGAAACGAGGGTAGCGTGTTGGATTCCGCCAACCGGTCGAGCGACTCCCACTGCGAAATGCCGAACACTTCGGAAACCGCGTCCTCCTGACCTAACGCACAATAGGCCATGGCACAGTTCGTGGTGCCGAGGTCGATGCCGATGCTGAATTTCGCCGATGCCATGGACGGGGCTTACTCCATGCGGACTTGAAACTCCACCTTCCAGCGTTGATCGGACGCGGTGTGCTTGAGCCAGAGTTCGAGGTTTCCCAGCTCGGTGACGATCGGGTTGATCCTAACGGGGATGACCTGCCCTTCGGCAAATCCCTGCACCACGGGCAGGTTCACCTCGATCCGGCTGATTTCCTCCAGCTCGCGTTCGGCGTTAGATAGAATTTCACCCGGTGTGTCACCGCTGCGGATTTCCGAGGAAAAGAAGCGGAAACTCGCGGGCTTGCCGGTGACCAGACCGAACTCGCGGCCTTCGATCAAGCACTCGCTGCCCTCCTCCATCCCCTGCGGCACCACGCAAAGCGCCTTCACCGGCGGCTTGAATCCCGGGATGGCGGGCCCCGAGGATTCCAGGCCAATGTAGTAGGATCGCGCCGTGCCCGACTTGATGCGGATGCCTTGGCCAGTCGCACGGTTGCGGCCATAGAAGGCGGCTCCCTTGGCCACGGCCAAGTCCGGCTCGTCGCCCTCCAGCGCGCGCACCGCCTGGCCCTGGTTCCACGAGGCCAGCAGCTCGAGCACCCGCTGGCGGACCGGCGCGGCCTTGAACACACCGCCGTTGAAGAGCACGGCGGTGGGTTTCAAAAAACTGCCTTCCAGCGCTTCGGGATGCGCCCGCACCAACGCGGCGAGCGCCTCGCTGGCCTTCACGTTCTGCAAGCTTCGTGTTAGAAACCGCGCGAGATGCTTGCTAACCACCGCGTCCGCCGCGTAGGGCAGGCCGAATTCCTGCAAGGCGGTGCTGCCGGATTCCACCGGCATTTCACCCACCGGCGTCATCTCGAAAAATCCATCGAGGACGACTTGCTCCAGCGCCGCGCGGCTGAGCTTCGTCGCCAGCGCCTTCGCGAAGAGGCTGGAGCCGCGCGAGGGAACGGTCACCGGGGCGTCCTTGAGCTTCGGATTGGAAAACAACGCGACCTTCGCCAGCTGCGCCGCATGGATGAGCGCGAAGAATTGCCAGTCGTCGAGGGTTTTCCCCTCGTTTTCGAGTTGAAATCGCAGCGTGTAGGCAAGCGCGAGATCCATGTTATCGCCGCCTAACAACAAATGCTCACCGACGCTGATCCGCTCCACCGCAAGATTTCCATCCGCCTCGGTCACCGCAATCAGGCTGAAGTCCGCCGTGCCGCCGCCGACGTCGCAGACTAACACGATGTCACCCGCCGTGACTTGCTTGCGCCAGTCACTGCCAGCCTGCGCGGTCCACGCGTAAAACGCGGCCTGCGGCTCTTCTAGCAGCACCACGTTGTGCAAGCCCGCAGCCTCGGCGGCTTCGTGAGTTAGGTTTCGGGCCACCTCGGTGAACGAGGCAGGCACCGTAAGCACAATCTGGCATTTCGCCAGATCCCACTCACGGCCCTGCGCGGCCTCAGCGTGGAGAAATCCCTGCTTGAGATGTTCGAGATAGCGCCGCGAGCACTCGACGGGCGAGAGCTTGTCTTCCGCGATCTCGGATGCCCACGGCAGGACCGACTGGCGCGGATCGACGTGCGGATTGGACAGCCAGGACTTCGCGGAGGTCACCAGCCGGTCCGGCACCAGCGCGCCGTGCTCGCGGGCGAAGTGACCGGTGATCTCGCGCCCCTTGCCAGACCACGGCGGTTGGATCGCGGCCTCGGGAAATTCCTGCGGATGCGGGATGTAGAGCGCCGAGGGAAGCGTCGGCAACTCCCCGATTTGGTTCGGCGCAAGGATCTGGGTGATCTCGACGATCCTCGGGTCCCCGCCTGCGAAGTCACTGATCGCAACGGCGCTGTTGCTGGTACCAAGGTCGATGCCGAGGCTGAATTGGAGACTCATGATAGAAATTGTTATCAATTAGGCAACTTCCACTTCCGCCGGAGCGATCGTCGGCAGACGGTTCTCATCGGCGGACAGGACGCGCGGGAGTTTCACCGAATTCACCTTCCAGCCCTTGTGGACAAGCGTGCCCTTGAAGGGAGCCTCGCCCGCGAGATTTCCGACCAAACGGAATTCATCTGCAGCGTATCCGGCGGGCACCGTGATCACCGCGCCCTCCGCCTCCGCGGCTACCGGCTCGATGGTGAAATGTTCCTGCAACGCGGTCTTGCAACCCTGATGCACCGCCCGCACGACGGAGCCGACCTGCTCGTCGGAGTAGGGCGCGATGTCGTCCATCAGGAAATCCACCAGGCGACCCTTGTCTTGGAAAAGTCCCAGCAAGGTGATGACCTCAGCCTGCGCGTGGTTCTTCGGCAGCGGCGCAAGCGCGACCGGCTTGATCGCTTGGGCAGCAACAAGCTTCGGCGCGTGTGGCGCATGGCCTCCGCCCGCGAGCAGTGCGGTTATCAGGAGAATGGCGACGACCAACGAGGCAATGGCGATTTCCTGGCTGTAGGCGCTCGCTTCGGGCACCAGCAGGGCGGCGCTCAAAAGGATCAGCAGGACGGCGGCGATTTTCGCTAAATGGTTCATGGTAGGAGATGAAGTGGAACTGATGGGCCCGCAGCAGAGTCGCTGCCATGCGGCTGAGATCAATTCATTGTAGTCAGATAACAGGATTTTGTCATTTCGCCCAGAGCAAATTCCTTTCCGAGGAATCGAGAACCT
>JBBEEL010000073.1:0-3462 GCA_040880785.1 Akkermansiaceae bacterium | reverse complement strand
GGATCGATCTCGCAGGTCCTCCCTTGCCCTAGAATGGCTGCGGACCACGGGGTCCGGACCGCCTGCCCGAAGTCGACAACATCAAGCGCCCAGAGGCTCCAGCGTGTAGGCGTCTTTGCCGTCTTTCATCGCCCAGCCGTGCTCGGCGAGGCGGGCACGGAGGGCGTCGGCTTCCGCCCAGTTCTTGGCCAGCCTCGCTTGCCAGCGAGTTTCCGCGAGTGCTTGGACTTCAGTGGGAATTTCACCCGAATCCGCGGCGGCCTCTTCGGGTAAAACCAAGCCGAGTGCCCGCAGCAGTCGGTTAAGCCCGGCCAGTGCCGCGGCGGCATCCGCACCGCTGAGCGGTGCCGCCTTGCGCAGACCGGTGAAAATCCCGCCGAGCGCCGCGGGCGTGTTTAAATCGTGGGTGAGGCTGTCCCATGCCGCTTGGAAGGGACCGAAATCGGCGGAAACCAGCCGCGCTTCCGGACCGATCCTTGCAGCCAGCGCACGGGCCCCTTTCGCCAGTTTTGCCAGTGCCTCGCGCGCGCCGTGGAGGGAATCCAAGGTGAAATTGAGCGGCTTTCGATAATGCGCGCCGATAAGCACATAGCGGACTTCCATCGCACTGTGGCCTTTTGCTGCCAGATCCTCAAGGGTGTAGAGATTTCCGAGCGACTTGGACATTTTACCGCCATCGACGAGCAGGTGCGTGATGTGAAACCAATGCGCGGCGAAGTGCCCGCCACAGGCGCACTGGCTCTGGGCGATCTCGTTCTCATGGTGCGGGAAAACCAAGTCCACGCCGCCGGAGTGGAGATCAAATGAAGGCCCGAGGTATTCTTGGATCATCGCCGAGCACTCGAGGTGCCAGCCCGGACGGCCCTCACCCCAGGGCGAGGGCCAGAAATTCTCGCCGTCCTCAGGGCGTCGGGCTTTCCAGAGGACGAAATCCGAGAGGCTGTCTTTTTCGTATTCATCGGAAGTGGCGCGCGCATTCTGGGTTTTTCCCAGATCGAGTTCGCGCGCATCGAGCCGCGATAGTCGGCCGTATCCGGGGAATGACGCGATCCTGAAATACACCGACCCGTCGTCGGAGGCATAGGCATTTCCTTTTTCCACCAGCGTCTCGATCATGGTAATCTGCTGCGGGATGTGCGCGACGGCACTGGGCTCGATGTGCGGCGGGAGCAGGCCGAGTTTCTCGCAGTCGGCGTGGAATTTCCCGGTCCAGTCGGCGGTGAAATCAGTCAATGACCTACCGGCGGCTTGCGAGTCGCGGATCGTTTTGTCATCCACGTCGGTGATGTTGCGGACGTGGAGCGTGCGGGTGCCGCCGGTTTCCAAGGTCCGGCGGAGGACGTCTTGGATGACAAAAGTGCGAAAATTCCCGATGTGCGCCGGCCCGTAAACTGTCGGTCCGCAGCAGTAGAAACGGAAGCTGCTGCCGTCGATGGGTCGGAGCTCGCGCTCGGATCTGGAAAGCGTGTCAAAAAGCCGCATGGCGCGGTGTAATGAGCTGCGGCCCCGGAGCCAAGAGCAAACACCGCCACGTGCCCAAGTCGCGCCCAAGTCATCCGCCTTCCTTCGAGATCATGAGTGAGTCCCTTTCCCGTAGAGCTTGAATAGGGCGCTCCACCGCCGCCTCTCCTCGCCTTCAGGGATCGGCACTCCGCCCGCCGCCGGTGGCGCCACTAACGTGCAGACCCAGCCACTCCCACTTGCGAGGCGTTACAATCCTTTTCGCGGCTGTGCCGGCGTGAGTTCAGGCGAGGGTTGTCCTCGCCAAGGCAGGGCGCTACTGCCGGGAGTGCTGCCCAATCCTGTTGGGTTTAATTTAAACATTTAACCACAGATGAACGGGATGAACGCAGATGAAGAGGGATTTCAGGTAATTCTGATCTGCGTTCATCTCGTTCATCTGCGGTTTGTCTCCTCTTCGTGCCTGAAACTGATAGCATGAGAGCGCTGCGAAAGGGGGAGCAGACAGGGGGCTTGCTGGCTTCTTTCCGGACGGCGCTTTCTCACCCTTTTTGGCCGGCGGCCCCGGCGGTGCCGCCCTGCCTCAGCGGCGGGGCCGCCTACCTTCTGGGAGTGCTTTGGATCAGGAAGGTCGGAGTCCGCCATTCTATGGACGGCTCGGACAAATCTCGATTTTCGCCACTTCTTTTCAAACGAAAAGGGAAGGTGGCCCGACCCGGATTCGAACCAGGGACACGTGAATTTTCAATCCACTGCTCTACCAACTGAGCTATCGGGCCATCACATCACCACCCTTGCGGGCGGGGCGGCAGTAAGAGGGGAAGCGCGGGTTTTGACAACCGGAAAATTGCGCAATTTTCAATTTGCAACCACGCTGCGGAATTACTTGAGAAATACCTCACGCGCCTTGGCTCCCTCACCCGGCCCGACGATCCCCCGCTGTTCCAGGATGTCCACCATCCGCGCCGCCCGGGTGTAGCCGAGACGCAGCCGCCGCTGCAGCAATGAGGTGCTGGCCTTCTGCTCCTGCCGCACGACTTCAATGCACTTCATGATGAGGTCCTCGTCGGCTGGGGAGATGTCGTCATCGTCGTCGTCGCCGCCTTCGCCATTGATCGAGGCTTGGATTTCTTTTTCAAACTGCGGTTTGGCTTGGGCGGCGCAGTGGTCGATGAGGCGCTCAATCTCGGCGTCGGTGACGAAGGCCCCTTGGGCGCGCTCGAGCTTGGCGGAGCCGGGTGGTAGGTAGAGCATGTCGCCCTTGCCGACGAGTTTGTCCGCGCCCTTGGTGTCGAGAATGACGCGGGAATCCAGCGCGGAGGAAACCTGAAAGGCGATGCGGGACGGGATGTTCGCCTTGATGATGCCGGTCACCACGTCCGCCCGCGGCGTCTGGGTGGCGATGATCAGGTGGATGCCGGCGGCACGGGCTTTTTGGGCGATCCGGGCGATGCACATTTCCACATCCGCCGGGGCGGTCTGCATCAGGTCGGCAAGCTCGTCGATGAGGACGACGATATACGGAAATTTACTGGGGATGTGTTCGTCGTGGACTTCCTCATCCTCTTCATCTTCCTCGGGGCCGAGGTCACCCTCGCTGAGGGCGGCGGCCAGCGAGTCCATGCTCTCATCCGGCTCGTCATCCATCATTGTCCACGGTGGGGCTTGATGGCTGCCAGGAACTGCAGGATCTAGCAATTCACTCGGATCGAATGGGGCATCGGACTCGGCACCGTCATCCAACAGCTCCTCGCTGGCTTCTTCTGGCTCCGGCTCCGGCGCGGGTTTTTCCTTTTCCGGGATGGGCCGGGAGTTGAAGCTATCAAAATTCCGCACGCCGACTTTGGCGAAGATTTTGTAACGTTTTTCCATCTCGTTGACCACCCACTTGAGAGCGGCGACGGTCTTTTTCGGATCGGTGACGACCGGGACGACGAGGTGCGGCAGCCGGTTATACATCTGCATTTCCACCACCTTGGGGTCCACCATGATGAAGCGCAG
>JBBEEL010000072.1:17090-23743 GCA_040880785.1 Akkermansiaceae bacterium | reverse complement strand
TCGGTCGTCGCCTTGATCCGGCCTGGCTTTTCGGTGATATGGGTCTGGCTATAGGCATATTCCATTCGGGGGTCGAAGTGGACACGGATGCGCGGATTTCCCCTGACTAACCTGATTTTTCTAACCACATCCGGACCGACGTCGTTGGAGGCTTCCACATGACCGTTAGAGCTATAGCGGGGCATGAAATCCACCAACTCGAAGGCCCCCTCCCCGCCCTCGAAATATGTCACCAGCAGGTTGGTGCCTTTCTCATACGCTTGGTGGGTCACCGCGCCATCGATCATCTCGATCCAAAAACTGCCGCCATTCTCCTCGTCGAGGAGCGATGCGAACACCGTGCCGGAGTCAAAATCGGGAAGGCAGCAAAACACAATCTTTCCAAAGGCATCAACAAGGGCGCAGGTGCGGCCGTTGCCGATCATTCCCATGTGGTAGTCGTCCGCGAGGCGGCTCGGGGCAATTTTCAGCATGATTTATTGATAGATATATGATCTTATTTCGAAAGCTCCGCGCGCAGTTCCTCCAGGAACAGGCGCATGCCGGTGATGTCGGTGCGGTAGCCGGCCCGGGTCGAGCCTTGGCCGACTTTCACCGCGTGAAATTCCACCCCCTCGGGCTCCAACGCGATCATCGTTTCATCCGTCTGGTCATCCCCCGCGACCAAGGCGATCTCACTCGCCCACGCCTTGAGGAGAAACTCGACCGCCGCGCCCTTGCTGACTTGAAGACTGGAGATTTCCACGATTTTCTGGCCGTGATGAACGGTGACGGGAAGATTGGCAGCCATACCTGTTAGCTCGTCGAGCAGTCCGCGTGCCCGCCACGCGCCGAATTCCGGATCCGCCTTGCGGTAATGCCAGACCATGGCGGATTGCTTCTCCTCGACGTGGGTGCCGGGCGTGAGCAGCGAGACGGATTCCAGATGTTCGCGGATGGCCCCCTTCCATTCGACATTGACGTGCGGATTGAACAATTCCCACTCGCCCTCGCCGCCGTCGAGCCAGCGGTAGCCATGCTCTCCGACCAGCGTCGCGCCGAACCCACTGAGATGCTTGTGGAGGAAATCCGGGGCCCTGCCGCTGACGATCGCCAGTTTGACGTTGGTGAAGGCGGCGAGATCGCGGATCAAGCCGGGCAGCTCGGCGTCCGGGACGGCCTGCTCCGGGACATCCACGAAGCCGCGCAGCGTGCCGTCGTAGTCGAGGCAGAGCGCCAGCTTGCGCCCGGCCCGCACGTCCGCGGCGAGCTGCACCGCCAGTGGCCTCATTTCCAGGGTGGCCACCCGTTCTTCGCGGGCTGGCACCTTGTCGAGATCCCGCAGGAAAAGTTTGGCCCAAGTGACGCTGTCGTGTTTGCGGATGCGCCCCTGCATCATGTCGATGCGGCTTTGGCGCTCCTCGTCGGGCATTTCCAAGGCCCGGTTCAGCGCGGTGGCGACATCGTCCACATCGTAGGGATTGACCTGCAACGAGTGAGAAAGTTCCTGCGCGGCACCGGCGAATTCGCTGAGAATCAGAACCCCGGGGCGGGTGGAAAACTCCGGCCGCTGGCAGTCGAGGAATTCCTTGGCCACCAGGTTCATGCCGTCCCTCAAGGGCGTCACCATGCAAACTTCCGACAGCGCATAGAGGGCCGCCAGATCCACCATCGGGAAGCCGCGGTGCAGGAACTGGATCGGCGAGTGGCCGACTTGGCCGTATTCGCCGTTGATCGCCCCGACCTCGCGCTGCACCTCCTCGGTGAGCAGGTCGTATTCCAGCACGCCTTGGCGTGATGGCACCGCGATCAGGAGAAACAAAACCTCGCTGCGCTTGTCCGGGTGGAGCTCGAGAAAGCACCGCATGGCCGCGAGTTTTTCCGGCAGTCCCTTGGTGTAATCCAGCCGCTCGACACTTAAAATCAGGCGTTTTCCGCCGATGTCGTTGCGATTCCTCTCAAGCACCTCGGGGAATTCCGGTTTGTGCATTTCCTTCTCGAAGCCGATGTGGTTGTGGCCGATCGGATAGACGCCCATGTGGACCTCGCGGCCGTTGTGCCACATCCCTTCGGTTTCCGACTCCCAGCCGAGCACCCGCAGCAGCGAGGAGCGGAAATGCCGGAGGTAGTTGTAGGTGTGAAAGCCGATCACATCCGCGCCCAAGACCCCCATGAGCAGAGCGGCGCGATCCGGCAGAACCCGGAAAATCTCGCTGGTGCAAAACGGCGTGTGTAGGAAAAACCCAACTTTCAGCCCCTTTTTCTGCCCTCGCAACATCGAGGGCACGAGAAACAGGTGGTAGTCGTGGATCCAAACTTGGTCGCCCTCGTCCGCCACCGCCATGATCACGTCGGCGAATTTTTGGTTCACCCGGCGGTAGGATTCCCACCAGTCGTTGGAGAATTTTGCCCGCTCGATCATGTAGTGCAGCAGCGGCCAGAGGGTGGAATTTGAGTAGCCCTCGTAAAATCCCTCCAGCTCCTCTTGGCTTAAAAACACCGGCGCGACGCCCTGGCTCTGGAGCGAAGCCCGGACTCTCTCCAAGTCCTCAAAATCCTCGGCGGCCCCTCCTGGCCAGCCGACCCACAGTTGCTCCACATCCAGCTCGGCCCCCTCCAGCGCGGACGCCAGCCCTCCGGTTGTCCGGCTCGTCGTCCCGTCCGATTCGATTTTCACCGGGAGGCGGTTTGAAACCATAATCAGTTTAGCCATGGCTTTAGTCCTGCACGGCAACTTCAGCGTGTCGAGGGACTTCTCCCCGAAACTACCCGGGGGAACCCCTAGGAGTGCGCTACGGAAAATCTTTGCCATTGCAAAGCCCCCTGCCCTTTGTTCCCTTACCTCCCTCATGGCCAATCCGACCAACGTCCTCTCCAGCGGAATCGAAATCATCGGTTCCATTCGCTTCTCCAACGACATGATCATCGATGGCAAAATCGATGGCGAAATCACCTCTGATAAGGGCCGCGTGACGATCGGCGAAAACGCCATCATCAAGGGCGATGTCAGCGCCGGCGAAGTCAAGGTTTACGGCAAGGTGGAAGGAAAAATCACCTCCCAGCGCTGCGAGCTCAAGGACAAGTCAAAGATCAACGGTGACATCAAATCCAAGGTGTTCTCGATGGAAGAAGGTGCGCAGCTCTCCGGCCGCACCGACATCGGCGGCTGAAGTCGGGAAGCCGGTGGTTCGTTTCGGCACACCGGGCATTATGCCCGGGCCACGTGGCGCGGGCGTTCTACCCGCAGCCTGCAACAGCATGTTAGTGGGAGTGTCCAGCGGCACCGCCTGCGTGCCCCACTCCCGGCGAAGCCGTCGAAGCGCTGCAACAGAAACAGGCGAGCGGTTGGAGCTTTGGTTTCAGCGGATGGGCGACAGTTAGGTAATCGACGGGGAAATCAGGTGGGCGGGACGCCCACCCTCCTTGAGTTGGATCACTGGACCGCGTGGATCCCGATCCGGTGCTTCTCGCACAGCTCGACGACCAAATCCTTCTCCAACACCAACGTGCTGCCCGCCTCAATCGCGATGCTGCCCACCCCGGCCGCCGCGCAGGTCTCGATGGTTTGCGGCCCGATGACGGGCACGTCGAAGCGGAAATCCTGATTCGGCTTGGAAACCTTGATCAGCATCACGTCCTTGCCACGCCCCAGCTCGCCGCCGCGGCGGATGCAGGCATTGGTGCCCTCGAAGGCCTCCGCCGCCAGCACCGTGCCGTGGCGGACGACGACGCATTGCCCGATGTCGAGCGCACTGGTTTGTTTCGCGATGCGAAAGCCGAACTCTGCGTCCTCAAGTTGGCGCTTTTTGAACCTCGGTCCGCAGACATGGCCCGGTCCCGGGAGGTGATCTTCAAGAAATGTGGTCGCCGGCAACAGCGTGATGCCGTCCTTGGCCATTTCTTCGCCGATCGCGCCGAAAAGTGTCTCGGCGTTGCGCTCCTTCACCCGCGCCAGCATCATCAGCACCCGCAAGTCCGGCCGCAGGTCGAACAGGTTCTTCGGCGAAATTTGCCCAACCATCACCACTTCCGCCGCCCCCTCGCGAAGGAAAAACTTGATCGGTTTGGACAGCTGTCCCACGCGGGCCCACTCGACGGCGTCGGCCTTCGCAGCCAGCTCCGGATGGGTTTCCCCCTCGAAAGCGAGCACCACCAGCCGACTGTCCGGCGCATGCCGGCGCGCGGCATGGATGAATGTTTCCGGATAGACACCGCTGCCTGCGATGATGCCGATAGTGCGGGGAATGGCCATTCTGCGGGTGCGATCTCGGGAAATGCCGGCTCTGCACGGAACATGAAAAGTAGCGGCTGTGGGACTCGAACCCACACTCGTTAGAACTCGATTTTGAGTCGAGCGCGTCTACCAATTCCGCCAAGCCGCCTTGGTGGGGCGCACCTTGCCCTGACATTTCCCGCAGGGCAAGCGGATTTCTGTCGTCGCCGCAGCCTTTACTCCGCAGGCGGGATCTGCGGCTAAATTTCATCAAGGGGGCCTCACACGTGGAAGGCACGCACGGTTTCGGGATTCACACCTCACTGATCAAAAAGTAGCCTCTCCCGGCTTGCCGCTGCCGCGCGGGCAGTGTTCCCTCCCTCCACAACGCTCATGTCTCGCAAATCTAAAATCATCATCACTCTCGGCCCCGCCACTGAATCCGAAGAAATGATCGGCAAGCTCATCGACGGCGGCACCAACGTCTTCCGTCTCAATATGAGCCACGCCAAGCACGAGTGGGCCGCGGAAATGACCCGGCGCGTCCGCCGCCAGTCGGACGCGCGCGGTGCCCATGCCGCAGTGCTTTTTGATCTCACCGGGCCCTCCATCCGCACCGGCGATTTGGAGAAACCCTTCACCCTTGCAGAAGGCGATACCGTGGAGTTCCGCCAAGCCGGCGCGACCGCCTCCGTCCCCCTTTCCACCACCGTCAATTACGATGGCCTGATGAACGATGTCTCAGTTGGAAATACGCTCGTCGTGGACAATGGCGCGCTGCTCATGCGCATCGACGCCGTCGAGAGCGACCGCATTTTGTGCATCGTGAAAACCCGAGGGACCATGGGCTCGCGCCGCCACATCAACTTACCCGGTGTCCGGCTCAATTTACCCGCCCTCACGGAAAAAGACCACCAGGACCTCTCGCTCGCCGTCGAGTGCGGCGCGGATTACATCGCCGGATCCTTTGTCCGGGATGCCGCCCACGTCCGCGAACTCCGTGACGCCATGGAGGCGATGGAAGGCGAGGCCCAAATCATCGCCAAGATCGAGGACCAGGAGGCCATCCGCAATATCGACGCCATCATCCACGCTGCTGACGTCATCATGATCGCCCGCGGCGATCTCGGCACCGAAGTGGCCTTCGAAGAATTGCCAATCCTCCAGCGCCGCATCGTCAAGCGCTGCCACGAGCTCGGCACCCGCGTCATCGTCGCCACCCAGCTCTTGGAATCCATGATCACCAATCCGACGCCCACCCGCGCCGAGGTCACCGACGTCATGAACGCCGCCTACGAGGAGGCCGATTGCCTGATGCTTTCTGGAGAAACCTCGATCGGCCGCTACCCCGAGCGTTGCGTCGAGGCGCTGGTTCGGATTTCCTCGCGGATCGAGCGCTCCGGCGGCCATGGATTCGGCCAGAACGTCCTGCTCCGCGACGAGCGCCAGAAGGCCGCCCGCGCCGCCGTCACCTTGGCCGATTCGCTGCCGGACGCCCGCCTCGTGGTGCTCACCCGCCGCGGCGTCCTCGCCAACCACCTGGCCCTGCTGCGCCCGCGGACCTCCGGCTTCTACGCCTTCACCCCGACCGACCGCGTCTGCCGCCAACTCTCGCTGACCCGCGGCGTCCGCGGGTTCAAGCTGCCATTCGCTTCTAACATCGAGGAAACCATCCAGCGCGTCAGCGAGCTGCTGCGGCAAGAGGGTCTCGCCCGCCCCGGCACCCCGCTGGTCATCGTTTCCGACATCCTCTCCGACCACTTCGCGGCGAACTCGATCCTGCTCCACCACGCGTAAGGCCGCGCCCTCATTCGCTCCACACGCGCCGGACGGCTCGGAGAGGCCGTCCCTGCCTGGCAGAGGCCAAGCCCCTGCGCCGCGCGAAGCACCCGGCAGGGACCGGTCCTCCGGGCGTTCCGGCGCGTGCGGGGTAAATGGGAAGCGAATGAAAAAGCCGCAACGAATCCGCATTCACAAACTCATTCGCTCCACACGCGCCGGACGGCTTGGAGAGGCCGTCCCTGCCTGGCAGAGGCCAAGCCCCTGCGCCGCGCGAAGCACCCGGCAGGGACCGGTCCTCCGGGCGTTCCGGCGCGTGCGGGCTGAATGGGAAGCGAGTCAACCTAAAGAGAGGATGACGGGCGCAAGTGGGGTCAAGTAGCGGCGGATGGGCTGGCTTGAGTGGGGTCGAAGAGCAGCCATGGTGAGTTGGCGGCGAGCTTGAGCTTGAGCTTGAGCTTGAGCTTGAGCTTGAGCTTGAGCTTGAGCTTGAAGAGGAACGACGGGCCTTTGCCTTTGCCTTGTTCGTGCCACAACTATTGTCCCGGCCGGGACATTTATTGTGCGTGGTGAGTGGGCGTGGAGGTGCCGCAAACAAGCCGCCGTTCGCTCCGCCCCCCCTCCCCTGACATGATCAATGCAAACAACTATTGTCCCGGCCGGGACATTTATTGTGCGTGGT
>JBBEEL010000072.1:0-16990 GCA_040880785.1 Akkermansiaceae bacterium | reverse complement strand
GACATGATCAATGCAAACAACTATTGTCCCGGCCGGGACATTTATTGTGCGTGGTAATTGGGCGTGGAGGTGCCGCAAACAAGCCGCCGTTCGCTCCGCCCCCTCGCCCGACATGATCAACGGCAAACAACTATTGTCCCGGCCGGGACATTTATTGTGCGTGGCGGTGGCCACCACCCCCGCTAAACCATTCCCCTCCGTTCGCTCGCGGGACTGCGGATTTGGACAACTATTTAACTGGCGAATAATCCGTCGCCTTGAGCAACTCGGAGATCACCCCGTTCTGTGCGGTCAACGAGCCACCGGCGGCGGTCTCGGACTCGGTTTTTGCCTGAACCCAAACCGGATCGACGCGGAAGGCGTCGAACGAGGTGGCATGCGCCTCGGTCGAGGCGTGGGCGAGGAAGTAAATGAGCGTGTCATCCGCTCCCGGTTGTCCGGTGGCTGGCGTGAAATAACCGAAGTGATGCATGCCATGCTTGGAAAAAAGGCCGACCGTATGGTTCCGGAAACGCGCGAGCAGGTTCTTTAAATTCCCGGGACTGGCGGTGTAAGTGCGGATCTCAAATGCGTGGGGAGCGCCAACCGGATCGACCTTCATGGCGGGTGAAAAATCGGTTTGTGCTAGAATACGGTTTTCGATTTTTGCCACCAGCGAGCCGGACGTTTCGGATGCCGTCTTAACCGCGATCCACTCGGGATCCGCCAGAAATCCCTTCCAGGACAGCTCGCGCGCGGTCTCGTCCGGATAGGAAAGCAGGTAGATGAGTTGATTCCCCGGGTTCTCGACGGGCACCCAGTAACCCACGTTGGTCATCCCGTGGCGGGTGAACAATCCGGTCGTGTGATCCCTGAAGCGGGCGTGAAGGGCGTCCAGTTTTCCCTCTGCCGCGTGATAAATCCGCAGTTCATAACAACGATGGACCGCTTCCGGCGCAGCGGCCACGGCTCGGCCGACGGTGAGTGTTAGGAAAACGAAGGATAAGAGGGCGAGGAAATTGCTGCGTTTCATGGTTTATTAGTGATGAGATTCATTCAATGTCACTGAGATAGCGCTCGGCTTCGAGCGCCGCGCCGCAGCCTTGACCCGCGGCGGTGATCGCCTGGCGGTAATAGTGGTCGGCCACGTCGCCAGCGGCGAAAAGCCCCGCCGTCTTGGTCGCGGTGCGGCCGGGAGTCTGGAGAATGTAGCCGTTCTCGTCCTTGTCTACCAAGTCACCGAGAAAGCCGCTGTTCGGCACGTGGCCGATCGCCACGAACACGCAGGCGACTTCCAGCTCGTTTCTCTCACCGGTGAGCAGGTTCTCTAACATTACTGCGCGCATCTCACCTTTTTCGTCGGTGAGGTAGTCGACCACCGTGGAATTCCAGATCGGCTCGATCTTCGGATTCGCCAACGCGCGGTCGGCCATGATTTTCGAGGCGCGGAGTTCGTCGCGGCGGTGGATGAGATAGACCTTGCTGGCGAAGCGGGTGAGGAAGCTCGCCTCCTCGCAGGCACTGTCGCCGCCGCCGATCACGCAGACCGGGACATCGCGATAAAACGCGCCGTCGCAAGTCGCGCAGGATGTCAGCCCGTGGCCGATGAGCTTTTGCTCGCCGGGGATTCCGAGGTGACGAGGTGCCGCGCCGGTGGCGACGATGAGGGTTTTCGTTTCGAACGATTCCGATCCGGCATTCAGCAAAAACGTCCCGTCCTCGCGGTGCTCGACGGATTCCACGCTCGCCCAGCCGATGCGGGTGCCGAATTTCTCCGCCTGCGCCTGCATTTTCATCATCAGGTCCGGCCCCATGATGCCGTCGGGGTGGCCGGGGAAATTTTCCACCTCGGTGGTGGTGGTGAGTTGGCCACCGGGCTGGGTGCCGGAAAGCATGAGAGGGGTTAGATTGGCGCGGGCGGTGTAAATGGCCGCCGTGTAGCCTGCGCAACCGGTGCCGATGATAATGACGTTTTCCATGGATTCTTAAGAGCTTCGAGACGCGCGGAGTATTCCGGCGAATTGCCGAATCCGTCAACCCCCGCGGCGCGAATTCATTGAAACAGAGTCCGACTACCAGGTCGGCAAGCCGAGCATTTCCGGCAACGCCTCGCGCGGACGCCACGTGAGGATTTCCGGCTCGCCGGACGTGATCAGCACCGTGTGCTCGAAATGCGCGGACGCTTTGCGGTCGTCGGTGATGACCGTCCAGCCGTCGTCGAGGATGCGGACCGAGGGGACGCCGGCGTTGACCATCGGTTCGATGGCGAGGGTCATGCCGGGCATGAGAGTCGGGGATTTCCCTTGAGGGCGGTAGTTCGGGACTTGCGGTTCCTCGTGCAGGCGGCGGCCGACGCCATGTCCGACGAACTCTCGGACGATGGTGAAGCCGCGGGGTTTCACAAATTCCTCGACGGAGCCACAAAGGTCGGAGAGGCGTCGGCCCGCCCGCGCGTGGCTGATGGCTTGAAACAGCGATTGCTCGGTTACGGCGAGAAGGCGCTTGGTCTCCAACGGGACATCGCCGACGGGAATGGTCGTCGCGTTGTCACCGATGAAGCCGCTTTTGATGATACCAACATCGATTTTCACGATGTCGCCCGGCTGAATCTTGCGCGGTCCACCGATGCCGTGGACGACCTCCTCGTTGACGGAAATGCAGATCTGTCCGGGAAACCCGCGGTAGCCGAGGAAGGCGCTCTTGCAGTCGTGCTCGCGCATCAATTCGGCGGCGAGCCGGTCGATCTCACCGGTCGTGCGGCCGGGGGCGACTTGCTTGGCCAGCGCTTGCAAAATCGTGGACGCGATGGACCCGGCGACCCGCATGAATTCGATTTCGCGGGCAGTCTTGATCGGGATGCGGTTGCGGCGGGACACGAGATTGGAACAAAAGGTGAGAAACGGGATTTTCAAGCGGAGGGGTCGGTAAAAAGTCGCAGCAGACGGGCTGCGACTTCATCCTGCGGGGCGGTGGCATCACAAGCCGAAAGAATCCCCATGCGGCGGCAATGGTCGATCACCGGCTGGGTGAGACTGACAAACTCGGCATGGCGACTGCGGAAATTCTCCTCGTCGTCGTCGGCACGCGGCCCGGCGGGGCTGCCGCAGACGGGACAGGATGTCCCTTCTACAAGTTGCTTGCGCTGGCCGCTCCAGCGGCACTCCGGGCATTCGACGCGGTCGCCGATCCGTCTTAAAAGCTCGCTGATCGGGACCTCGAGCGAGACCGCGCGATCGATGGCCGAGGCGTGGTCCGCGAGGTATTCATCGAGGAAAACCGCCTGTGGCAGGCTGCGTGGAAAGCCGTCGAGGACCCAGCCACCGCTCTGATGGGAAAGCCAATCCGCGAGGATCGGGAACATCAGCTCGTCCGGCAGATACTCGCCGCGGGCCAGGATCGGCTCCGCTTGTTTGCCCAGTTCGGTCCCGGCTTCGACCTGTTCCCGGAGCAGCGCGCCGGTGCTGAGGTAACCGAGGCCAAGACTGGCCGCCAGCCGCCGCCCTTGGGTGCCCTTACCGGAAGCCGGAGGCCCCAGCACGACCACACGGAGCGGTTTGGCGGCAGCCATCAAACGTGGGACGTGTTATAAATGTAGGCGGTGATGCCGATGACGATGAGCACCGCGATCACCGTCCAGAGATAGACGATGGCCGTGCGTGGAGCAGCGCCGGTGTTCTTGTTGAGGCGGTCATAGCGGCCCTTGATCTTGCCCTTGCGGAGAAAGCCGTCGTAGTGCTTTTGCAGCAACTGGGTTTCCACTTGGCGCATGACGTCGAGCACGACGCCGACCATGATCAGCAGCGAGGTGCCACCGAAGAATTGGAGGACCAGCGAGCCGGGCGGCAGTCCCACCAAGGCTCCGACACCGACAGGCAGCACGAAGAGGATGGCGAGGAAGATGGCACCCGCGAAAGTGAGCCGGGTCATCGTGAAATCCAGGAAATCCGAGGTCGGTTTGCCGGGGCGCACTCCGGGGATATAGCCGCCGTTGCGCTTCAGGTCCTCCGCGATTTGCGAAGGCTGGAACATCATGGCCACCCAGAAGTAGGAGAAGAGGAAAATCCCGATTCCACCGAGGATGTAATACCAGGTCCCGCCACCGACGAGTTCCCCGTAGAGACGGGTCGCCCATGGCTGGCCGGCGAAGAACCACTGCAGCATCATCGGCGGCAGCGAGAGCACTGCGGAGGCGAAGATGATTGGCATGACGCCGGCGTAGTTCACCTTGAGCGGCAGATACTGCGTTTGCCCGCCGAACTGTTTGCGTCCGACGACGCGCTTGGCGTATTGCACCGCGATCCGGCGCTGGGCTTGGGTGATGGAAATGGTGGCTGCGATGACGATTAGTAATAGGGCGATCATCACTACCATCATGATCGAGCGGAAGGGGCTGACACCGTCACCGGTGACGAAGTAGTTCCATGCTTGGATCAAGGCACCGGGGAGGGCGGAAATGATGTTGACGGTGATGATGATGGAAATTCCGTTACCAATCCCTTTTTCGGTGATTTGGTCGCCGATCCACATCAGCAGGACGGTTCCCGCCACGATGGTTAGGACGGTGAGCGCCACCCAAGTGCCCGACGGATCGGGAACCAGCGTTCCAAATTTCTCGATTCCCGACATGTAGGGAATGTTGCCCGGATCGGTCAGCGAGCGTGCCACAAAGAAGCCCTGGACCAGCGCAATGGCGATGGTGATGTAGCGGGTGTATTGGGTGATTTTCTGACGGCCGCCATCCTCACGGGCGAGGCGCGAAAGCTTGGGCACCACCGCCGTCATCAGCTGCATCATGATGGATGCGGAGATGTAAGGCATGATGCCGAGGGCGAAGATACCGGCTTGCTGCAGTCCGCCACCGGAGAAAACCATGAGCAGGGCATTGATTCCGCCGAGTGGATCGGTCGGGTCCTGCTTCTGCATGCTGTCGAGCCAGGCTTTGATGACCGTGGCATCCACCCCGGGAAGGGTGATGTGCACACCCAGTCGGATGATGACGACCAGGGCGAGGGTGAAAAGAATCCGGTCCCGCAGTTCGGGGATCTTCCAAGTGTTGGCAAACGCAGAAATCATGGCTGAATAATGAGGAGAATATCGCGGGCTTATAAACACGATGAGGAAGCGCGGAAGCGCTTCCTCATCGGAAATCAGAGATCAAATGAGAAGGATCAAGCGATCGGTTCTGAAACCGAACCACCCGCCTTTTCGATCTTTTCACGAGCGGAAGCACTGGCATTGTTCACAATGAGGTGAAACGCCTTGGTGACTTCGCCGATGCCAAGAACCTTGACCTTGTCGCAGGGGCCATTGACGAGGCCTTGGCCGCGGAGGGCGGCTTCGTCGATGGTGGCACCGTCGTCGAACAGATCGTCGAGTTCGCCGACATTGAAGACGACGAACTTGAAGCGGAAGTCGAAGTTGTTGAAGCCGCGCTTCGGCAGACGACGGTGAAGAGGCATCTGGCCGCCTTCGAAACCGACACGGGTGCCGGAACCGGAGCGGGCCTTCTGACCCTTGTTGCCTTTACCGGAGGTTTTGCCGTGGCCCGAGCTTTCGCCGCAACCGAGACGCTTGTTCCGGTGCTTGGATCCCGGATTCGGGCTGAATGAATGAAGTTCCATAATGTAAAAAGGGATGAGGGATTAGTGATTGGATATTGGGGAGTAGAATCAGTTGCAGTGGAATAATTTCTAATCCCCCATATCCAATGTCCTTTGATTAGATGGCCTTTTCCCGCTTTTTCTTGCCGCGTCCGCCGAGGACTTGATCGCGGGTGCGGAGTTGGGAGAGAGCCTTGAGGGTGGCCTTGACGACATTGGCGTGGTTGGAGGAGCCCATCGATTTGGCGAGGATGTCGCGGATGCCGACGGCTTCGCAAACGGCACGCACACCGCCACCGGCGATGATGCCCGTTCCCGGAGATGCGGGCTTGAGGAGGACCTTGCCACCACCGTATTCGGCGTAGATTTCGTGAGGGATGGTGCCATCGACGATGCTCATCGGGACGAGCACCTTGCGGGCTCCTTCGCTGGCTTTCTTGATGGCGTCAGCCACTTCGTTCGCCTTGCCGTAGCCGAGACCGACTTTGCCGACCTTGTTGCCAGTGACGACGAGAGCGGAGAAGCTGAAACGACGACCGCCTTTGACGACCTTGGCGCATCGGTTGATGAAGACGACCTTTTCGGAAAGCTCGTTGCCTTCGGCATCGGTCGGAGCGGCACGCTCTTCACGACGTGGGCCGCCGCGTCCGCGACCGCCGCCGCCGCCGCCGCCGCCTTGGTAGCCACCGCCGCCGCCACCTTGATAGCCGCCGCCTTGGCCGCGGTTACCTTGATAGCCGCCGCCTTGCGGGTTGCCGGAGCCTGCCACCGGGCCCAAGGGCGCGGCTGGAGCGGCAGGTGCGGGTGCGACTGCTGCTGGCGTTTCGTTTTCTGGAATTGTTACCATGATTTGTGTCTGGTCGGAGCGTTAGAATTGGAGTCCGGCTTCGCGCGCTGCATCCGCGAGGGCTTTGACTTTACCGTGGTAGAGGTGACCGCCGCGGTCGAAGACGACGGCGCTGATGTTCAGGCCCTTGGCGCGCTCTGCGAGGAGTGCGCCGACCTTCTGCGAGCTCTCGACATTCGAGGAGGCTTTTTCGAAGGACTTGTCGAGCGTGGAGGCGGAGACCAGGGTCCGGCCGGCCGCGTCGTCGATGACTTGGGCGTAGATGTGTTGATTGGAATAATGAACGGCCAGACGTGGACGTTCGGCAGTGCCGGAAACTTTCCGGCGGATGCGGTTGTGGATCCGGCGGCGGATCGACTTGCGATTGATGGTGCTCATGGTGCCGTAAATGGTTTGAGGTGTGGGGCGACGGGATTGAATTACTTGCCGACGCTTTTGCCTTCTTTGCGGCGAACTTTTTCACCGACATAGCGAACGCCTTTGCCCTTGTAAGGCTCAGGTGGATAGAACCCGCGGACTTCGGCGGCGAATTGGCCGACGAGTTGCTTGTCGATTCCCTCCACCTTGATCTTGGTGTTTTCAAGCACCGTGACATTGAGGCCGGATGGGATCGGGTGGAGCAGCGGGTGGGAACGACCGAGTGAGAGGTCGAGGTCAGCGCCCTTGACGGCGGCACGAAGGCCGACGCCGTGGATTTCCAGGTCCTTCACGAAGCCCTGCGAAACGCCGAGGATCATGTTTTGGACCAGGCTGCGCGCGGTGCCGTGAAGCGCCTTGTGCTCACGTTGCTCGGTGGAGCGGGAGACGGTGATGGTGCCGCCTTCGTTGGTGAGGGTGATGCCTGCAGGAAGGGCGAAGTCGAGTTTGCCCTTCGGGCCTTCGACAGTCACCGTGTTGCCATCCAGCTTGAGGGCAACCTTTTCAGGAAGTGAGATTGGTTTGAGTCCGACTCGTGACATGGTAGTAGTTTCCTTTTTCGAGTTGGGGTTTACCAAACGTTGGCGAGGAGTTCGCCGCCGAGTTTCTGCTTCTTGGCGGAACCGCCGGACATCACGCCTTTCGAGGTCGAGACGATCGAGATGCCGAGGCCGGACATGACGCGAGGCACTTCATTGGCACCGATGTAGTGGCGGCGGCCGGGAGTGGAAACGCGCTTGAGGTCGGTGAGGACCGAGCGGCCGTCGATGAACTTCGGGTTGGCCTTGATGGTGGTCCGGTCGCCGGTGACGACTTCGTATTTCCAGAGGTAGCCTTCTTCCTGGAGAATGCGGGCGATGTCCGCCTTGATCTTGGAGTAAGGGGCGGAGAATTCCTCGTTGCCAGCGCGGGCGGCGTTTTTGAAACGCGTGAGGAAGTCGGAGATTGGATCGGTGAGAACTGCCATAATAGGGGATTCCTTTTTTAAGTTGGGTCCGTGGTTGATTTAGTTGGCAGTGGCGGCTTCAGCCTCCAGCTCGTTGGCCTTTTTCATGTCGCGGAAAGGCATGCCGAGCTCACCTAGGAGTTCGCGACCTTCGGCGTCGGTGTTAGCGGAGGTGACGAAAATCAGGTCAAAGCCGATCTGGCGCTTGATCTGGTCGATTTCGACTTCAGGGAAGATGGATTGCTCGGTCACGCCGCACGCATAGTTCCCGCGGCCGTCGAACGACTTGGGGGAAATCCCGCGGAAGTCGCGGATGTTGGGAGCGGTGACGTTGATGAAGCGGTGGAGGAATTCCCACATGCGGGTGCCACGCAGGGTGACACGGGCGCCGAGGGCTTCACCTTCACGCAGCTTGAAGTTGGCCACGGCCTTCTTCGAGAACGTGATCGACGGGCGCTGGCCGGTGATCTTCTGGATTTCGTTGACGGCGTCGTCCACGGCGACCTTGCGGTCGGGGGCTTTGCCCATGCAGGAAGTCACCACGATCTTTTCAAGACGTGGGACCTGATGGAGATTGGTGTATCCGAGCTTCTTTTTAAGAGCCGGGACGACCTTGTCCTTGTAGTGTTGCTGGAGTGCTGGAGTGCTCATTATTTTTTGCGGGTCAGCGCGGTTTGTTTTGGCGCTTAAGCGCGGGCGGTGGAGAAAAGAAATAGGCGAGGCGCCAATTTCAGCCGGCGCGGTCGCCGACGCTCTCCTCAGCCCACTTTCTTTACATTGGAGATATGGACGGGACCGTCGATGGTCTTGAGGCCACCGGCGTCGGTTTCAGTGGCCTTGGTGGCCTTGATGATCGGGCGGCCGCCTTCGACGGTGACCTTGCCTTTGGCGGCGTTCACGAGGAGCACGGTGCCGCGCTTGCCTTTGTGATTGCCTGCGATGATTTCGACTTGATCGCCTTTTTTGACGTGGGTCTTGATGCGGCTCATGAAATTAGTTGGATGGGATGGATGGCGGGGCCGGATTCAGAGAACCTCGGGTGCGAGTGAAACGATTTTCATGAACGCGCGCTCGCGCAGTTCACGGGCAACAGGGCCAAAGATCCGCGTGCCACGCGGGTTGTTGTCCTTGTCGATGATGACGACGGCGTTGCTGTCGAAGCGGAGGATCGATCCGTCGGCGCGGCGGATGGGATAGGCGGTGCGCACGACAACGGCCTTGACGACGCTGCCTTTTTTGACGGCGGCGGTCGGGATGGAATCGCGGATGTGGCAGGTGATGACGTCACCGATGCGGGCGGTGCGGCTGCGCTTGCCGAGCACGCCGATCATTTTTGCGCTGCGGGCACCGGTATTATCGGCGACGACGAGCGAGGTTTCCATCTGGATCATGACTTGGAGAAATTAGAGAGTTGAGATTTGAAAGTTGAGATCGGAGAAATCCGGATCAATGCGAGAGCACCTCGGCGAGGGTCCAGCACTTGAGCTTCGAGAGCGGGCGGGTTTCGACGATTTTCACGCGGTCGCCGATCTTGGCTTGGCTGGTTTCGTCATGCACGTAGTACTTCTTGGAGCGCTTGACGATCTTGTTGAATTTCGGGTGGGGAACGCGGGCCACGTGTTCGACGACGAGGGTCTTGTCCATTTTATTGGAAATGACCACGCCAACGCGGGTTTTACGGAGGTGGATCTGAGTGTCCTGAGGAGTCTCGCTCATAAGTGGAAGTGATTAGGCGTTGGCAGGGATTAGGCGCTCGCCTTGGCGGTGACCGCCGTGAGGACTTGAGCGGTTTCGCGACGCACCTGGCGGATGCGGGCGGGGTTTTCCAGAGAGCCGGTGGCTTTCTGGAGGCGGAGGTTGAGAGCTTCCTGCTTGAGTTCGCGGAGACGAAATTGAAGTTCGTCAGCGGAAAGTGTGCTGGTCTCTTTGGCTTTGGTTTTGGCCATGGTTCGGGCGGATAGGGAATGGAATCTGATCGGACGGATCAGGCGTGCGGATTGCGGGTGACGAGGCGGGTGCGAATGCCCAGCTTGTAGGAGGCGAGGCGCATGGCTTCTTTGGCGGCGGATTCTGGAACACCGCCGATTTCGAAGAGCATGTTGCCCGGGCGGATCACAGCGACCCAACCTTCCACAGCACCTTTACCTTTACCCATCCGGGTTTCAGGAGGGCGGGAGGTGATCGATTTGTGTGGGAAAATCCGGATCCAGACTTTTCCTTTCCGCTTCAGTGAGCGGTTGATCGCGATCCGGCAAGCTTCGATCTGGCGGTTGGTCATCCATCCGCGGTCGAGGGTTTGCAGACCGAAGTCACCGAAGGCGACGGTGGTTCCGCGCTGGGCATTGCCAGAGCGGCTTCCGCGGTGGCTCTTGCGGAACTTGGTTCGTTTGGGCATCAAAGGCATGGATCGGTCCTCCTAGGAAAAGTTAGAATTAGAATTAAAGAATTTGAATGAAATCAGTTGCGATTTTGCGGGGGACGACGATCGCCTCCGCGATCTCCGCCACGGCCACCACGGTCGCCGCGATCTCCGCGGTCGCCACGGCCACCTTGTTGCGGTTTACCACCGGTGCCATCGTCTTCCTTTTTGTTGACCCAAGCCTTGACGCCAATGATGCCGTAAAGGGTGCGGGCTTCGGCGAAGCCGTAGTCGAGCGGGACACGCAGGGTTTGGAGAGGCACTTTGCCTTCGCGGTAGCTTTCGGAACGGGCGATGTCCGCACCGCCGAGGCGGCCGGCGCAACGGAGACGGATGCCTTCGGCACCGAATTCCATGGCGGTCTGCAAGGCACGTTTCATGGCGCGGCGGAAGGAAATCCGGCGTTCAAGTTGCACGGCGATTTGCTCGGCGACCAACTGGGCATCGAGCTCGGGCTTGCGGATCTCGATGATGTCGATTTTCACCTGGGCACCTTTGCAAAGGCCGGTGAGATCCTTGGTCATCACTTCGATTTCCTTGCCTTGGCGACCAATGATCAGGCCGGGGCGGGAAGTGTGGAGAGTGACGCGAACGCTGTTCCATGCACGCTCGATGACCACACGGGCCAGTCCAGCATTCACAAGCTTGTTCTTGAGGTAGCCACGGATCGCGAGATCCTCGTGGAGCTTATCGGTGTAGTCTTTGCCGCTGGCATACCACTTCGAGCGCCAGTCTTTGTTGACGGCGAGACGGAATGCGATCGGATTTACTTTTTGGCCCATGGTCGGTGAAGGATGAGATTAGTTGAGAGGATTTCAGGCTTCTTCAGCGGCGGCAGCTGCGGCGGCCGGAGCTTCTTCTGTTTTCGGAGCGGCCTTGCGGGCGACTTTCTTTTTCTTTTCCGGAGCGGAGCCGGTGAGAGTGATGGAGATGTGGCTGGTGCGCTTGATGATCGGACCGGCGGAACCCTTGGCGCGCGGCTTGAAGCGGCGAAGTGTCGGTCCGCCACCGATGACAGCTTCCTTGATGACAAGGGTGCTGGCGTCGAGCGAGAAGTTGTTCTCGGCGTCCGCGATGGCAGTCTTGAGAGTCTTGCCAATGAGCTGGGCAGCTTTCTTGGGCGTGAAGGTCAAAATGTCGAGGGCACTCGATACGGGGAGGCCTTGAATTTCGCGGGCGACGTCGCGCGCCTTTTTGGGCGAGAGACGAACGTATTTGGTGATGCTTTTGACTTCCATGGGTCGTCGGACGTGAGTGGTTACTGCGCGGATGCTTGTGTTTCGAGGACGGCGAGATCGCCGGTGCGTGGAGATTCGGCGACGTTGTCGAGAGATTCGACAAAGGCGCCGCTGACGCCCTTGCGGACGTCGGCGAGAATGGCTTTACCGTAGGGCTGAAGCCCGCGGGTGAGACGAAAGGTCATGCCGATTTTTGCGCCCTGGCTTTCGCCGAGGTTTAAAACCAACATACCGCTTTCTGGATCGAGACTGACGATTCGGGCCTGCTGCAACGAGCCGGACCGAACATCGGGGCGGGGCTTCTGGCGCAGTCCGAGGACAGCGTCAAGCTCTCTTAGCGAAGTTTCTACACGAACTCTCGCATCCGGATCGGAAACCACCGCTTGGCGGAGGTAATCATTGATCGCGGCGGCAAGGCGCGTGACGGAACTCTCCAGTTCGGCAGTGCGCTCGCTTGCAATTTGCAAGTCCGCGGCGGCCTGGACGAGGCGGTCATCCCCCCCGTCGAGCAGGTTCTTGCCGAGGGCTCCGAGGCGTTCGCGGACCTGAGCGAGTTGCTCGATGGCCTGCTTTTCGCCGCGGTTCGCCTCGACCAGGCTGCGCTGGAGGGTGCGGTTCTGGTCCTGGAGATCGCGGATGATCTCCTGGTATTCCCCGGCGGTCGGCGCTTGGCCCACGCACATCCCGGCCGTTGCCAAGAACCCGAGGGCCGCGGCAAGTGCGTTGAGATGAAAAGTGGAGCGCATGAGCGTGAGGAATAGAACCGGTTAGTGATTACTTCTTGCCGATACCGCCGTGAGTGCGGAAGAGGCGGGTCGGCGAAAATTCACCGAGTTTGTGGCCAACCATGTTTTCGGTCACGTAAACGGGAACGAAGGTCTTGCCGTTGTGGACGGCGAAGTTATGGCTGACGAAATCCGGGGTGATCATCGACTTGCGGCTCCATGTTTTGATGGGCTTGCGGTCGGATCCGGCTTCGGCGACGGCGTCGATCTTAGCGAGGAGCTTTTGATCGACGTAAGGGCCTTTCTTGAGGGAACGTGGCATAATTGAAGGTTCGTTAGATTGTTAAATTACTTGCGCTTCGCCTTGTGGCGGGACTCGACGATGAAGACGCTGGTGGTCTTTTTCTTGTTGCGAGTCTTCTGACCCTTCGCGTGGCCCCATGGGCTGAGAAGGTGCTGACGACCACCACCGGACTTCGACTTGCCTTCGCCACCACCGTTCGGGTGGTCAACGGGGTTCATCGTCATACCGCGGACGGTCGGGCGGACGCCCTGCCAGCGGGTGCGGCCGGCTTTGCCCGAAACCTCGTTCATGTGGTCACGGTTTCCGACTTGGCCGATGGTGCAGAAGCAACGATCGTTGAAGCGGCGGATTTCACCAGATGGCATTTTCACCAGCGCCCAGCCGCCATCGCGGTTGGAGAGCACGGCGAGCTGGCCGGCGGCGCGGGCGACCTTGCCGCCATTGCCGGGGATGAGCTCGATGTTATGGATCGAGGTGCCGAGTGGCACGGCGCTGAGCGGCATCGCGTTTCCGGTTTTCGGAGCGACGTCCTGTCCGGAGACCACGGTCGTTCCGACTTCGAGGCCGAGAGGAGCGAGGATGTAGGACTTCTGGCCGTCTTGGTATTGGATCAGGGCGATGCGGCAGGTGCGGTTTGGATCGTATTCGATGCCAACGACAGTTGCGGGGACATCGTGCTTACCACGACGGAAGTCGATCAGACGGTAGTGACGTTTGTGGCCACCGCCGATGTGACGGGTGGTGATGCGGCCGGTGTTGTTACGGCCGCCGCTGCGCTTGAGCGGCGTGAGGAGGCTCTTCTCGGGCTTGCTCTTGGTGATCTCGTCGAAGGACGGGAGTTGCTTGTAGCGCAAGGAGGGCGTGATCGGGTTGAAAGTTTTCAGGGGCATGACAATCGGAACGTTGAATTGTTTCGTTTCGGGCTGCGGTTAGTCCGCTTAGACGAGGTCAAGCGATTCGCCATCCTTCAGACGGACGATTGCTTTCTTCCAGTGGTTGGTGCGGCCGGCGTCGGCACGACGCTGGCGTTTGAGTTTGCCGTCATAGTTGGCTGTGCGAACGGCCAGGACGGTTTTTCCAAAGAGTTGTTCAACGGCGTGCTTGATCTCAAGCTTGTTGGCCTTGCGGTCCACTTCGAGGGTGACCTCGTTGTTAGTCTCCTGCAGCATGGTGGCTTTCTCGGAGAGGCGGACGTTTTTAATGACCTGGTAAATGTCTTTCATGATCTCGGTGTTAGGTCCGGGGTTCAGGCGGTGCGAGCCGCAAGAGTTTGCACTGCGTCACCCACAAGGATGATCGTGTTGGCGAGGAGGAGTTGCTCGACGTTGAGGTCGGTGGCGGTGACAAGCTGGACGTAGCCGACGTTGCGGGCGGCCAGGTAAGTGGTGTCGTCGAAGGAATTTCCGACCACGAGGATCTTGCCGAGTGGCGCGATGGCGTCGAGGGCGGCGATGAAGGACTTGGTCTTGCCATCAGGAATCGAGAACGAATCAACGGTCAGGATTTTCTCGGCGGTGACGAGGTCACCCAAGGTGCGGCGCAGGGCGAGCTTGCGGACGGTCTTGGGAACCTTCTTGGAGTAGTCACGCGGACGGGGTCCGAAGACCACACCACCACCGACGAAGATCGGGGCGCGCTTGTCGCCGTGACGGGCGTTACCGGTGCCCTTTTGCTTGTAGATCTTGCGGTTGTTACCGGAGACCTCGCCACGGGTCTTGGTGCAAGCGGAGCCGGTGCGGCGGTTGGCGCGATAGGCGATCACGAGATCGTGAACGGCTTGGCGACCTTTCTCAGCGCCGACCAATACGAAATTGGCGGACTGAGCGTCTTCTGCGGTGAAAGTCTTAACGGACATGACTGTGAATCGTGAAAGGTTCTAAAATGCCACCGGATCAGGCGGACTTTTTCTTGGCGGGACGGACGGTGACGTAGTTGCCGTTCGAGCCGGGAACTGCGCCGGAGACGAGGATGACACCATCTTCAGGACGCACGGCGACGACCTTGAGGTTTTGCACGGTGCTGCGGGTGGTGCCCATGTGACCGGGCATCTTTTGGTTTTTCCAAACGCGGCCGGGAGTCGAGCGGCAACCGATGGCTCCCGTTCTGCGATGCATCATGGAGCCGTGGGTCATTTTCAGACCACCGAATCCGTGGCGCTTCACCGCACCTTGGAAACCGCGTCCCTTGGACTTGCCGATCACGTCGACCCACTGGCCGGCGGTGAAGGTTTCAAGACCGGGATGCACCGCAGGAGCTTCTTCCCCCTTGAGGAAGCGGAATTCCTGGATGAAACGCTTCGGAGTCGAACCGGCCTTTTTGAAGATGCCGAGAGCGGGCTTGGAAACACGTTGTTCCTTTTGATCGCCGTAGCCGACCTGGACCGCGGTGTAACCGTCGGTTTCAGGGGTCTTGACTTGAAGCACGGTATTACCGGAAACATCAATGACGGTTACAGAGAGCATGATGCCTGCCTGTTGGTCGAACAGGCGGGTCATACCGATTTTTTTGCCGAGGAGGCCGAGTGACATGGCTGGATAAGAGATAGAGGATTGTAGATAGAGGATCAAAGATGGCGGAGAGCCGGCTTAGATGCGGATGGTGATGTCAACACCGGCTGGAAGGTTGAGCTTCTTGAGCTCGTCCACGGTGCGGGCGGTCGGATCGACGATGTCGAGCAGGCGCTTGTGAGTGCGGATTTCGAACTGCTCCATCGACTTCTTGTTCACGTGGACCGAACGGTTCACCGTGAATTTTTCGATGCGGGTCGGAAGCGGGATCGGGCCGGCGACACGGGCACCCGTGCGCTTGGCGGTCTCCACGATTTCTTGGGCGGAGCGGTCGATCGCGCGGTGGTCGAAGGCGCGCAGGCGGATGCGTATTTTCTGATTTTCCATGGTGGAGAGTTGTTTGACGGTTTACGTGGTGGGTCTACAGGGCGAGAAATCAACCGAAACGGTCGCTGACGATTTCTTCGACGATACTGGTTGGGACTTGCTCGAAATGCGATGGAGTCATCGCATAGGAAGCGCGTCCCGAGGAGAGGGTGCGAACGGCGGTGGAGTAGCCGAACATTTCTTTGAGCGGCACATTGGCATGCACGATGGAGAGCTTGCCTTTGGACTCGGTGTTTTGGATCTGTCCGCGGCGGCGGCTGAGATCGCCCATGACGTCACCTTGGTAATCGTCGGGGGTGGATACTTCCACGGCCATGATCGGCTCGAGGAGGATGGACTTGGCTTTCTTAAAGCCGTCTTTCATCGCGAAAATGGCCGCCATGGTGAAGGCGTTCTCGTTCGAGTCCACGTCATGATAGGAGCCGTCCAGGATTTCAACATGCACATCGATGACAGGATAGCCGGCGATGATGCCGTTGGTCATCGATTCGGTGATGCCTTTGTAAACCGCGTTGATGTATTCCTTGGGGATCGTGCCACCGATGACTTTGTTCTCGATGGTGAGTCCTTTGCCCTTTTCGTTTGGCTTGAGGGAAATGATGACGTGGCCGTATTGGCCGCGGCCGCCAGATTGCTTGATCAGCTTGCCCTCGCCGCCAGCGGCTTGGGTGATCGTTTCGCGGTAGGCGATCTGGGGGGCGCCCGTGTTGGCCTCGACTTTGAATTCGCGGCGGATGCGGTCGATGATGATCTCGAGGTGAAGCTCACCCATGCCGGAAATGATCGTTTGGCCGGTTTCCTCGTCGGTCTTGACCATGAAGGTCGGGTCCTCTTCGGAGAGGCGGCCGAGCGCCATGCCGAGTTTTTCCTGGTCGGCGACGGTTCTTGGCTCGACGGCCATCGAGATGACCGGTTCCGGGAAAGTCGGGGGCTCGAGAACCACGTCGTGGTTGTCAGCGGCGAGGGTGTCGCCGGTGGTGACATTCTTGATGCCGACCATGGCGGCGATGTCACCGGAGTAGCAGGCGTCGATGTCCTTGTGCTCGTTCGCCTGGATGCGGATCAGGCGGCCGACGCGCTCGCTGCGGCGGGTGCGCGGGTTGTAAACGGTGTCGCCCTTTTTGATGACGCCGGAATAGACGCGGAAGAAGACGAGCTTGCCGACGAACTTGTCGGCCCAGAGTTTGAAAGCGAGGGAAACGAATTTTTCGTTGTCCGAGGTGATGACTTCGATTTGCTTCTCGTGGTCATCGGGATCCATGCCGATGGCGGCCGGGATGTCGAGCGGGCTCGGGAGGTAATCGAGGACGGCGTCGAGGAGATACTGGACGCCTTTGTTTTTGAATGCGGAACCACCGGCGACAGGCACCAGGAGGTTGGAAATGGTCGCGCGGCGGATGCCTTGCTTGAGTTCTTCCAGAGAGATGGACTCCTCGTTGAGGAACTTTTCCCCGACAGCGTCATCGACATCGGCGACGGCATTGAGGAGTTCGTCGTAAGCGGCCTGGCATTCTTCGATCTGTTTGCCTTCAAGCTCCTTTACCGTGTAGGTGGAGCCGAACTTGTCGTCGTCAGAGTAGTAGATGGCCTTCTGGTTGACCACGTCGATCTGGCCGATCAG
>JBBEEL010000071.1:0-24723 GCA_040880785.1 Akkermansiaceae bacterium | reverse complement strand
CCCGGGCCACGTGCGCGCATCAGATCATTTGTCGGAGCATCTCCTCGTCGATGATGCTTACCCCAAGTTTCTCGGCCTTGTCGCGTTTGGAACCGCCGCCCTCGCCCGCGAGGACGTAGTCGGTCTTGGCGGACACCGAACCGCTGACCTTGCCACCCTTGGACTCGATGAGCTCTTTCATCGTGTCGCGGTCGAGGCTGAGGGTACCGGTGATGACGAAGGTTTTCCCGGCGAGCGGCAGGGCGGATAGATCGGCCTCGGCGGCGACAGGCAAATAGTTGTCCGCAACGGGATCGATCTGAAATTCCTTCATGCGCTTGAGGACATGCAGGCCGGCCTGGGATTTGAAAAAGGTGATGATCGATTCCGCGACGGCGGGGCCGACGTCGCCAGTGATGGCGTAGCGCGCGAGGAAATCGTTCTTTTTCTTTGCCGTGGCGCGGGTGTCCTTGAGGAGCTCCTCGAGGATGGGCGACTCGCGGATCTCGTCGAACGTGCGGTGGAGTCGGGTGAGCTCCTTGGCCGCGGCTTCGCCTAACTGACGGATGCCCATGGCGAAAAGCCAGCGGTGCAGCGGCTTGGATTTCGCGGCTTCGAGCGATGAGAGCACCTTGGCGGCGTTTTTCTCGCCAAAGCGGCGTGGGGATTCATCGGTGCCAAGGTTCAGGTTTGCGAGCGTGTCCTCGTCGAGGCGGAACAGGTCGAGGGCGGTGGTGCAATGGCCATGGCGCACGAGCGCCTCGGCCACGATTTCGCCGAGGCCGTCCAGGTCGAGCGCCTTGCGCGCGGCGAAGTGCGTGATGCGGGTTACGGCTTGGGCGGGGCATTCGAAATTCGTGCAGCGCCAGGCGACGAATCCCTCCTCGCGGGTGAGCGGGCCGCCGCAGGACGGGCATTGGCCGCCGACGCTGTGGTAGAGGGAAAATGGCGGGGCTCCCTCCGCGTGACGGATCACCTTGACGATGGCGGGGATGATCTCGCCGGCTTTTTCAATGAGCACGGTGGCTCCGATGCGGATGTCCTTGCGGTCGATCTCGTCCTGGTTGTGAAGCGTGGCGCGGGCGACGGTGGAGCCGGAAATGAGCACAGGGGTGAGCTCGGCAACGGGGGTAAGCACCCCGGTGCGGCCGACTTGGATGATGATGTTCTCCAGCGTGGTTTCCTTTTGTTCAGGAAGAAACTTGTAAGCGGCGGCCCAGCGCGGAGCGCGCGAGGTGGCTCCGAGTTTTTCGCGCTCGGCGCGGTCGAGCACCTTGATGACCGCGCCGTCGGTGCCGTGGTCGAGGGCGTGCCGCCCATGGTTGATTTCGGCCACCGCGGCCAACATTTCTTCGAGTGTGTGCGTGGTGTGGATCGGGTAATTTTGTGGGATTCCGAGCGCGCCCAGGAGATGGTGGAAATTGTGCTCCGAGTCCAGCGGCGGCCCGTCGTAGGCACCGAGGCCATGGGCGAGGAAGGCGAGCGGGCGCTTGGCGACGATCCGTGGGTCGAGCTGCTTGAGCGTGCCGGCGGCGGCGTTGCGTGGATTGGCAAAGGTGGGCAGGCCGGCTTCGTCGCGCTCGACATTGAGCACGGCGAAGGCCTCGTTTGGCATGAAGATCTCGCCGCGGACTTCGAGGAGGGAAGGGAAATTCGTGATTAGAGATTGGGAATCGGGGGAAGAATCCGACAGGATCTGGAGGTCGATGGGGATAAGTTCGCCACCGGCGGTTTTGATGAGGTTACCGATGTGGGCGTCGGCGACATCAGTTCCGGAGGCATCGTTTCTCCAGCGATTGTGTCCTACAGAGCGATAGCCGTTCGCTTTGAACCATGATTCGACTTCGCCAGGCGTAGGTGCATCGCCGGGAACAAATGGTTGGGAAGTGACCAAAGCGGGGCCTCGGCGGGTCTCTAGCACTCCATGCAAAAAGATATCGTCGCCGAAAAGCGTGTTTGATGCTTTGAGGTTGCGCAAGTATGCCAGCGCGTCTCCCTGCGCGCCGAAGTTTGGCGGTAGGGTGAACTTGATCACCCGATGTCGGCTTTGAATGTGGCAAACGGTGTGCTCGGACTGCCCTCCTAGCTGAGGGTGACGAGCGACGAGTCTGCCGAATTCCCTTGGGTCGATGAGTCGTCCGTTTTCCCGTGCCCACGATACCACGGATTGGGCTTCCTGTCGGAGCCGTTGCGAAACATCTGCTCCATCGCTTGCTCGGAAGTCATTGAGAAGCCTTCGCGCCAGGCTTTCTTCCGCGCTGTGCGGAGCCTGTCTGCCAGTTCCTGTGCTTGTTGGCTGCCGTCCATGACCTTCAAGATAGGGAAGGATCTCGTCCACGTCAACCATCGGCGCGGGAGGATTCGGTTGCGTCGCGGCAGCCGCTTTCAAATGCAGCGGGATGCTGCGGATGGTGCGGACGTTGTGGGTGACGTCGTCGCCGCGGTTGCCATCGCCGCGGGTGGCGGCGTAGGCGAGCTGGCCGTCGCGGTAAAGGAGGGAGACGGCCACGCCGTCGATCTTCGGCTCGACGGTGACGGCGATGTCCTTGCGGCCGAGGTTTTTCTGCAGGCGCTTGTAAAAGGTGATCAGTTCGTTTTCCGCGCACCTTCTGCCGACTTTATCGACCTCCCGATCTGACAAAGCCTCCACTTCCTTAGGACTGAGTTCGAACACATCGTCGATGCTGAGCATCGGGACGGGATGTTGGATTTGTTGGAATCCCTCGATGGGTGCGCCACCGACGCGCAGGGTGGGCGAGTTCGGGTCGTGGGACTCGGGGTGCTTGGCCTCGAGTTGTTCAAGTTCGCGGAAGAGTTTATCGTATTCCGCGTCGGAGATCTCGGGCTCGGCTTGGTCGTAATAGAGCTGGTTGTGGTGGTCGAGCGCCGCGCGCAGCTCGCGGATGCGGGCCTGCGGACCTGGAACGGGGATTGAGGAAAAAAGATCAAGCTCGGCCATGGCCGGAGTTTCCGGATCGGGAGGGAATTTTCAAGCCCAGAAACCGCTCAAGGGAGCTCGACGCGGCCCGCGATTTTCTGGGTAAAGCGAACGACGAGCTGGAATTTATCTCCGTCGCGGGCGGTTCCGAGCAGGGCGCTTCCTCCGCCTTCGAGCAGCCAAAGGTGGGAGGGCATGAATGACCCATCGGCGAGAGAATTTGCTTGAGGCAGGGGCCCTTTTTGCTCGGGTAGCCCGTAAAGTATGCTGAGCAGTTCGACGAATGCCTTCCATCCCGGCTCGAGCCGCGTGCGGTATTCCTGTGCCTGAATGGTCTCGGTCTGGAGGGTGATTTCCTTGAGTGTCCCCGCGGGGGTCCAGTCGAAATAAAGCGAGGCGCCGAGGTCGCCGATTTTCTGGCGGGTGCTGAAAACTCCGTTGAGGCCGGAGCGGCCGATGAAGGTCTCATGGGCGGTCATTTCCACGATCTTGCTGGCCTTCAGCTTGGCCAGCGTGGAGTCGCGGGTGTCCTTGAATGTGAGCGTGTCGAAGACTGCGGCGGGGTCCGGGGAGCCGTCGAGCGGATGGTGGAGCTTGAGCCAGCGGCGCTCGTCGGGATGGAGTTGCGAGAGTTGGATGATGCGTTCCTGGCCGTTGCCGGTGCGGATGGTGACGGCGCTGGCGTCCCGTTTGATAAACTCGCCTTGGACGCTGCGGGTGCCGTCCGCGCTTTTCCAAACACGTGTCTCACCGAATGCGAAGCAGGTGGCGCAAAGGAGGATGAGGCAGGTGCGGAATAACATGTGACATTATACTCAAAGGTCGGCCGAAACCTAACGCTGCGAATTATTTTTTTCAAAATAAGCCCGTCAGATGAAGCCGAGATTCCGGCGGCCCGCAGCCGGGCACCGGAGGTCTCGACTGGCAGGGCCTGCGAAAATCAGGGCGCGGCGGAGATGGTCTCCGCCTTGACGGTGGTGGCGAGCACGTCCTTGCGCAGGCTACCGCCCTTGCGGTTACTCCACCAGAGGGTGATCGGTGCGGCCACGAAGACCGAGGAGTAAGTGCCGACAACCAGGCCGATGAGAATCATGATTGAGAAATCCCGCAGGCCAGCGCCGCCGAAAATCGAGAGGATGGCCACGGTGACGATGGTCGTCGCGGAGGTGAGCAAGGTCCGCGAGAGCGTGGCGTTGATGGCCTCGTTCATGACATCCTCAGTCTTGCCGTGACGGTAGAGCAGGGTGTCGCGGATGCGGTCGAAGACGACGATGGTGTCATTGATCGAGTAACCGGCGATGGTGAGGATGGCTCCCACGTGGATGAGCGAGAGTTCACCGCCGAAGAGGACGATGATGCCGACGGAAATGATCACGTCGTGGAGAATCGCGACGAAGCCACCAACGGCGAAGGAGACCTCGAAGCGGACGGTAATATAGAGGAAAATACCAAGCAGCCCAAGCCCCAAGGCAAGCAACGACTCGCGGACGAAGCCGCTGCCAGCGAGCGATGAGATTTCCTCCTTACTGGCTTGGACGACATAGCGCTCTTCGCCATCGGGCCCAGTCTGTCTTTCACCGAGCAAAGGAAAGGTTTCTCGCAGCTTGTCCTCGATGAGCGCCACGTCCTGCGCATCGACCCGGATACTCAGCAGGCTGCCGGTGGCGATGTTATTCACTTCCTGCGGATAGGCGGCGCGGGTCAAGGGCAGCGAATCAAGCGTCTTCTTGACCTCATCGACCGGGACGGCCGCGTCGCCCAGCTGGAACTGGATGATGGTGCCGCCGGTGAAATCGATGCCCAGCGCGTCTTCGCGATGCGAGACGAAGCCGATCATGCTGACCGCGAAGAGGGCGAGCGAAATGACCCCGCAGATCCGGCGCTTGCCGAGGAAGTCGAACTTGGTCGCCTTGACGAGGTTGAGGAACGAGAGTTTGCGCAGGAAATTGAGGTCGATACCCCAGCGGAAGAGGACGCGCGTCACCAGAATGGCCGAGAACATCGAGGCGAGGATGCCGATGGTGAGGGTCACCGCGAAACCACGGATGGCTCCGGTGGTGGTGGCGTAGAGGATGATGGCGGTGATCAGCGAGGTGATGTTCGCGTCGAAAATAGCGGTAAACGCCTTGTCGTAGGCCGATCCGATAGCGCTTTTCAGCACCTTGCCGCCCACGAGTTCTTCACGCAGGCGTTCGTAGATCAGGACGTTCGCGTCCACGGCCATGCCGATGGAAAGGATGATGCCGCAGATGCCGGGGAGCGTGAAGGGGAAGCCGAACATCGCCATCACGCCAAACAAGATGATGCCGTTCACGATCAGTCCGAAGGCGGCGATGATGCCGGCGGTGCGATAGTAAAGAAGGATGAAAACAAAGGTGACCGCGAGGCCGCAGATGCCGGCCCAGATGCCTTGCTTGACCACCGCGGAGCCGAGCGTGGCGGACACCTCGCTGGCAGACTCCACGACGAGCGCGTTTTCCAGCGGGTTCATCAGCGCGTTGGCCAGGCTCTGGACCTCACCGGGCTCGCTCAGTCCGGAAACCTCGAATTGTTTCCCGAGCGGCGTTTGCTGGACGGTCGGCGCGCTGATGACGTCGCCGTCGAGGACGATGGCGATGCGGTCGCTGCCCTGGCGCATGTCCTTGGTCAGGGCGATCATCTTGTCGGTGCCCACGCTGTTGAGGGTGATGGCGACGGCGTCCGCGCGGCTGGGTGAAGGGGTGGCGTTGGCAATGTCCATGCCGCCGAGGGCCATCCTGCGGTTGAGCAGAATCGGGCGGGCGTATGCGGTGCCGTCCTCGTCCTTGCCCCGTTCCACGTAGGCGCGGTAGCCGGGGACGATTTCGTCGCCGTCGGTCACGCGCTGGGCAAGGTTTTTCCCGTCGGCTCCGACTTCACCGGTCCGCGGATGGACCTCGCGGAGTTCGAGCTTGGCGACTTTTTCCAAGGTGGCACGGATTTCCTGTGACCGCTCCGGCTCGACGCCGGGCATTTGCAATGAAATCCGGTCCTCGCCCTGTCTTGCGATCTGCGGGCCGACAGCTCCGGTGGCGTCGAGACGCTTGGCAATGACGGAGATCGCCTGCTGGACCTGTTCGCGGGTGATCGGCATTTTTTCGCCCTCCTCGGTTTCCTTCGGCTGGATGCGGAGGGAGAACGAGGAGCCGCCAAGGATGTCAATGCCGCCCTTCAGCCGCTCTTGGGGCGGGGTGACAGCGAGCAGGCAAAGGCCGCAGACGCCGATGAGGAGCACCGTACCGACATTCCGCTTGCGCCGCTCGATCTCGGTGGCGAAATACCAGAAGAACAAGATCATCAAAAGCAGTCCGACGACAAAAAGTGTCAGCGGATCTTGGTAAAAAGCGGTGAGAGCAAGCATATGGGGTAGGAGCGTCGTGTGAGCCCGCGGAGGGCGGAAAAATTAGAGATTGAAGCGGGAATCAGGCCGCCGCTTCCTTCTTCTTGACCGAAGCGACAGCCGGTTTGTCGAACTCGAGCATGGTGCCCTCGGCAACCTTGATGACCACGGTGTGTTCTTTCACGTTGTGGACAATGCCGTGGATGCCAGAGGTGGTAATCACCTTGTCACCATTTTGCAGCGCGGCGATGCGGGCAGCCATTTCCTTGCGCTGGCGTTGTTGCGGGCGGATCAGGAGAAAATAGAACATGACGACCATGAGGACCATCATGACCAGTGGATTGCCGAGCAGGCCGCCTGCACCCCCGGCGGGCGGTGCGTTGGTTTGAGCGAGGATGGCGTTGTGAATGAAGGCGTAATTTTGAGTCATGGTAGTTCGGATCGATTGTAGCGCCGGATGAAGGAATCCTTGAAGCCGGGGAAGTCCCCGGAACTGATGGCTTCCCGCGCACCGGCGACGAGGCGCAGGTAGAAATGCAGATTATGAAAGGAAAGCAACCGCAAACCGAGGATTTCGCCCGCACGGAAGAGATGCCGGAGGTAGGCGCGGGAAAATCCGGCGACATGTGGGTGGGCGCTTTCACACAGCGGCCGCGGGTCCTTGGCGTGGATCAGGTTCTTGATGTTGATCGGCCCGTCGAGGGTCATGGCCATGCCGTGGCGGGCGATGCGGGTGGGCATCACGCAGTCGAATAGGTCCACGCCGCGGGCGATCATTTCCAAAATCTGCGGCGGAGTGCCCAGCCCCATCGCGTAGCGCGGCTTGTCGGCGGGCAGGAATGGCACGGCGTTTTCAATGGCGCGGAACATTTCATGCTCGGGCTCGCCGACGGAAACGCCACCGATTGCGTAGCCGTCGAAGCCGAGCTCGACGAGCTCGCGGGCGGACTGCTCGCGGAGACCGGCATAGACGGAGCCCTGGACGATACCGAAATGTTGCTGCCTGCCGCTGCCGGAGCGGGGCTCGTTGGCGGTGACCCATTCCTTGCAGCGGGCAGCCCAGCGGGTGGTGAGGGCGAGGGACTTCGCGGCGTAGGCCTCGTCGCACGGGTAGGGCGGGCACTCGTCGAAGAGCATCGCGATGTCCGAGGCGAGCGAGGCCTGGATTTCCATGCTGAGCTCGGGGGTGAGCAGCATTTTCGAGCCGTCGAGGTGGTTTTGGAAGCGGACGCCCTCTTCGGTGATTTTCCGCAATTTCGCGAGCGACCAGACTTGGAAGCCACCAGAGTCGGTGAGCATCGGCTTCTGCCAAGTGCTGAAGCCATGCAGCCCGCCGAGCTCGCGGATCGTGTCGTGGCCGGGCCGCAGCCAGAGATGGTAGGTATTTCCGAGGATGATTTGGGCTCCGAGAAGCTCCAGTTCCGCCGGATGGAGGGTCTTGACGGTGCCTTGCGTGCCGACCGGCATGAAGATCGGCGTTTCCACGGTTCCATGCGGCAATACCAGACGGCCGCGGCGGGCGGAACTGGTGGGATCGGTGGCGAGCAGGGAAAAAGACACGGAGGACGGCGGGAAATAAGCGAGAACACGGCGCGGGCCAAGCGCAATCCCAACTCCAAGGGGTTCTTGCTAAAAAGCCGGTTTTATGGAGAAACTTTTTGGACTGGGCCCAGCAATAAGTGAGTTGCGCTTGGCGATTTTACTGGCTTTGGAAATTTTTCTGAATAATTTTCGCTGGCGCAGCTCAAATGGGCGGCTAATCTGCCCCAACTCGTTCCAACACCTACCAACTATTACTATTATGAAACTGCTCCTCACCGCGCTCTGCGCTTCGTTCATGATCATTCCCGCCGCCGTCGCCAGCGATTGCGAAAAGGGCAAATGCAAGGATAAGAAAGAAGAATCCACCATCGCTCATTGCGGCAAATGCAAGGGTGATAAAAAGCACAAGGAAGAAGAGAAAAAAGAAGAAGGCACCGTCGCCGACAAGTGCAAGGACAAGAAAGAGTGCGACAAGGACGAAGAAGTCACCGCTCTCCTCGCCGACAAGTGCAAGGACAAGAAAGAGTGCGACAAGGACGAAGAGGTCACTCTTCTCGCTGGCAAGTGCAAGGACAAGAAGGAGTGCGACAAGGACGAAGAAGCCACTCTCCTCGCTGGCAAGTGCAAGGACAAGAAGGAGTGCGACAAGGACGAAGAAGTCACTCTCCTCGCCTGATCTGCCAATCCGGCCCATTTCAAAAAAGCCACTGGGATATCCGGTGGCTTTTTTTGTGGGCAGGCTGGCTTCCTGGCTATTTGCTGACATCACCATGACTGACGTCGTTTGCGCCGTAATCGAGGATCCCCAAGGGCGCTTTCTTGCTTGCCTGCGCCCCCAAGGAAAGCACCTCGGCGGCTTCTGGGAATTTCCTGGCGGGAAAATCGATCCCGGCGAGTCACCACAAGCGGCCCTCACCCGCGAACTTTACGAGGAACTCGAGATCCATGCCACAATCGGCCCACCGCTCGACCCCGTGATCTGGAGCTATGGCGGAACGAAGATCCGCTTGATGCCGTTTCGCTGCGCAATCGCCTCTGGGGAGCCACGGGCCATCGAACACGAGCGCCTCCTTTGGTGTCCCCCGGAGCAACTCGGCACCCTCCCCTGGGCCGCTGCCGATCTTCCTATTCTCCGCCAACTCGCTGCGAGCCAAGAAATAAACGCGAAATTGACATCATAATCTCAGCAGATACGATCCTTCCAATCTCAAAAAACCCATGACACGTTCCATGACCCAGACCTTAGTTCTGATGCTTGCCCTGACTGCGGGAATCGCCGCTCAAGGGAATCCGAAGCCTCAGCAAGATCCCGCGTATCTCAGGAAAGCGGCGCTGCAAATCGACTACCACATCGCCTCGTTTTACCGCAACAAAAAGCTCCCGGTGCCCCAGGTAACCGACGACGCGACCTTTCTGCGGCGGGCATTTCTCGTCGCCGTCGGTCGTATTCCGACGGCCGAGGAGGCGCTCGCCTTTCTCGAAATCGAGGATACCGCCAAGCGCGAAGCCTTGGTGGAATATCTGATGTCCTCCAAGGGATATTCCAGCCACATGACCAACTGGGCCTTCGATCTATTGCGAGTGACCGACGGTCGCACGGGCACCACCGCCACCAACGAGCCCTATCGCCACTGGGTCCGCACCGCGATGGAAGACAACATGCCGTGGAATGAATTCACCACCCGCTTGCTCGCCAGTTCCGGCGATGGCTGGGACCCGAAATCCGCCGCGGTCGGTTACTATACCCGTGACCGGGGCATGCCACTGGACAATCTCTCCAACACCATGCGCGTTTTCCTCGGCACCCGCATGGAGTGCGCCCAGTGCCACGACGACCCTTTCGGCACCACTGACCGCCACGATTTTTATCAACTCGCCGCTTTCACCCATGGCCAAGGGATGATGAATCGCGACAAAATGGACAAATTGTGGCGCGAGCTGCAGGATGATCGAGAGAAGCGCCGCGATGAATACTTCGTCGCACAAGTTTTGTTGGATCGCATTTACGGGATGTCACTCGCCGGCGGTGGGGCCGGCAGCATCAATCTGCCCTCCGACTACCAATACCGCGACGGCACACCCGGAACCCTGATCGGGGCCCGCACCCCATTCGGCCGGTCAGTTCGCATGTCCGAAAAACGCTCCCACTCCGACGGCCGCGAGAAACTCGCCGACTGGATCGTGAGCAATACCAACGAGCAGTTCCCATCGGTCATTGCCAACCGCATGTGGAAGCGCGTCATGGGCAAGGGAATTTACGAGCCCGCGGATGAATACATCCCTCCCTCCAAGACCAACCACCCGACGCTCGTCAGCCACATCGGCAAGCTCATGGTCGAGCTGGACTACGACCTCCGCGCCTTCCAGCAAGTATTGCTTCTCACCAAAACCTTCCAGTTCGCCACCAACCCGAACCCGTCCTCGGTCGAAGGCGGCGACGATTTCCACGGCCGTAAAATCGAGCGTCTCGCGTCCGAACAAATTTGGGACTCGCTCATCACGCTCGCCGCCGGCGATCCCGACAAGGCCCCGCGCCGCACCCTGGACGACCGGATCTATGTCGCCAACCGGCCGGTGCTCACCGGCCAAAAGTCGATGTCCCAACTTTCCAGAGAGGTCCTCGCCTTGGAAACCGAAGCGGAGGTCCGCAGCTATTTCGGCCAACTCGTCAGTGAAGTGAAAAACAGCGGCGGCGGCGGTGGCGATAACGCCTCAATGATGGCGATGAACGAAGTCCGGACCTACAATCGCGATTCCAAGGTCCGCGCCTCCGAGCTCCCCTCACCCGCGCCCCGCGAGCATTTCCTCTATCTCTTCGGCGCGTCCGACCGCGAGGTGGTGGACGCCTCCAGCCGCGACCCGAATGTCGGCCAAGTGCTCTCCCTGATGAACGGCTTCGTCCAGCGCGAGCTCGTTAACAACTCGTCCGCCCACCTCTACAAGTCGCTCGAAGGTGCCTCCTCCGATCGCGAAAAAATCCGCCGCCTCTACATCGCCATCCTCAACCGTCCGCCTTCCGCGGAAGAAATGAGCTGGATGCTCGACGAGGTCAAACAACAAGGTGACGCCGGTTTGCAAAACATCGTTTCCGCACTCGTGATGTCCTCCGAGTTCCTTTTCCTCCAATAATAAACCCCATTTATAAACCCCATTTGAACCCATGAACCCATTCAACAAAGCCGACGAGCTGACCCGCCGCCAATTTGCATCCAACGCCGCGCGTGCCTACTTGGGTGTCCATTTGTTTCCAATGCTTGGCGGCACCCTTGCCAGCGCCGCTCCCGGCGCGACTGCCACGGGAGGGAAAGCGAAAAATGTGATTTACCTCTTCATGAGTGGCGGCATGAGCCATGTGGACACCTTCGATCCCAAGCCCAAAAGGAAGGATGTGATGGGAAAAACCGAGGCCATCACCACCGCCGCGGATGACATCATGGTGGGACATTATCTCAAAAAAACCGCCGGCGTGATGGACAAGGTTTGTGTCATCAACTCGATGAACTCGACCCAAGGGGCCCACGAGCAAGGGGCCTACACCATGCACACGAGTTACGACATGCGCGGGACCATCAAGCATCCCTCGCTGGGTTCATGGGTGCTGCGTCTCGGCGGCCGCATCCACCCAGAACTCCCCGGATTCGTGGCGATCAACAGCTCGCCGGACCACACCGGCGGCGGGTTTCTGGGTGCCAAGTATTCCGCCGCTCCCATCGGCAGCCCGGAACAAGGGCTCCAAGACTCGACGCGCTCCGGCAATGTCACGCCGGAGGATTTCGACCGCCGCCTCGGCTTGGCCGACAAAATGAACCGCCAGTTCCACGGCCGCTACCCGAATCCGGACGTCAAGGCCTACGAGGAACTCTACCGCGAGGCGATTTCCCTGATGAACTCGAAGGACCTCAAAGCCTTTGATCTCAACCAGGAGTCCTCGGCCACCCGCGAACTCTACGGCTCCGGCCGCTTCTCCCAAGGCTGTCTGCTCGCCCGCCGCCTGGTGGAAAACGGCGTCCGTTTCGTCGAGGTCCAACTCGGCGGATGGGACACCCATTACGACAATTTCACGGGTGTCGCCGGACGCTGCCAAGAGTTCGACCAAGCCTACGCCGCCCTCATCACCGATTTGGCAAAGTCCGGCCGCTTGGATGACACGCTCGTCGTCGTCGCCACCGAGTTCGGCCGCACCCCAGAGATCAAGACCGAGCATTCCGACGGCCGCGACCACCACCCCGGCGCATTCTCCTGCGTCCTCGCCGGCGGCGGCGTCAAAGGCGGCACAAAACACGGCCTCACCGACGCCACCGGTGCGAAGGTCCGTGACGGCGTCGTCAGCCCCCAAGATCTCAACGCCACCATCGCCTACGCCCTCGGTCTTCCCTACGAAACCGTCCTGATGTCGCCCACCAAGCGGCCCTTCAAACTCGCCGACAAGGGAGTCGCGCTCACGAAATTGTTCGCCTAACGAAAAAAGACCTTTCCGACGCTGGCAACCCGCCGCACGGGGGGAAACCTGAGACCCGCGCGGGGGACTTGCAAGCCGCGCGGCTTCGTGCTGTTTTTCCGAAGTGCCTGCCGTCACGAACATCTCCACCTACCGTTTCGCCGAACTCTCCGGGCTCAAGGACCTGCGCGAGCAACTCATCGCCGCATGTAAGTCATGGAATCTCAAGGGGACCATCCTGCTCAGCACCGAAGGGATCAACTTGTTCGTCGCCGGCGCCGCCGAATCCATCGACCGCCTGCTGGCATTGCTCCGCGCCATCCCCGGCCTCGAAGCCCTCGAACCAAAGGTCAGCATCAGCGACAAACAACCCTTCAACCGCATGCTGGTACGGGTGAAAAAGGAAATCATTTCCTTCGGCATGGAGAGCATCCGCCCGGCCAACTACACCTCGCCCAAAATCGCCGCCGCCGAACTCAAGCGCTGGCTCGACGAAGGCCGCCCCGTCACCCTGCTCGACACCCGCAACGACTACGAGGTGAGACTCGGCACATTCAAGGGAGCGATCATTCCCAACATCAACACCTTCCGCGAGTTCCCCGACGCAGTTAGGAAATTGCCCGAGGCGCTCAAGGACCAGCCGGTCGTCATGTTCTGCACCGGCGGCATCCGCTGCGAGAAGGCCGGTCCCTTCATGGAAAACGAGGGCTACACCAACATCTATCAACTCGATGGTGGCATCCTCAAATACTTCGAGGAATGCGGCGGCGACCACTACGACGGCGAGTGCTTTGTCTTCGACCAGCGCGTCGGCGTGGACCCGGGGCTCCGCGAGTCCGGCCACGCGCTTTGTTTCGCCTGCCAAGCCCCACTCGACGCCGCGGATCAGGAGGACCCGCGGCATGTCGAGGGCGTGAGCTGCCCGCATTGTTTCAAAAGCGCGCCCGAGCGGATGGCGGAACGGATCGCGGAAATCCAAGCAACCATCGCCGCGGCCACCCACCCGCTGCCGGGCTCCGTGCCGTTGGAAAACCGCCGCCCCGTCAACATCCCCGCCGCCCATGACGGCCGCAGCTTGCTCGAGGTGCTCGTCGAAATTTTCCCCCAGATCCCGGCGGCGGAATGGGAGGCCCGCTGCGATGCCGGGCGTTTCCAAAACTACGGCGGCACCGTCCGCGGCAAGGACCACCGCGTCCGCGGCGGCGAGCGGGTGGTGCAGGTTTTCCCGCCGGACACCGAGCCGCCGGTCTCCGCCGACATCCGCGTGCTGCATGAGGACGAGGCCATCCTCGTCGTCCATAAACCCGCGCCGCTGCCGATGCATGCCAGCGGCCGTTTCCACCGCAACACGCTCCAACATTTCCTCAATCTCGCCTACGCCCCGAAATACCCGCGGCCAGTCCACCGCCTCGACGCCAACACCACCGGCCTCGTGCTCTTCGCCCGCACCCGCCATTTTTGCCGGCTGCTCCAGCGCCAATTTCTCGAAGGCAGCGTGGACAAGCGCTATCTCGTGAGAGCGCTCGGCCACCCGCCGCAGGACCGCTTTTTCTCCGAGGCACCCATTTCCGCCGAGCCCGACGTCATGGGCACCCGCGGCATCGACGAACTCGACGGCCTGCCCTCGCGCACCGACTTCGTGGTCATCGAGCGCTGCGCCGACGGCAGCACGCTGCTGGAAGCCACGCTCGGCACCGGCCGGACCAACCAGATCCGCGTCCACCTCTGGCAGCTCGGATTCCCGGTCGCGGGCGATCCCGCGTATCTCCCTAACCAGCAGCTAGGCGACACCCAAACCCTCGCCCCCGGGTCCCCGCCACTGCAACTCCACGCCTGGAAGCTCTCATTCCGACACCCCCTAACCGGAAAAGCCATGCAGCTAGAAACCGAGCGCCCCACCTGGTCCTGCTAGCCTCCCCCCCCGGGAACGCCGAGCCCCAGCTCGGCAAGAACCATTTTTCGTAGCTAATCCCCCTTCTCCCCAAAAAGCGCCGCGATGTGATCTTCCAGCTCGCGCAGTTTCTCCATCACCGGGAGCTGTCGGTCGAGCACGTGGACCTTCAGCCGCTCCTCGCTCAAACGCACGCTCGCGGTGCCCGGAAGCAGGCTCACCGTCCAGGCGAAAAACACCCGCGCCCCCTCCGAACGAAGCCGCAGCGGAAACTCGGCGAGCCCCGGGTCGAGCGGCATTTTCGGCGAGAACGCCCGCCGCGCCACATCAATGCCGCCGGTGAACGACGCCCACAGGAAATAAGGAATGAACCGCAGCAGCGGCCAAAACCGCCACCTCCACGCGGAAACCGGCCACAGCGCGAAACTCGCCGCCACCCCCGCCAGAATCGCCACCGCGATGAGCGGCGCGCCGTGCCACGCGTTCTTGCTCAGCAGAGCCCACAGCCCGGTGAAAACCAGCGTCCGCACGATCAAGGATTGGATTTTAATTCTCATCTCGCGGGTGTTCCAAAAATGAGCAAGGCCACCAGAGCCAGCACCAGCAGCACAAACAGAACGCCGGGAACGCTGCGGTGACGCATCCGCTCCTCCATCCGGTTTGTTAAATCGCGGCGTCGCTCGCTTTCCGCCAAGTGCTCCAACGGCTCGAACAAATTGATCTTCCAACGCGACGGGCCGGGCAGGAACCCTTTGATCCGCCGCATCCGCCCCAACAGACGTTCCAGCCAAACCACCAGATCGCCCGGTGGAACCAACGGCCGCGCACGGATTGACCCGCGGCCAAGGCCCAGCAACAAAGCCAGCCCTAGCAAAATCGGCCAGACATTCCCCCACAGCACCACCAAGGAAAACGGAGTGCTCGCGATCTCCAGCGCATAATGGCGGATCGCAAAGAGAACCGCCGCGGCCACTCCGCCTAGCAGCCCGACCCAGGAAGCCCACATCAGCGGATGGGCGCGGCCCTCCTGCCGCCCGCCCATATCACGCCACACCAGCCACAGGAACCGCCCTAGCAGCAACGTGGTCGCCGCGGAGCTAAGCGGCAGCAGCCAGTCGAGCCAGGGAACCAACCACACCGGCAGCCCCGCGATCAGGTCCTTGATGGCATACTTCATCATGCTCCCACCCGTCCACGGCGCACCGGCGACGACCAGCGCGGGCAGCGCCAGTCCGGCCATCACCCACCACCGCCCGCCGCCGCCCGTGGAGTGCGCCACGCCCGCCCCGAAAAACAAGGCACCCTTGGCCAACGCGTGGTTGAGCGCGTAAAGCAGCAGCACCGGCAAGGCGGCCGGCCACACCCCCGGAATCGTTAGGCCGACCCCGAGGATGAGTGTCATTACTCCCATCTGGCTGACGCTGGAGTAGGCCAATGTCGTTTTCGGGTCGTTCTGCATGGTGCCCACGACCACCGCGCCCAGCGCCGCGACCATCCCGGCAAAGATACAAAAAATCCCCCAACCAGGAAACACCCCGTGCCCCAACGGCAGGAAATGCAGCCAGCCGAGCAGCCCCGCCTTGATCATCGCGCCGCTGAGCACCGCGCTCGCCGGCACCGGCGCGACCGGGTGGGCCAGCGGCAGCCAAAAATGCAGCGGCAGCACCCCGGCCTTCACGCCGAAACCGAAAAACGCCAGAAAAATGATGAGATTCCGCGATTCCGACGCCGCCACCGCCGGCCCCAGATCCTCAAGCCTCACACTCTCCGCCGCACCCACCGCGAGGAAAATCGCTCCCAGCAGCATCGCCTCTCCGGCCACCGCCGTGATCAGATAGATCCGCGCCGCCCGCAGCGCCGCCGCCGTTCCGGCATGGATCACCAGGCCGAAACCCGAAAAGGTCATCAACGCGAAAAACGTGTAAAACCCCGGCACGTCCCGCGCCAGGATCAGCCCGAAATTCCCGGTCATCGTCAGCAGAAAAAAGCCGTCGAACCGCACCCGCCGCGGATCACCTTTCAAATAACCCATACCGTAAATCCCGGCGACCAACCACAACACGCTGGTGAAGAGCAGGAAAATCTGCCCCGCCGCGCCAAAGCCGAACCGCGTCCCCAGTAGCAGCCACTCGACATCCGCCCCCCCGTCGGCCGGCCCGAACAAGGCCAGCCACAAAGCGGGCAGCGGGCACATCGGCAAGAGCCATTTCCTCACCGGCAGCGCCACCAGCAGCGCGGCTAACAAGGGAACCAGAATGGGGAAAATCCAGATCATAGCCGCGGCGCGTAGGTTAGATCGGCGATCCGCCGCGCGAGTTCGGCCGGGGAATAATCCGACCCCGCCCAGACTCCCGCGACGATGGACAAGCCCGCCGTAACCACCAGCGGCACGAGCAACAGCCATGACGTTTCCAGCCGCCCGTGCTGCCGCGGCCAGCCGTTATCCGCCTCCTTGAACCAGGCCGCGTAAAGGATCGGCAGGAAATACGCCGCATTCAAAACACTGCTGATGATAAGAACCCCGACGATCCACGAATGCCCCGCCTGCACCCCGCCGAGCGCCAGATACCACTTGCTGATAAACCCGGCCAGCGGCGGCAGCCCGATCATGCCCAAGGCCGCCACCGTGAACGCCACCATCGTCAACGGCAGCCGCCGGCCAATGCCGTTCAGCTCGCTGACACGGTGCAGCCCGAGCGTTTCCGCGATCACTCCGGCGCAAAAAAACAACGTGATTTTCATGATCCCTTGATGGACCAAATGCACCAGACTGCCGGTGGTCGCGAGCGTGCCGAGCGTCGCCACCCCCAAGGTGATATAGGAAAGCTGGCTGATCGTCGAGTAGGCGAGCCGCTTCTTCAGATCGTCCTGCACCAGCGCCCGCAGCGAACCATAAATGATGGTGATAGACGCTAGAATCGCCAGTGGTAAAAGCACCCCCAGCGACTCGGCGAAGCCCACGCCATAGACGTCGTAAACCACCCGCACGATGCCGAAGGCTCCGGCCTTCACCACCGCCACCGCATGCAGCAGCGCGCTCACCGGTGCCGGAGCAACCATCGCCACCGGCAGCCAGCCATGCAGCGGCACCAGCGCCGCTTTCACCCCCAGTCCGGCGATGAGGATGCCGAAAATCACCCGCAACGTTCCGCGGTGCTCCGGCCCCAGTTCCGCCAGCTCGCCGGTGTTGCCGAAGTCCACCGGCCCGACCAACACGTTGATCCAGACAACCCCCAGAAACAGAATCGTGCCGCCGCTGATCGTATACCAGAGATAGGTCCGCCCCGCGTGCAGCGAGGCCTCGGTGCCGCGATGCACCACCAACGGATAGGTCACCAACGTCAGAAACTCGAAGAAGATGAAAAAAGTAATGATATTACCTGCCAGCGCGATGCCGGTGCTGGCGGTCACGCACAAGCTAAAGAACCCGAAAAACCGTGTGCGGTGCGGCGAGCCCTCCAGATACCCGATCGCATAGAGAGTGGTGATGAACCACAACACGCTTGATAGACTCACGAACAACAACGAGAGCAAATCCACCCGCAGCAGGAAATCAAATCCCAGCGCGATCGGAACCCGCGCCTCGAACTCCACTTCCTGGAAGGTCCACCACACCATGTAAGCCACTCCGGCGAGTTTCAACACGGCGCCCGTCATGTTCAGAACCGTCCTCAGCGTCGTCCGTGCCTCATCGATGAAAAAGATCACCACCCCGGTGACCAACGAACTCGCCAGCACCAGCAGCGGCAGCCAAAATTCCATGGTCATGGTGCCCCTCCTTCCGTGATAAACGGCGTGCCGATCTCCAGCAGCTTCACCGGCTCATCCACAATCAATCCGATCAACACCGCCAGCATCGCAAGCACCAGCGGCACCACTTGCAGCGTGAGCGAAACGGGCTTGAGCGATAACTTTACGATCGCCGGCTTGAAGGCCCAGCGGATCATCAGAAAGACATAACCCGCCGTGAGCAGGCTACCGCTCAGGACCACCGGCACCCACCACCACTGGCCGCTCGCGATGATGGCTTTCAAGATCATCCACTTCGCCACGAAGCCCCCGCTCGGTGGCAAGCCGATGAGGCTCACGCCCGCCAGCGCGAAGGCGAAGGTCGTCAGCGGCAACCGTCCCGCGATGTCGCGCAGCGAGCTGAGCTGGTCACTGCCCGCCGCGCTGACGATCACTCCCGCGGCGAGAAACAGCGATGCCTTGGCGAAGCCGTGCGACAACGCCTGATAGATTCCGCCCACCGCCGCCTCGGTGATCCACGGCACCGGACCACCCGCGGCCAGCGGCACCGTGGCCAGCGGGAAAATCAGGAAAAGATACCCCACCTGCCCGACCGTCGAGTGGGCGATGAGCATTTTCAAGCGCCGCTGGCGTAGCGCCTGGAGCGAGCCCCAGAGGATCGCCGCGGCCCCCAGCGCGCCGACGAGTTGCCCCGCCTCGAAGGTCACCACCGCCGGAAAAACAAAAAACCACAGCCGCAGCGCCAGATAGAAACTGCCCTTGATCACCAGCGCGGAAAGCGCCGCGCTCACCGGTGCCAGCGCCGAGGCGTGCGCGGGCGGCAGCCAGAAATGCAGCGGGAAAAGCGCCGTCTTCAACAGCAGCCCCAGCATCATCAGCCCGAGGGCCACCGACGTCGTCAACCCCGGCTGGAGCACCCCGGCGAGCGTTGCCAGATCCAGCACGCCATACTCGGAATAAATCAAGCCCACCCCCAACAGATAGGACATCGAGCCGACCATCGCGGCGAGGAGATAGCGCAAGGCCGCCGTCAGCGCCGCGCGATTTCCCGCCAGCGCCGCCAGCGCAACCGCGGATAAACCGGCAATTTCTAGCACAACGTAGAGATTGAACAAATCCCCCGATAGATAGAGCGCGTTCAGCCCGCCCCAGAGAAACAACCACAAGGGCCAGAAAAACCGCTGCACCGGCCGCCCGCGGAGATACGCCGCCGCATAAATCGTAATCAGCGTGGCCACCGCCGCGGTCATCAGCAGCATGACCAGGCTCAGGCCGTCCGCCTGCAAATTGATGCCCAGCGGCGCCGGCCAGCCACCTAACAGATACCGTTGCACCCCTTCCAGCCGCAGCTCGTTAGCCAGCCGCAGCACCGCGGCCAGCGTCGCCACCGCCGTGACGGTGGCAACCGCGGCGGCCCGGTGGCCGGTCAATACGAAAGCCAGCAGGGCTCCCGCGAATGGCAACAGGATCGGCAGGGTGATCATCGGCGCGGCCCCTCCTTTTCACCCTCGTCCAGCCCCGTCAGCCGCCGCGCGAGACCGAGCGCGAAGGCGGTGGCGCTCACCGCCACCACGATCCCGGTCAGCACCATCGCGTGCGGCACCGGATCGGCGAACTCCTCCGCATTCCTCTGCGCCACACTGACAAAATACAAAAAAACGCCCGCACCCATCAGGTTCAGCGCGATAATTTTGCGCAGGATGTCCGGGCGCGCCACCACCCCGTGCAGCCCGAGGCAAAACAGCAGCACCGCCGCGATGCCATAAATTTGGTCCTGCGTGATCATCCGGTGTGCGCCCCTCCGCTGGGTTTTCCAGCCACCGGAAAATGCAGTCCGATGAACAAGGCGGTCATCGTGCCCCCGATCGAGAGCGCCGCCCCGGTTTCTATCAGCATGATCAAGGGTCCCGCCCAACCGACCGGAAACTCCAACAGCAACTGGCCACCCGCCATCAAGCCCACTCCGACCGCGAAAAAGCAGAAAAACCCGATTGCGAGCAGCAGCTTCCATTGCCACTCGCGGGTCACCGGCCGGTGGCCCGCCAGCCATAACAGGACACCGCCCGCACCCAGCACCACACCCGCCTGGAAAGCGCCGCCCGCCGCGCTGCTGCCCAGCCATAACAGATAGCCCGCCACCAGCACCACCACGGGCACAAGCAACCGCGCCAGCCACGAGAGCAGCGCCCCCGCCTGGCCCGGCGGCGCGGCCGTCAACCCGGGCGCACCGCGCAGTGAAAGCACGCCGATCACCGCGATGAGCAAAACCCCGAGCTCCAGCCAAGTGTCGTAGCCGCGGAAATTCAGCAGCACCGCGGTGACCGGCTGCGAGACACCGCTGTCAGGCATTCGCTCCCGCACCTCGGCCACCAAGCCCGGCGAGCCCCCCGGCACCGCCAGAACCGCCACGCACAAGACCACCGCGAGCACGCCCGTCGCGGCCACCGCCGGCCAACCCGCCCGCCATGGCCGCTCCGGCTCCCGCACCGCGTCGTTTTCCCAGCCCCGGTGCAGCGCCCTCAGTGTGTCGAGCAGCAGCACGCCGGTCAGCCCCGCGCCGATCGACGCCTCCGCCAGCGCGATGTCCGGCGCGGAAAGCCGCGCCCATGCGATGGCCATGAGCAGGCCCAGCGTGATAAAAATCACCACCGATTCGAACAATTCCGGCGCGTGAAGCACCCGCCACGCCAGCGCGACCAGCGTCACCGCGAGCAAGCCGTCCAACAGCATCCCAATCATTTTCCACCTCCCTGCCGTTCCTCATCCGTGTGCCGCGCAATCAGGTAGCAGGCGCTCGCTCCCGCCAGCAGCGCCAGCAGCCAGATGATCCCCAGCTTCCCCGCCACCGCCCACGATCCGTCCTCCAGCGCCAGCCCGAGCACGATGCACCCCAGCCCGAGATTGTCCGCCTTGGTCAGCGCGTGCAGCCGGCTCAGCGTGTCCGGAAATCGCAGCAGCCCCAGCGTCCCCGCCAAGAAAAACAAGGCCCCGATCCCGCACAGCCCGATGCCAATCCCATTCAAGAACGCACTCACTCCCCTCCCCTTTCCACCCCGGAAGCCCGCACGAAGGCCACCGTCGCCAGCACCGCGAGCAACGCAAAAACCAGCGCCACATTCCGCAGATCCGGTGCCTGCAGCCCCTGCGCCAGCATCAGCAGCACGGCCACCCCGGTGGTCCCGAACAACTGCACCGCCATCATCCGGTCCGCCGGTGCCGGACCTCGGATGATCCGCAATAATCCCGCGACCACGTTCAACAGGAGGAAAAAGGCGAGGGCGAGGTGGAATTCTTGCATTGGGGGAGGGGGCAAAACGGCCGGAACCGTGGGGGGCTTCGCACTATGAACCGGAAGCAGTCATTTGTCGAACCCGCGCCCTCATCCTGATCGCCTCATCCAGTAGGGCTGCCATCCGCCCCGGTCCGCCCACTTGCCGCCAGCGGCATAAATCGTCCCTGCCGAGCGGCACCCGCACTTCTTCCTGTCCCCGCCCCGGGAGCGCCGAGCCCCAGCTCGGCGAGAACCCGCTCACCCCGGATCAAAATCGCCCACAACGCGTGAGAAACTCCTAACCCTCCAGCATGTGTGACTTCCTTTTTCTCATGACATGACCGAGCACTCCGCCGAGGCGATCGAAGCCCGTGTCGCTCCCACTCAAAAGCACCTGGTAGCAGAGGGCGGATTTGAACCGCCGACCAAAGGCTTATGAGTCCTCTGCTCTACCACTGAGCTACTCTGCCAGGTGCCTTGGAAACAAACATTCCCTTGGGGGCATGGTCGTTACCGCCCGGCGGCGGGATTGTCCACCGGAAATTCGGGAAATCTCCCCACTTCGTCAATGAAGCTTGCTCGCCACCAAGGCACGGCCAGTGGGCGATTTCTTGTTTTTCCGGATCACCTCCGGCGGCCCCACGGCCACCAGCTTGCCGCCATGGATTCCGCCGCCCGGGCCGAGCTCGATCACCCAGTCCGCCGCCGCGATGACATCCAGATGATGTTCCACCACCAGCACGCTGTGTCCCGCGTCGCGCAGCCGCAAAAATGCCGCGAGCAACCGCTCGACATCGCCGAAATGCAGACCCGTCGTCGGCTCGTCGAACAAATACAGCGTGTGCGGTGCCTGCGGCCGGGCCAGCTCGACAGCCAACTTCAGCCGCTGCGCCTCGCCGCCGGACAGCGTGTTCGCCGGCTGCCCGAGCTGCAAATACCCCAGCCCCAGCTCTTCCAAGATCTGCAAAATGTGATGGATTTTCGGGATCGGGCGGAAAAACTCCCGCGCGTCGCCCACCGACAGCGCCAGCACGTCTGCGATGGATTTCCCCTTGTAAGTCACCTCCAGCGTCTCCCGGTTGAAGCGCCGCCCGCTGCATGCCGGACACGGCACCCACGCGTCTGGCAGGAAGTGCATCTCAATTTTCAGCCGCCCGTTCCCCTGGCAGCGTTCGCAACGGCCGCCCGCCGCGTTGAAACTGAAGCGCCCCGCACCATAGCCACGCTGCTTGGATAAATTCAGCTTGGTGAACAAATCGCGGATTAAATCGAACACCCCGGTGAACGTCGCCGGATTCGAGCGCGGGCTGCGGCCGATCGGCGACTGGTCCGCCACCACGCATTTCTCGATCCCCTCCAGCCCCTCGATCCCGTCATGTTCCCCCGGCGCTTCGCCCGAGCCATGGAAATGCCGTGCCAGCGCCCGCCGCAGAATTGCATCCGCCAGCGTGGATTTCCCACTGCCGCTCGGCCCGCACAAGCACACCAGCCGCCCCAGCGGAATCGCCACATCCAGGTTTTGCAAATTATGCTCCCGCGCCCCCCGAATCACCAATTCCCCACACCCCTCTTTCTTGTCTCTTACTTCTGGATTCTGGCTTCTCCCCTCCCCCCGCAACCAAGCACCGGTGGGTGAAATAATTTCCGCCGGCACACCCGCTGCCAGGACCTCGCCACCCGCCGCACCCGCACCCGGACCGATGTCGATCAGCCAATCCGCAGCCCGGATGATCTCCTCGTCGTGCTCCACCACCACCACTGTATTCCCCAAATCCCGCAACCGCGTCAGCGCCCCGATCAACCGCGCCGTATCCGCCGCATGCAGCCCGATGCTCGGCTCATCCAGCACGTAAATCACCCCGGAAAGCCCCGCCCCCAACTGCGTCGCCAGCCGGATCCGCTGCGCCTCACCGCCGGACAGCGTGCCGCTCGTCCGTTGCAACGTCAGGTAATCCAGCCCCACCTCTTCGAGAAATGCCAGCCGCGTCCGCACGTCGTTGGCAAGCCGCTTGCAAACCTCCGCCTTCCCCAACTCCGGCTGGAAGCCATCGATCCACCGCATCGCGTCACTCACCCCCAGCTCACAAAAATCCTGAATCCCCAGCCAGGAACCTTCGGTTCGGATCGGAGATTGGGGATCGGGGACCGGAGATGAAGATTCTCTCTCCGCGCCCTTCTCTGCGACCTCCGCGCTCTCCGCGTTTCGCTTCATCCCCACCTCTTCCTTTGCGCCCCTTTGCGACATCTGCGCCTTTGCGGTGAAATCTTCTCCTCCCCGGATCTTCACCGCCAGCCACTCCGGTTTCAGCCGCTTCCCGCCGCAGGCCCGGCATTTCCGGTGCGCCATGAATTTCGCCAGCTTCCGCCGCGTGATTTCCGACTTCGCCTCGCGGTAACGCTTCAGCGTCAGCTCCGGATCCACCCCCTCCTCCAGCAGCGCCGGATCGCAAAACATCTCGGTTCCCAGCCCCTCGCACGCCTCGCAGGCCCCCACGTGCGAGTTGAAGGAAAAATTCTTCGGCGAAAGCTCATCCACCACAAAGCCCGTCCGCGGATTCCGGTAGCTCGTCTGAAACGCCAGATCTCGCCACCCGTCCGCACCCGGCTCCTGAATCGCCGCCCGCGCCTCCGCCCCGCAAAGCCGCAGCGCCGTTTCCACCGAGTCCGCCAGCCGGGATTCCACCCCCGGCCGGATCACGAACCGGTCCACCACGATCTCCACCGCCGCGGGAAACTCCGGCCAGCGCGCCGCCGCCTCCTCGATTTCCAACACCTCCCCGTCCACCCGCACCCGGATGTATCCCTGCCGCTGCAAGTCCCCCAGCAACCTTGCCGGCTCCCCCAGCTCCTCCTTCGACAACGGCGCTAACAGCACCACCTTGGTCCCCTCCGCCAGCGCCGCCAGCACGTCCACGATGTCCGCCCCGCTCATCCGCTCCAGCCGCTCGCCCGTCGCCGGATCGTGCGGCACCCCCGCCGCCGCCCACAGCACCCGCAGATAGTCATAAATTTCCGTCGCCGTCGCCACCGTCGATCGCGGGTTCAGCCCGCCGCCCCGCTGCTCGATCGCGATTGCCGGGCTCAACCCCTCGATTGAATCCACATCCGGCTTCTCCAACTGATCCAAAAACTGCCGCGCATACACCGACAGCGATTCTACATAACGCCGCTGCCCCTCGGCATACAGCGTGTGAAATGCCAGCGACGACTTACCCGACCCGCTCGGCCCCGTGATCACCACAAGTTTCCCCCGCGGGATGTCCACATCGACATTCCTCAAATTATGCTGCCGTGCCCCACGGATTCGGATCGCGTCCACACCCCACAAAAGTCCGCCACGCGGAAACTTCCAAGCCCCAAACGAAGGAGACCCAGTAAGCAAGACGCTCAAAGCCGGTTGAGGAAATCATTCTCGTCCTGCCCGGGAAATTCCTTTCCAAGATCAAACCCTCACCTGCAAATCCCTCAGGCTCCAAAGCGTTCCCGCCACCGCCCCGCCGCTCCCCCGCAGCCGCCGCGCGCCATCCTTCCGCTTCGCGGTGAACCGCTCCCGCGC
>JBBEEL010000070.1:0-24864 GCA_040880785.1 Akkermansiaceae bacterium | reverse complement strand
CGACTTTCTTGAAACTTCCACCGACTCGGCTTCCGTAATGAATGTCGGCACCGGGCGTACGCGCGGTGCGCTGAAGGATTTACCGCTGCAACGAAAACGCCCCTTATCCACCAAACGACCGATGGACGATCGGGCTTTTTTCTCATATAGCTTACCTATTACAATTGAATTCTTTCAACAATGTACTCCACAAACCGATTTCCTGTGAATCTAAGTTGTCTCGTCATCAGCGTCGTTTCCCTCTGCTGCACTTTGCTTGCCGCAGAAACCATCTCTCCGCCTGATCTCTGGAGCAACTATGACCCGAACAAAGGCGACTTCAAAGAAGAGATCATCGCTTCAATCGAAACCCGGCTTCGATCTGACCAAGGTGCTCTTTGCCGACTTCAACTGGCAGGCGGCCTCAAGGCAAACTGACTGATAAAACGAAGTTTCCACGACAGTATCATTTTCCAGCCTAACTCCCCATGATCGCTTCCCTCGCTTACCGTCTTTCCCGCAATACCATGCATGCCATGATGACCGCGGCGCTTCCATGTCTCCTTTCCACTTTCGCAGTCGCCGCTGAACCACCGCAAGGGGTCTTTCCAGAAAAGCATCGTGAGGTGCTCGAGAAACACTGCTTTGCATGCCACAATGCGGAGAAGCAGAGGGGCAAGTTCCGACTGGACGATCTCCCCCTGTCCATCAGTGATAACCGCAGCGCGGAGCGCTGGCAGAAAGTTCTCAACGCCTTGAACTCAGGCGATATGCCTCCCGAGGACGAGACACCATTGCCTGCCACCGCGAAGGCGGACCTGCTCGACGATCTCGCGAAAACCATTGTCGTCGCTCGCCGCAATCTTAGCGATTCACGCGGCGTCGTCACCATGCGACGGCTCAACCGGCGCGAGTATGGAAACACGCTGGACGCACTGTTCGGAATGAAAACGGAAGTCAACGAACTGCCTGCGGATACCAGCGAGAAAAATTTTGATACCGTAGGCAGTAGCCTTTTCATGTCGGGCGATCAAATTGACCAATACCTTGACCTGGGGCGCACGGCAGTAGCTGAGGTCTTCCAAAGACATGACCAAGCGGCAGCCGTTTTTAAAAAACGCTTCGAAGGAGAGGATAGCATTTCCCCTGTGGCGGGATCCCTAAGGAAACGCATTGAGCAACGCCGCAACTACATGCTCTGGAAGCAGGAGGTGGACCAGGCCGCCGCGAAACCTGAAAACCATGCGATAGTCGAGGCCATCCGCCAAGAACTCAAGAACGAGCCCTTGGCGATCTATCATCGCTGGGATAAAATCCCCGGCGCGCCTTCGCCGACCCAATTTGGCTTCTTCGACGCCACATACGCGATCCACGTTGGAGTTATGGAATGGACTCTTGTTCCTTACCAAGCGTGGTTTCTGTCCATGCCAGAGAACCGCACGGGCACCTGGCTCACGGTCGGAGACGGGGCTGTCAAACCCTACTTTTTCTTCAACACCTCTGACTTTCCCTCGGGTGACTACGTGGTGCGACTCCGCGTGGCGGCGTCAGAAAAAGTCGACGCACGCCGCCGCTTTATCGAGTTCGGCCAAGGCCACGGCAATCCGTTCAATCACGACCGCAGGCACATGGTCACGGGCACTTTGGCGCAGCCGCAAGTGATCGAGATCCCGGTGAAAATTCATCATGGTCCCGTCACTTTCTTCGTGCGCGAGCGTGGCACCCACGACGCCGACTTTAACCCGAAACAGCGGTTCGGCATCGGCATGGTAGAAACCGGCGTGGGCCCCGATTTCGCCATTTGGCTCGATTATGTCGAATTGGAGAAGCTCCCCACAAAGTTGGACGCTCCGGGCACTCAAGCCATCGCCCCGGTGATCGGAGATGCAAAAAGCAAATTTGAACCCGCAGAGCTGCGGAAAGCACTCGAGGCCTTCAGCATCGAGGCCTTCCGCGGGAAGCAACCATCGCCCGCGTTTCTGGACCGCCTCATCGCCATTTATGACGATCTCCGCCAGCACGGCACGGATCATCGCGTGGCGTTGAAGGAAGCACTCGTCCTCGTGCTCGCCTCGCCACGTTTCCTTTATCTTGCGGAGCCGCAGCCTACTGCGGCCGACCCGCCAGAGGAATCGACAGCAGGCAAGTTGCCCGCCACCGATATCGCCACGCGTCTGAGCTACTTCCTTTGGGGTGCGCCTCCCGACCGTGAGTTGCGCGAGTTGGCAGCGAGCGGCAGTCTCTGGGAACCCGCCGTATTGAAACAACAAACTGACCGGCTGCTCAATGACCCGCGGTCCGTCGGATTCATCAAGCCCTTTCTTCACCAATGGCTGCACATGGATCGCTTAGACTTTTTCCGGTTTAACAGCACGCTCTTTCCCTTTTTTGACGCGAGCACCAAGGAGGCTGCCAGATCGGAAGTCTTCGAGACATTTGCCCATCTGCTGCGCGAGAACCGCAGCGTAAGCGAACTGCTGAAATCGGACTATGTGGTCGTGGATGGACTGCTCGCGGTTTACTACGGCCTCCAAGACGTCACGGGCGACGCGTTCCGGCCGGTGAAACTGCCCGCAGGCTCGCCACGCGGGGGGCTGCTCGGAATGGCCGCGATCCACGCCATGGGTAGCAATGGTGAGCAAACCAGTCCGGTGGAGCGTGGAGCATGGGTGCTGCGCAAGCTGCTCAATGATCCGTCGCCGCCCGCACCGGCGAATGTGCCGCAACTCACACGCCTTGAGGACAAACTCATCAACGCCCGCGAGCGCCTCCTCATGCACCAAGAGCAACCTCAGTGCGCGAGCTGCCATCGCCGGATCGACCCGATTGGCTTCGGTTTGGAGAATTTCGATACCGCCGGCCAGTGGCGCACTGAAGAAACCTATGAGCGAGCCGGACTGGGAAAGAAGACCTGGCAGATCGACCCTGCGGGTGCCTTCCATAATGGCCCCGCCTTCGCCAGCTATGAGGAGCTTCGCGACCTGATCGCCGCACAGACCGATGACTTCGCCCGCGGCCTCAGCACCGCGCTCGTCGAGTATGGCCTTGGCCGTTCTGCCGGATTCAGCGACGAGCCTCTCACCGACCGGATGGTCTCCGAGTCAAAGAAGCAGGGTTTCGCCATCCGCGAGCTCATCCACACGCTCGTCCAAAGCCGGGAATTTCAATCCAAGTAACTTCAACCGCAGCTTAAACTTCAATCATCATCATCATGAATACGCGCCGCCGCTTTCTCCGCTCCTCCTCCGCACTGATCGCCCTCCCTTTTCTCGAATCCCTGGGCTTCCGGCGCTTCGCTTCCGCTGCCACAACCGCTGCCACCCCGCCCCCGAAGCGCATGATATTCCTCAGCATGGGCTTCGGGGTCACGGAGGAGACGTGGTTCCCCGATCGGTCACAGACCGGCGCAGATTATACCCTGCCTCCGGGGCTCGCACCGCTGGTGAGGCATCAGAAGGACTTCACCGTCATCCAGGGCCTGACGAACCGTTATTCGGAAAACGCTCACGCGGGCAGCACCTTCTGGCTCACCGGGGCGAATCCCCACGAAGGCGGCGCGGCATTCTACAATAGCATCTCTGCCGACCAAGTCGCGGCAGCCGCCTTTGGCAAGTCCACGCGCTTTGCGTCCCTTCAGCTCAATGGCAGCGACAAGGATATTTCTGGGGCTGGCCACGGCACTGGCCTCTCGCTGGCTTGGGATAATCGGGGTAAACCCATCGCCGGCATGAACTCACCCCTTGCGGTCTTTCACCGCCTCTTCGCCGACGAGCAGGTGCCCGTGGATCAACTTCGTCTGCGCATGATCCAGAAGCGCAGCCTGCTGGACGCCGTGATGACGGAGACTCAGGACCTCCAGCGTGGATTGGCGAAGAATGATGTCGAAAAACTCGAAGAATATTTCCAGAGCATCCGCGAAATGGAGTTGCGCATCGCCAGAGAAGAGCAGTGGCAGTCCGTGCCGAAGCCCAGAGCCCCGCTAGCGCAGCCGCCGGATGGCTCATCCGGCGTGGAGGAGATCAAGCTGATGTATGACCTGATGGCCGCCGCGCTCCAGACTGACAGCACCCGCGTGCTCACCTCCCGGCTGCCAATCTCCAATCTACTCACGAGCCTTGATATCAAAGTCGCCGCACACGACATGAGCCACTACAGCCCCGGTGAACGGATGGAAGCCTCGCAAAAGCGCGACGCGGCCCACAGCAACCTCCTCGCCGGACTCTTTGATAAACTCAAGGAGGTCAGAGAAGCCGATGGCACGCGTCTCTTCGACCACAGCACTGTCGTCTTCGGCAGCAACATTAGCACGGTGCACAACCTCACCAACTGCCCCACCCTCATCGCCGGTGGCGGAGCGGGCATCAAACTTGGCCAGCATCTCGTCGTCTCCGAGGATACCCCACTCTGCAATGCGTGGCTCACGCTTCTCAATGGCAACGGCATCGATGTGGAGCGCCATGGCGACAGCTCGGGTGTGCTGAAGGAACTCATCGCTTAAGGAAGTCCAACAAGGGTCGCGCTCCTCTATCCACCAGACTGTCATGAATCCATACCAACAAACAACAACCCGGACATGCTCACTGCCGCCTACCAAGGCTACGCGGCGGACGCATTCTCCAAGGAACGTGCCGCAAGGTGGGCCGATCCGGACCGACGTCGTCGCCGCCAAGAAACCATCCCCCTCCGCCCGGGCCAAAGCGACCCGCAAGCAGACTCCGGAGGGCCTGCCCGTCCACAGCTTTCAAACCCTTCTCGATGGTCTGGCCACCCTCACACGCAACACCATCATCCCCGCGGTCCCTGGAGCACCCGGCTGGCAGCAGGACACTGAGCCCACCCCACTTCACGAGATGACGCCTTGACCATCGCAACCAAGTGACTACAATGACCACATGATTGCAAAATTGCGTGACGCCAAAGAACAGCTCAGTGAGCTGGTGAGGCGGGCTGCGGAGGGCGAAGAGATCGTTATCACCGTGCGAGGGCAGCCCATGGCCCGCCTGACGTCGGCCACGCCGGGCTACCACCAAGGCCGCAGCCATGAATCATGGGTCGCCGAGATGACCGCGACCGCGAAGTCATTGCAAATAGGCGCGCCGCAAACGACGCCCCAGAGCGCTTGGGATGATCTCCGCTCAGACCGCTGCTGACTCGATCCCATCATGGCCACCGCAATTTATTGGGACACCTCCGCCCTGCTGAAGCTCTACGCTCCCGAGCCGGATTCCGAGGTTTACCGGAAATTGCTCAGCAACCATGCCGAACAGGTTGCGATCAGTTTCCTCCATCACGTCGAACTCTATTACGCCCTGTCCGGAAAAGAGCACCGCAGTGAAATCGCACAGGGAGGAGCGAATCTGCTATTCGAGTCATTTCAACGTCACCGCCAAGAGGGGCGGTTTCTGGAAATTCCCTGGGGCGACGACGTCGGACGCCATGCCCGCGAGGCGCTCGTTTTGTGCCATGCCCATCTCCCTCCTGTCATGCTCCGCTCACTCGATGGATTCCATCTCGGAGCGATTCGCGCGGCCGGAATTCGCGCGGTCGTCACCACTGATGCCCGCTTTCGCCAGGCCGCGGTTTGCCTTGGCCTCGATGTCATCGGTGATTGAGCCTGAAATAAAAATAGGTTTATTTCCTCTGCGGTCAGGATGTCTGAGCCTGCTGTCAGCCGGATTTTCAGCCGCAATGGCCCGACACCCCATGAAACGAAACCGGTGCTCAGCGAGCGTGAAATGGAAGTGCTAGCCCTGCTCGCCAAAGGCTGGGTCAAAAAGGCATTCACAAGGCGCCTATTTTAGGCCCTTTCAAAAGAACCAATCGCAATTAGACGCGCGCTCCTAGCATCCTCTAAATGATGGATGGATGGACCTGCCGATCGGGGTCATGCTCGTTCGCCACCGATTGTTGATTCATCGAAAATTCAAAACCACATTGCAAGCCATGAACCGCCCTTCCCTCAGCCTTCCTTCAATCCTCCGACTTCTTCCCGTGGCGCTGTTGCTGCTCCCGCAAGAATCCCTTCATGCAAAGCCCGGATCGGACAGCCCCGTCGTCTCGTTGGTCTCGCGGATCCAGCAATCGAAACCCACTGCCATCTTAACAGATGGAGCGGAATCCCCCTCCGTCGTCATCGAGGGCGCATGGACCGACGGCCGCTGGTCCGGAGTGGTGCGCAACACATCCACAAAGCCGGTTTCCGTGCGTGAAATCGTCTTGTGCGAACTGGATCATGGTCTTCCCGCAGAAACTCCGGTGTATGGCGAATCATTTCAGATGCTGGCCCAAATCACCGGAACTCTCGGCAAGCCCGCCGACTTGGGCAAATACACCGACCGGGAGCACTACCGGATCCCCGAGCCCGAGGGCTACCGGACCGCGTCCGGACTTTTGACGATCTCCCCGCCGCAAGGCCAATCCCTCACCTTGGCATTCACGTCCTGTCATCAATTCATCGGCCGCATCGGCTTCAACCACTCACGGCTCCGCGTGTTCGTGGAAACCGAGGATTTAACACTCGCTCCCATGGCCTCATGGAAGCTCGAGTCCTTCGCCTGCTTCACCGGCAACCATCGCGATGAAACTCTCGTGAAGGTCGCCAGTGAGATTCAGAAAAACCACCCGCGCAAGTTGCCAGCGCAGCCTCCCACGGGTTGGTGCTCATGGTATACGTTTTTTGAAGAGGTGACCCTGCCGGACGTGGTGCGAAATCTTCAATTCTTAAAAGAAAACCTGCCTCAACCCCGATACATCCAGATCGATGACGGCTATCAATCCAAGATGGGCGACTGGCTTGAAACCGGCAAGGCCTTCGGCGGAAACATCCGGAACGCGCTCGGCGAAATCAAAGCCGCTGGCCGCGAACCAGCGATTTGGGTGGCTCCTTTCATTGCCGAAAAAACCTCGCGTGTGTTCCAGCAACACCCGGATTGGTTCGTCAAAGGCAATGACGGCAAGCCGCTCGATTCGAGCACGGTCGGCTTCGGTGGCTGGCGCTACGGCCCTTGGTATGTGCTCGATGGCACCCACCCCGAGGTCCAGAAGCACCTGGAAAATGTCTTCCGAACCATGCGGGAAGACTGGGGGGTCACCTATTTCAAATTGGACGCCAACTACTGGGGCGCGATCCATGGCGGCCAGCATCACGACCCGGATGCCACCCGCATCCAAGCCTATCGCGCAGGGATGGCCGCCATCCAGAAGGGCGCGGGTGACGCGTTCATCCTTGGCTGCAACGCACCCATCTGGCCATCCCTCGGGCTCGTTGATGGCATGCGGACCTCTGGCGACATCGCCCACACCCGTGAGGTTTTTAAGGGGTGCGCCCTCGAAAATCTCTCCCGGATCTGGCAAAACGGCACTCTTTGGTGGAACGATCCCGACTGCGTCATACTCACAGAACGCAGCCAGAAGGATATCAGGCGTAACCCCGCTCCCAAGAATCCAACACTTTCAGATGATGACTTCAAACTGCACGTCGCCTCGATCCGTGCATCCGGCGGAATGGTCCTAAGCGGCGATGACATGCCCGCGATTCCGCCAGCCAGGCTGTCCGTTCTCAAAAAGCTCCTGGTGCCCACCGGAAACGCCATGCGCTTCGAGAGCTCAGAGTTCACCACCGGCCGGGTAACTCTCAACGAGACCACCGAGGAAGTCGCCCTGTTCAATTGGAGCGAACACCCTCTGAGCCGCTCCATCACCGTCAAAGCCGGATCTTCCATCACGGATTTCTGGACCGGTGAATCGACTCTGGCCCGCGAGACATCCGTCAGCTATCTCATCCCCGCACGTTCGGCGGTTCTGCTAGAGATCAAGTCGCAATAAGCCGAGCCTATCGCCACGGAGGAATCCCATCACACCTGCGCAAGAGGCTTACTCCCCAGCAGGCGTCCCGGCTTCGCGCGGAGGGAGTTTCAATTCACCGGGGAATCCTCTGTAGTATCCCTGGCAGCAGGGGAAAATCCATCCTGGCTGCCGCACCAATAATGCCACGCAGGAACTGAGCTCCACCTCCATCGATCTAGGCGCATTGAAAACACTCAAGGCCATCGAGATCACCAACAGCCCTCACGAAAAACGAACCGACGGACTCATCGTGGATTGCGGGGATGAGCTTGCGAGTCTTCAGATCTGTAAATCTGTATCATCAGTGATCAATTCTCCCCAACCCCGTTTTCATCATCCCACCTTCGCGTTCATTCGCGGTAAACCTCTTCAAATTCCGCCCTCCGAGTCCCGAGTTTCTTCCAAAACCCATCCAAAATCCAAAATCTCCCATCCCTCCCTCCCGAAACCCTCGGACGTTCCTCTGTTTCCCTTGGTGCAGGAGGTCTCCTTATCCACCAAACGGGGGATAGACACCCGGGCGTCTTTGCGACAGGATCCGCATTGAGTTGGATCTGGTGGTTCAACCAAAAAACCAAATCCTCACGACAAAATGAAGCCTGATCGCTGTCATGACATCCACTAAAAAGCCGATAGCACTACCGCGATTTTTCTACATAATGACGCCGAATTAAATACCGAATACTCCACGAACCAAACATCATACCTCCGAAAACCATGAAGCCAAAGCAACCCGCCATCCGCCGTTTCACCCATTTCATGTGCGCCGGCTCCGCCGCCGCACTGCTCACCTCCCACTCCGCCCACGCCGGGACGATCACTTGGGATTCCGCCAATGCCACCACCACCAGCTGGGCGCTCGGTTCGAACTGGATCGGCGGAAACGCCCCAGTGGCGGGTGACGATGTGGTCATCACCGCCGATGGAACGCAAGACCCCACCGATAATAGCGCCTACACGGAAATCGCGCTCAATTCCCTGACGAAGCAGGGCGCTAACGATCTCACTGTCACCAGTTCCCTGCAAGTGGGTGCAGGCGGAGTTTACAACAACGGGAGCTCAGGTAACCTTTTCCTGAAAACAATGACCCTCACCGCGAATCAAACGTGGCGCGGCGCGGCGGGCATCTACGTAAATGTGGTGAACAGTGAAGCATTCAAAATGACCTTCGAAGGAGTCGGCATGCGTTTTGATGGCAACAGCCCTTCGTGGAGCGGAGGTCTGGACATTCGAACCACCGTCAACATGAGTGGAGGCTTCGCGGGCTCAACGACCAGCACACCGTATGGCACGGGAACCGTGACGCTCATCAACCGGATGACGGACGGGACGACAAGGACGGACCCGATTCTACAGTTCGCGTCAGCAGCAAGTAACCTCAGCCTAGCGACCGCCACCATACTCCCTAATGATATCGTCTTGTCAGCTCTGACGGCGGGGAACTTCACGTTCAATCAGAGTCAGGATGCGGCGACCTTGGCGGGCGGGCACTGGTATAACCTTACCGGTAATATCACAGGAAATGGCGGCGTCCTGTTGTTAAAGAATTCCAAGGGCGTCAGTGCACCGGTCACTTATATCCTGAGCGGCACGAACACCACTACGGCTCAGATAGTTCTCGAAGGCGATCACGTGAACCTCGCTCTCGGTAATGTCAACGCCATGCAGGGTGCTACTTTGCATATGAATTTTAATGGTGTCAACGCCACTAGGGATGTGAAGTTCACGCTCGCTGGCACCAATACATACAACCTAGGCGGCCTCGCGGGAACTGACGGCCTCAATCTCGGAGCTAATACCATCAGTGTTGGAGGCTTCAATGCGAGCCGTGCCTTTGCAGGTGTCATCAGTGGCAGCGGCGGCTTCACGAAGGCCGGCTCCGGCACCCAAACTCTCAGCGGTGCCAACACCTACTCCGGCAGCACCGCCATCAGCGCTGGTATTCTGTCCCTGACAAATTCCTTAGCCCTCCAGAACAGTGCGTTGGACACCACCGCCAGCATCACTGGCACCACCACGGGCGGTCTTAAGACCGATCAAACCACCTTGCGGTTGGGCGGGCTTATCGGCGACAAGAGCCTCGCTTCGGTCTTCACCACCACCTCGGGAGGATATGGCAGCGTCACTGGGCTCGTCCTGAATCCCGGCACCGGTATGACCAACTCTTACTCCGGTGCCATCTCGAATGGCGCGGCGGCCATGACCCTCACCAAGTCCGGCGATGGAACACAGGTTCTCTCCGGCACGAATACCTACACCGGTGTGACAACCGTCAGCGCCGGGGATCTGCGGATCAACGGTATCCACACAGGTTCCGGCGCGGTCAATGTCGGGGCTGCGGGAACCCTCGGCGGCTCCGGCAGTGTCATCGGCGGAATTAACGTAAGCGGCATCCTGGCTCCCGGTAACTCGATCGAGTCACTCGGTGGCGGTGCCTTGAGCTTCACCACCGGTTCCACCTACGCTTATGAGATAAATACGGCGGACTTCAATGGCGATCTGACCTATTCCAGTGGCGGGCTGGACATCGCCGGCGGCACCATCCTCACCCTGACGGATCTGGCATCCAGCACGGCACTGGCGGCTGACTCCAAGCTCACCCTGATCAGCTCGGTGGAGGCATGGAACGGCGGCCTGTTCAGCTACGACGCGGGGGCTGGCCTGACCACTCTTGCCGATGACTCCACCTTCACCCTCGGTGCCAACCAGTGGCGCTTCAACTACAACGACACGTCGGGTGGCAGCAACTTCACCGGCGACCAAACGGGAGCCACCAACTTCGTGACCATGACCGTCATCCCCGAGCCCAGCGCCGCCCTTCTTGGTGGCCTCGGGCTGCTGGTCCTGCTGCGCCGCCGCCGCTGTGCCTGATCGGATTTTCCGGAGTGAATGGATTTCTCCGGGATGACAGGGATATTATCTTGAGGGGCAGCGCTCCCGTCATTGAAATAGCGGGGCCAACGACTGGAGGGTCGTTGGCCCCGTAATCCGTAAAACCTCTCGCGTGCTTGGCTCGGATTCCCAGTCATCAAGACTGATAGGAAGCGTCTGCTGCAACTTAACCCGATCTTGAACTTGAAACCATGTTTCTGAAACAACATCAGTCTCCGCATCCCAAAGGCTTCGCGCTGGTGGTGACACTGTCGCTCATGATTTTGTTGACTATTGTGGCAGTGGGCCTACTGACGCTGTCTAGCGTTTCTCTTCGAGCCACCAACCAAGGAGAGGCGATGGCCACCGCGCGCGCCAACGCCCGCATGGCGCTGATACTGGCGCTTGGCGACCTGCAGCAATCCGCAGGCCCAGACCAGCGGATCACTGCCAGCGCGGATATCCTTCCCAGCGCCGGTGCCGCAGCTCCGGGCCAGGCGTTTTGGACCGGCGTTTGGGACACCAGCAGCTACAGCCCGAAGACGCCCGATACCAAGAAACTGCTGCGGTGGTTGGTTTCCACCAAGAACCCGGCCACTCCCGCAACGGTCGCCGATGTGAAGACCCCCGCCAGCGATGCGCGGGTCATTTTCAATGGCAAGGACCCGGCCTCTTCGGTGAAAGTGCCGAAGGTGGCCGTCAACAGCGGGTCCGCAAACGTCGGATCTTACGCCTATTGGGTCGAGGACGAGGGCCTGAAGGCCGATCTGGGCTGGAGCGAGGGCGTCTTCTCCAATGCGGCGCAAAATCAAGCCGCGCGGCTGGCTGCGGCACCGGGCCCGGATTACGCCAGCCTGGATGGACCGTTCACCGGAAAAGTTAACTATCCGCTGGCAAAAGGCGCTGATAACGCGTGGCTCGCAAATCTCGACAAGGCACTGAGCGTGGCGGACATGCCGCTGGTGATGACGACCAGCAATGACCTGGCATGGTTGCGCGACAAACGCCACGACGTCACCATGGGCAGCCGCGGAGTGATGGCCGATGTGAAACTCGGCGGCCTGCGCCGCGACCTGAGTCTGGCCTTCGAAATGGATGGCACGGCGGATGTGTCCGCCACCTCACAGCCCGCGAAATTCAACCAGCAGACCGGCGAATTCGTCGGCGGCAGCGACCGGCTGGCCGCACCGCAGGCCGCAGAGGGCATGGGGGGCGTCAAGGAGCGGTTTCTCTACCGCGACACGCAGGGCTCAGGGACGCCGTTTGCGGGTGACATCGTAACTCCGACCGCTGTCATCAGAGGGCCTAACTGGTGGTGCTTGCGCGATTACGCCAACCTCTACAAGCGGCTGAGCGGGACGGCGGGTGATTACACCTTGGAGGCTCGTGCTTGCTACCCGAATCTCAGTGCCGCGCCGTCGATCCCAGGCTACAGCCTCAGCGATCTCACCTTTTTCTGGCAGGCAGGGAGTTGGGACAGTGAATTCAACAGCTCATCAAAGTATCTCTTCCGGCCAGCGCGGGCCAATTGTGCGCCGGTGCTGCTGGGCTCAGTCTGCCTGTTCAGCGCACTGGCCACGCCATCCACCGCGACCACCGCCAAGCTGGCCCTCGGCCTCGATCCCTTTTTCTACCTGTGGAATCCCTATAACCGGAAGCTCCAGTTTAACAAGTTTGCGATTCGAACTCTGGGTTTTCCGGGGCATGTCACGTTCTATGTCAACCGAGGTGGCGTCCGGACTCAGTATGGTCCGAGCACCTCCCGGGACTACCTCTCCAGCCATGCAGGGGTGGCTGTGAATGCGCAAGCGGCCCTGACCCTGACCTATCTGATTTCCGGGCTGACGATGGCACCTGGCGAGATCATCGTGGTATCACCCTCGTCGAGCCGCAGTGCCGCCGCCACCACCCTCAACGACGAGGCCTTGCCGGGAACGAATACGGATAATGCCTCCGGAGTCATCCTGACCAAGATCCCGGTCGCTGATGCCACCAATACGGCAATCGCATGGCAGGAGGTTCCGCTGAACCTAGCAACCGACACCGTCGAGTTCACGTATTCAAACCAGTATATGGTCACCAACCAAGTTGGAGGAGCCGTCAAAAACGCGGGTTATTTCATGCTCCATACGAGCTTGCCCGCAGCGGGAATGACCGCAGCGGACATGGCCAACCCGACGAAGACTGGCGAGCAACTTCAGGCGCTTGAAAATAATACCTTGGGTGGCAACGAAGTGCCTGAATACTATTTCCCCGGCCAGAATCAGGTGGTCCCGCCCGTGGGCCCTTACGCCGCCAACACCCTGCTCAATACCAAGAATTTCTTTGGCGCGGTCACCTCTCTCGCCAAGCCCACGAGTTTCAGCGGCCAGAGGCCGAACCCGGTGGAGGTGTTTGCACAGTTTAATCCGATGCCGGTTGGCAGCACGTTACACGACATTTGGCGGCCGTGTAACTTCAACCAGATCTACAATATGGTCAGCCGCGCGGGTGGGGCCAACACGCTGCTGAACGAATGCGCCATTGCCTTCCCGGCCAGCGCTCTCAGGAACGGCTACTGGGGCGCGAGTTATGCGGGCGGTTCGACCGCATTACCGATGTCGAATATCCCAACGGGGCCGCTTTTCTCACTGGTCTCCTTCTCCCATGCGGGCCTCGCGGTCCGGGCTAACGAGCCGTTTCAAGCGCTGGGGAATTCCTGGGCCAATCTGTTCGTCTCGCCCGTTTCTCCTTACGGTCTCCTAAAGGGCACTCCCGGAAGTTGGCCAGCGCGCACCGCTTCTGATAGTTCCTGGCTGTTGAACGATGCCTTGTTCGACCGCTACTACCTGTCCGGCATCGCGCCGGACTTCACCCTCAACGGCGGCTACTCGGCAAGCGGCTCGCTCGCGGCAACGCTGGGAAACTTCTTCGGTGCCAACTTCCGGGATGCCACGGCCAACCCGGTGCTACGACCCTATCTGCCGCCCAACGAGTCCGCGACCACGGTGGTCAATGCGCTCGGCGCGTCCGATGGCTATAAAAAAATGGGAGCCTACAGCTTGATCGATGGGGCGTTTAATGTGAACTCAACCTCCATCCCTGCGTGGACCGCCCTGCTGCGAGGTAACCGCAACCTAGGCGTCGATTTCACGCAAGGCGGCTCGGATGGGGCCTCGGGGGCTCCCTACCCCGCCAGCACCGCGCCCAGCGCACCCGGCAACGGCTCCGCCGCGCTGTGGTCGGGATTCTCGCGCCTGAGCGATGCACAGATCGACACGCTCGCAGCGAAAATCGTCGCTGAGGTCAAACTCCGCGGACCCTTCATGAGCCTCGCGGATTTCATCAACCACCGGGTCGGCACGCCCAAGACTGCCGCGAATTACATGGGTGCCCTCCAAGCGGCGATCGAGGCGGCCAATCTCAACAGCTCGGTTCAGAGCGGGGCCGGCGGCGTGGTGCCGGTCTACAGCGGTGGGATCTCCAGGTATCTGCCCGATCCGCCACCGGTGGGTGCACGCAAGACGACCACGGGCATACCTACCGACATCACTCAGGCGAATCTCCTGCTGCCGCTCGCCCCACGCCTCGCCGCCCGCTCTGACACCTTCCGGATCCGCGGCTACGGCGAGACCCGGGCGAAGGATGGGGTGACGATCCTCGCGCGGGCGACCTGCGAGGCAGTGGTCCAGCGGTTCCCGGAATACATGGACCCCGTCACAGACGCGGCGAACAACGAGCCTTGGGACGAAGCGGGCAACCCACTGGCTCCGTCCGCATCCTCAGCCCTCAATCCGATCAATCAAAAGTTTGGCCGTCGATTCAGTGTAGTTCAGTTCCGCTGGCTGAGCTCCAGTGAAATATGATCCCACCCGCCTTGCTCATGAACCGCCCGTTTTACCGCCGCCATTACGCCGCTGCCGTTATGCTCCTTCTGGCGCTCGCCCCCGCGCGGCTGGCTGCCGCGCCAGCACCCGGTAAAGCAGGGATTCAATTCTCCTGCATGGTCTGGGAGCACCACGAAGGGCCGACGCTGTTTTATCGGGACGGAGAGGCCTATCTGCCACTCAAACTGCGCGCCGGAAATCGCTCGCAACTGTATCCGTTGAAAAACGCCCATGCCTTCGAGTTGTTCGTCGCCGCTGTCGATAGCGATGGCAAGCCGATCTACAACCCGGTGGGCCGGGCCGCGCTGGTCGCAGGCACCGGACGGATGCTCTTCATGATCGATCCGCTCGGCAATCCGGCCGATCTCAAGTTCAGGGTCATCGGTATGGACGATGCGCTGGAGACCTTCCCGCCGGGCACATTTCGCTTCGCCAACTTCACGACCACCCCGCTTCAGGTCAAGTTCGGCGGCCAGGTCAACCCACTGCCGGCCGCCGGGATGAAGGTGGTGAAATCCAACGTCTCTGCCAAAGGCGGATTCCTTCCATTCATCCTTGGCAACTCCACGGGAAAGATCGTTTTCGAAACCCGTCTCTTCGGTCAACCCACCGGGCGTGACATCGTGTTCATCGGCGGCTCGTCCACGGGCGGGGAGATTAAGGTGAAATTCCTAACCGAGATTATTCCTCCAGAGGTGCCCGAGCCCAAAGGTTAGCTCGCCATCATCCAAATGACGGATTGCGGGCCACTCAACATTCCTTCACCCTACGAAAGTGATCTATTCGCTAGGTCCTCGCATGCATCAGAACAGATGCCGGATCTTCAAAATCCCACTCCTCACTCCACAACAATCAATAATGAAACGAAGAATGACTGGCCTATGCAGCCTGCTCGCAGGTCTAAGCCTCTGCCACGCCCAAGAGTCCCTGCCGCCTTTGATCGATGGAAACGCACCGCAGACCTACGAGGAACTCTGGGCCGGATACGATCCGCGCAAAGAGCCTTTGGAGACGGAAATCCTCAAGGAATGGGAGCAGGAGGGAGTGGTCATGCGGGTGCTCCGGTATCGAATCGGTAGCTTCAAAGGAAAAAGAGCGATGATGGCGGCCATTTACGGTTTCCCAAAAGGAGGGACTAAGCTCCCCGCACTGGTCCAGATTCATGGAGGCGGGCAGTATGCCCATTCCGAGGCTGTGATGACGAACGCACAACGAGGATATGCCACCATTTCCCTCGCATGGGCGGGAAGAATCAACGCGCCCGGATATTTGGTCAATGAAAAGGAAGTGAAACTCTTCTGGGAGGAAAAAACCTCGGATCCACAATACAAGGTGACCACCGACTGGGGAAATCTGGACGCCTATCATGCACCCGTTCGCAACGCGAAAACCAGTTTCCAATCACTCGCTCCCACAGAGTGGACCTTGGATCAGGTGGGGTCGCCGCGAAATAACCCGTGGTTTCTCTGCACCCTCGGGGCCAGGCGGGCACTGACTTTCCTGGAACAACAACCTGAGGTGAACCCGGAAAAGTTAGGCGTTTACGGACACTCCATGGGAGGCAAGCTCACCGTTCTCACCACCGCGGCGGATTCGCGGGTCAAGGCATCAGCCCCCTCCTGCGGCGGCGTCAGCGATCGAGATGCTGAAAGCCCGATCTTTGCCAACACACTCGGGGACGATGCCAGCCTTAGGCGGATCTCGTGCCCGATCATCTTTCTGAGCCCTGCGAATGATACTCACGGCCACATCAATGATCTACAGAAAGCCCTTGGGGAGATTCGCAGCAAGGAGTGGCGCGTCACCTGCTCTCCCCACCACCAACACCAAGACACGGCACCCTACCAAGTCGCAGGACTTCTCTGGATGGACCAGTGGCTCAAGGGGAGCTTCAAGTTTCCACGCACCCCTGAGGTGTCCCTAAAATGGAAGGAGGGAATTCCCACCTTCACCGTCAGCCCCGATGGCTCCACGCCGCCTCTATCAGTGGATATCTTTTACACTCAACACGGTCAGAACGAAGGCGAAAAAGACATTGCCGCAAATACCCAAAGCCGTTTCTGGCGACTCGCTCACGCCGAAAAAAGCGGTAATGCTTGGAGCGCGGAGCTCCCGTTGTTTGATCTCCAGAAACCGGTCTGGGTCTATGCCAACATCCTCTATCCACTGGCGATGCCGGTCTCCGGGGCTGGTTACTATTACGCCCCTTACACCGCCACAGACTATCACATTTCCTCCGCGATGTTGATGGTGACTCCCGCACAGCTCGAAGCCGCAGGGGCGAAGGCAACACTCAAACCCTCGCTACTGATCGAGTCGTTCGACAAGGATTGGCAAAAGCAATGGTTCACCTATGACCTGAGTCAATGGGCCCGCAAGACTCTCAAACTGTATGACCCCGTTTGGCAGGCTCCGGCTGGAGCGAGGCTCGCCATCGACATCCGCTCCGAAAACCCGAATCAACTGGTGATCGGATTGGACCTGCATGGCACGGAAATTCAACTCAAGGGTGGTTCCGACTGGCAGGAAATCATTCTCACTCCCGCCGATTTCCACAATGCCGCCGGTGTCCCACTTTCCAGTTGGGAGGGCATCCGCGAGCTGCGGCTTGGGTCTCGAGAAACCCTCACATCGAGAGACGGAGGCATTGAAAAAAGACTCAATCTCGGGGACACTTGGCAGGGAGCTGATCCGCAATTCCGCAACCTCAGATGGGTCCCATAAAAACAATGACAAATCCTCGAAAAACAACCTCCGCGCTCTCCATCATCTCATTGCTGTTCGTTCTTGCCGGATACGGACAGGCGTTGACCGCCGCAGAATCAGGCAACCCCGAAATCTCCGTCCAATCCGGTTATTCCTACTCATGCTGGCTGAACGGCTGGCGGAAAAACCCGAAGGATCAAAGCCCGGAAATCCTGGCCATTCAAGCCAGCACATACGACTTCACACTGAACCTGACCGATTTCGGAAAGGCTGGCTTTGCTGCGAACCTGAGCCATCCAACAGGGTATGCGGAAGCACTTCAGTCCGGAACCGATCATTTGCACCAGCTGCCGACCGCCGAACTCGTGATCGACATCATGCAGGACGGGAAAACCTATCGCGCGGTCAGCTGCGCCGCCGGAACCGACCCGGACCCCCGCCGATTGGGAGCCGCCAAAATGTGGGAGTCGGGTCGACTCGTGCAACACTTCGAGTTGGAGGACCTGAAATTTCAAGACCCCACCGGAAAAACCCTGGGATGCCATGGAAACCTCACACTCGTCGCCTGGCCGGACTCACTGGCCTTCACCGCATCGCTCGCCCCGGATACCACCGCCACTGAAGGCTGGAAAGATGCGCTCGTGAGGATTCACCTCAAGGGGAAAGATCTGGATGTGAGAGCCGAGGAGAAAATCGGTGAAGCATCCGCCGAAAAACCCAAAGACATCACTCTCACCTATCAGGTATCCAAAACCAAAATCCCTGATCCCAACATTTCTTTAAATGTATCTTCCAAGGCCGGTCAGGTGATTCCAGTGGCTTTCAATCCAGTGAAAAACTGCAGGGTCGCCTCGGTCTCCGATTTGAAGCGCACTTTCAAAACAGGATATACCGATATCCGCGACTATGACGAGTTCTCTATCACCATCGACCATCCGGGCGATACAGAGAAAGCGGTTCCCTTCCTTCTCGATCTCCGTGGAACCGCCAACATCACCGGTCTCTGCCCGATCCTTTGTCATAAGGATGGCCGCCCGACCGGCATCCCTGTGCAACTCAGTAAAAATTGGCATTATCCGCCAATGGGCGATTACTTAATGGCCTATGCATCGCTGCCCGCAAAACCCGGGCGCACGGAATATCTGCTGCGGGTCGCCTACGGCTTCTACGGCACTCTCCCGTCGGCAAGTCACGCACAACTATCTTTAGTCGGATACACCGGTAAAGGAGGCAACGGGCGCTGGGATCAGTTAGCCATCGGATGCTGGGGGGAAACATTCTGCCTGGATATGGACATGAGCTTGGTGAATCGCTCCGTCACCGATGTGCGCATGCTCATGGCACGAAACGGCAAGGACGGGACGCAATGGGGATGGACCGACGGCGGATGGGGCGGAGACTGGCTTGGGATCTCTCCATCCAGCGAGGAAAAACTCACGTTCCGCGACCTAAAAACCGCCTATCTCGCCCACGGCCCCTGCCTTACCGATGTCCGTTACCACGGTTTCTACGGCGCAGGCCGCGAGGTGGCATTGAACGCCCGGGTCCACACTTTCAGGACCGATGACTACGCCCGCACCTTCCACCATCTAATATACAACTTTCAGAAGGAACTGGCAACGAAGGGCTCCTACTTTTTTCAGATGGGACCGACCGGTTCATTGGTCACGCCCAAAATCGCTTATGGCAATCGGGAGGGACTGATTTCGGAACAAGAAGTATCGGGTGACCTCAAACCCAACGACCTGTTTATCGAGAGCAAAACCCTAACGGGAGAAGGCCCGTGGTGGATCAGCTTTCCCGGCGCCTATTTCAACAATAACAGAGACTGGGGAACAGGGAGCCGCGCCTTGATCATCCGTTCTTACCATGCAACCCACGGCGGTAAAAAATACACGAACCCGACGATTTCGATGCCAGTGAACCAAGTGCATAAGGATCATGGTGCGGACATCAATCTTCATTTGGTCGCACCTTCCGAAGTGACGACGTTCCAACCGGGCGACACCGTGGAGCTGGACCTTGAATGGATCACCCTGCCCAAAGTGGCAGAGGATTACTACGGACCCAATCAAGCCTTCAGGCAACATCTGACCGAACATCCAAAATCATGGAAAACCACTTATCGTGAGGCCACCGCAAATGACCTGCAAGTGGTCGTGGAAGGCGGCAAGGTAACTCATCGATTCCCGATCGAAATCGAAGCCGATTCACCCACCGTGGAAGTTCGCATCCGGGGAGGCGCTGGCTACGTCCCAATCCGTTTTCACAACCTCAAGTCCGTCACGGACCTCGCATTGTTTGAGATCATCGGCGGAAAGGAGATCCAGCTCAACCAAGCGGTTCACGGGAATGATTTCTGGCAGGTTGACTTTGATGAAACCAAAAAAACCTATCAACTAACCTACAATCTACCGTTGGATGGGAAAAAGGAGTCAACCTGGCGTCTGAAAACAACGGCGGAAGCGAAATAACTGCGCAATCGCAGTCGCCGATTCATTCGGATTGTTGGTAAGCGTATTCGCGCTGCTGGGGTTCCCGACATCCAAGACGCTGGCCGTTCCGGAATGCGGAATGGAATTCAACATCCGCGGCTTCGGAGTAAGCTGCCCTTCCTAAATTCATCCCCCCGGTATCAATCCAGTGAAACGAATGGCGGCGCGGCAAGGCAGGCGGCTTGCTCGGCTTCTGCCTCGGCCCCGTGCTCGGCGGCGATGCGGGTGGGAGTCTGGGTGTGGCTTGTTCCAAGGTCGCCTCGGGCGGCAGGCGCTTGATGAATCCCGATCTTCCAGTTCGAGCGAACAAAGGGTGACGTTTGGTTTACAATTATTGTCCCGGCCGGGACAATAATTGTAAGGGAAAAAGGGGTCAAAAATTGACAAAATCTGGCCTTCTCCTAATGTTCCTTGCATGCCACGCAGCCTCCGACATGAGTTTCCCGGTGCTTATTATCAGGTAATTGCGCGGGGAAATGGGGTCAGTGTGCAATCACAGAAGCATGGGAGTGCCGATCTTGCGGGGGATTATTTGTCAATTTTTGCACACTAACCCCTTTTACGCTGACTCCTTTTACACGGGACCCAAAAATCAAAATGCGGAGAGGGTAGGGAGCCCTGACTTGATGTGATGGTGTGTCGAGTCAGCTTATCATTCATCCTGCACACATCTGTCAGATGGGCGAGTCCGATCAAGGGCGGATGGTAGAATCTCAGGTATTGTCAAACGGTGCATATCGGGCACCGAAAAATCTTGCAGGAAATAGGTTTTCGGGCGATGGTGGCCTCGTGAAAGCGAAAATCGCAGATACCGCCCTGAAGCGAGGCCGCCCGGTTGGCCCGGCCAAAAAACGAATCAACGCCCGGTTCCCGGAATCTCTGGCCGAGAGGATCGAATATGCGGCGGCGCTTCGTGGTGTCGCGGTCGCATCGTTCATCCAGGAAGCGGTGGCAGCGCATGCCGAACAGGTCATTGATGCTGAAGCTCGCTGGCGGCTCACCCGCGAGCAGGCGGCGGCGCTTGCCGCCATGATCGCCAGCCCGCCCAGTGCCAACGAGAAGATGTTGGAAGCTTCCAGACTCGCATCGTGTCATGTCGTCATACGCGATTGAACTTCTTTCCGTAGCACACAACCGAGTGAGTTTCTCCAGCGGTCTCGAATCAGTGGACCGCTATTTCCGTGAAATCGCCCGTGGGCATTTGGAAAAGGGTGTGAGCATCACCAGGGTGATTGTTGAGACCGATGCTTGCGATCCAAAGCCGGTGCTAGGTTTCTTCACTCTGTCGGGCATTGTCGTCGATGCCAAACCTTGGCCCGGCGCTCCGAAGGGTTTGCCAAGCCAGGCGGTCCCCGCCGTGCTCCTCGGACGTCTCGCGGTGGCTACGGAGTATCAGCGCAAAGGAATCGGGGCGATGCTGGTCGCCACCGCGCGCCAACTGGCACACGAGACCATCACCCGCACCGGTGGGATCGGCTTGGTCGTCGATGCTGCTCACGAGCAAGCTGCGTTGTTCTACGACCGCTTCGGTTTCAAGCCGATTTCCGTCGGCAGCCTGCGCTTATTTCTTCCTGCGAAATCACTGGAGGGAGGAACCGCAATCCCAAGGGGATAAAACGCTCTACCGAACCCATCCCCATGGCACCTATGAGATTCTAATAGGTTTGGCGGAACGGGAGGGATTTGAACCCTCGGTAGGGTTACCCCTACGTTCCCTTAGCAAGGGAGTGCTTTCGACCACTCAGCCACCGTTCCATGATGCGGGTCGGGGAGCTTTGAACCATAGCCGGGCGCAGTCGTCAACCCTTGGCATGGTGGAATTCTCCAGAAAATGAAATTCCCCAAGCTTAGTCGGTGAAAGGTGGCCGTTCGTGCTCCTCTTGGTGCTCCTCTTGGTCGACTTCCGCGGTTTTCTCGATCGTCTTCGGGCCGGGGTATTCTTCCACCGGATGCAGGTGCTCCACGGTGACCGGTTCCGCGGCCGGATCTTCAGCGACCGGGGTGTCGGAGGCGTCCGGGATGATCTCGACATGGGACGGCGGGGTGGCGCTCGAGCGGGTTTCTGAAGGGACCTGCGCGGTGGTCTCCGGAGTCGCGTCACCAGGTGTTTCCGAAAGTGGCGGTGCATTTTCCTCCGCAGGTTCGGCCGGCTTGTCTTGGGAAGAATCGGCGGTCAGTTTCACGGTTTCCGCAGGTGGAGTTGAGGCGGCAGACTCGCCGCCCGGCTGGGCGTCGCTGTGCACTTCAGTCTCGTCGGTTTTCGCGGATTCGCCTTCGGTTTTTGGCTTTTTCGACTTCTTTTTCTTTTTCTTTTTCGCTTCGCCCGAATCGGCCGGGGTGGCGGTGTCGCGGGCTTCCTGGACGACCAGGGTGTCGTCGGTGAAGAGCAGGATATGGCCTTGATGGAGCAGCCAGAACAGGTCCGCGGCGAAGTCGGCGGGCGGGGCGGTGCTGCCTTCCGGGAGCACGGATTTCCAGAGGCCTTCGAGTTTCGCGGGTTTGTTTTCGCGAATCCAGTTGACCATGATGCCGGGGCGCTCGGCGAGCACGGCATCCGCGGGAAGCGGCTGCGGTCTCGCCGGGCCGGTGTGGAGCTTGCCCTGGCGTTTGAAGACGGGCAGGTGCTCGTTCTCCACCGCGCGGCAGACGGCGGGGATCAGGGTGGCGGGGTGGTTGCGGGCGTGGCTGCCGGAAATTTTCAGAGAGGTGAGCAGCGACGGCGAAAGGTTTTTCACCGGGATCGCTCCGGAAACTTCGGCGACGCGGGTTTCCTTGAAAGCCTTGTCGAAGCAGCGGGTGCCCAGCGCGCGCTCGGCTTCGGTGCGGTCGGCGATCCACGAGTCGTCGTCCTCACCCTTGATCCGCCAGCGGGTCTTGGTTTTCATGGTCTCCAGCCAGGCGTTGACGGCTTCCTCGCCGCGCTCCGTGCGAACTTTCGCGGCGTAAGCCTCGAAGGGCATGCGGGCGAAGCGCTCGCGGTGCAAGCGGCGGAGATTGGTCTGGTAGGAATGGAAATTGACCGGGCCGAGCCACTCGCCGGAGAGGCCGCAACGGGCGATCGCTTGGAAACTCCCGGTCGGCGGATCGACCTCGATGGTTTCCTCCTCGATGAGTTCGTTGCGCAGTTCCGAGTTCCAAAGGTGGCGGATGGCTTCCTCGCGGGTGAGGAAAACGGACTCCTCAAGCTTGCCGCGAATGAGCGGGGCGTGGGGCTCGGGGGCCTCGAAAATCGCTCGCAGGCGGGATTTTTCCGCAAGCAGGATCTTGGCCACGTCGAACAAGGGATAGACCCGCGCGACTTGATGGACTTCCTTGCCGATGAGGTGGACCGCCTTGGCGTCCGGGGCGATGCTCACGCGCACACCCTCGGCGGGCGCGGCTTCCTGCTGCTGTGGGGGCGGGCCGCTGCGGCGATCCTCGTAGTTGCCGCCGCGTCCTTGGGAGGGACGGCGCGGGCCGCCCTCGCGGTCGCGCGATCCACCACCCCCAGCGCTGCGGGGGGCGCGGTCGTCGCGGTCGTCGCGGCGAGGCGGGCGATCCGCTCCTCCGGCGAAACTTTTCGGTTTTCGCTCGGTTTGCTTGTCCCCGGCGTCACGGGCCCAGGCAGGTCCGAGCGCGAAGCTGGAGAGCAGGCTGTTCAAGGGGGCTTTGTCGGATGCTGGATCACTCACGGGCGAGACTCTAGGGACTGGTTTTGAAAATGACAAACTCCGCTTGCATCAAAATACGCAGGATTTTCCCCGGTCAGGAGCGCTAGAATCCGGCGAGTGGCGCCGTCGTGGCGGGCGAGTGAGTCCGCCGCCGCGCGGGTCATCTCCGCGGCGTGATCCGGGTCGAGGGCGATGCGGATGGCGGCTGATAGATCGGACGGAATTGGCGCACAAAGCGCGCCACCCACGGTGAGCAGGTGCTTAGCGAGCGGCTGGAAGTTTTCCATGTGCGGGCCGAAAATGACGGGTTTCGCCGCGAGAATGGCCTCCGTCGGGTTTTGGCCGCCGGTGGAGAGGAAGCTTTTGCCGATGACGACCGCATCCGCGTGGGCCGTCCAGTCGCGGAGCTCGCCGGTGGAATCGATGACGAAACAAGCGCGGTCCGGATCCCGCGGAGCGGCCGGTGCGGAGCGCAGGATCACCTCGAAGCCCGCACGCTCCAAGGCCGCCTTGACCTCGCCGCGGCGCTCGGCATGGCGCGGCACGATGACTGGCAAAGCAGCGGGCACAGCCTCGCGGATGGCTGCGGCGATGATGAGCTCCTCGCCCGGATGGGTGCTGGCGGCGAGGACGACCGGCCGTGAATTTCCCATCAGATCGAGCATTTGTTGGAACTCCGGAAGGCGCGCGGGCCTGCCGCCGCTGCCGGGATCGAACTTCAGGCTGCCGGTGTCGTGGATGCGGTCGGGCGCGACACCGAGGTCCTGCCAGATCTGGGAATCGGCGGCTTCTTGGATGGCGACGGCGTCGAGAGTTCCATAGATCGGTCGCAGCCAAGTGGCAAATTTACGATAGCGTCTGGCGGACCGCGGCGACATCCGCGCGTTGACCAGGCTTACGGGGAGCCGCCGGTCCCGGCAGGCGAGCAGCAGGTGCGGCCACGCCTCGCCCTCGATGAGCACGATCTGCGCCGGCTCGAAGCGGGCGAGGTAAGCGCGGACCATCCACTTGAAATCCAGCGGCGAGTACGTCACCCGCAAGTTCGGGATGCCTGCGCCGGTGGCCACCGCGTGGCCGGTGGCGGTGCCGGTGGCAAGGACAAAGCGGCGCTCCGGCGCGTGCCGCTGCCACTCACGGATGAGCTTGAGCGCGAGCATCGACTCGCCGACGCTCACCGCATGGAAATGCACCGCGCCGTTGGGCTCGTAATCCGCGGACCGCGTGTAGAGGCCCAGTCGTTCACCCAGGCGGGTGCCAAAGCCGCCGCGGCGGATCATTTTCACGATCCAGCCGGGAAATGCGGCGAGGAAAAGCAGCGGCAGGACCAACTGATAGATCGCGAGGGTGAGGAACAATCGCATGGCGGGGAGGCTCAGGTTTCCTGATCTGTGCGCTTCAGAGGCTCCGGGCAGAATGCCCGGGCCACGGAGAGGAGCGTGGGCGTCTCGCCCG
>JBBEEL010000069.1:0-25032 GCA_040880785.1 Akkermansiaceae bacterium | reverse complement strand
ATTTCCATTCTTATCATCCTCGCCATCACGGTGGGGATGTTTCTGTGGGGGAAATGGCGGCATGACATGGTGGCGATGGGCGCGCTGCTCGCCTGCGTGCTCGCACGGGTGGTGCCGGGGGAGACGGCGTTTTCCGGGTTCGGTCATCCGGCGGTCATCACGGTGGCTTGCGTGCTGATCCTCAGCCGCAGTTTGCAGACTTCCGGTGCCATCGACGTGATCACCCGGCGCGTGATGCCGTCCTCGTCCGGACCAACGGTGACCATCGCGGCCCTGGCCGCGCTGGGGGCAGTGCTTTCCGCCTTCATGAACAACGTCGGGGCGCTGGCCCTGCTGATGCCGGTGGCACTCCAAGTGGCGGCCAAGCAGGGGCTACCTCCCGGCCGGGTGCTGATGCCACTGGCCTTCGGCTCGATCCTCGGCGGGATGACCACCTTGATCGGCACGCCGCCAAATTTGATCGTGTCCGGATTCCGTGAAACAACCGGCGACGGCAGTTTCGGGATGTTTGATTTTTCCCCGGTGGGGTTGGTGGTGGCGGGAGCCGGGGTCCTGTTCGTCGCGCTGGTGGGGTGGCGGCTGGTCCCGGCCCGCGAGCGGATGGGGGTGGAGGGCTTCGACACAGGAGCCTATATCACCGAGGCGCGCATCTCGGAAAATAGCAAGGCCGTGGGCCGGACGCTGCGCGACATCGGGCCGATCCTCGAAGAGGCAGACGCGCAGGTCATCGGCATGGTGCGGAATGATTTCCGGGTCTCGGTGCCCAATGCCGACCGCCTGTTGCAGGCGGGGGATGTGCTGGTGGTCGAGGCGGAGCCGGGCTCACTGGCGGCGGCGCTTTCAAGCCTGGAGCTGGACCTTGAGGAGGATCCGCGCAATCGGCGGCCGATCGAGGGCGAGGCTACTGAAGCCGCGGAAGGCGAGCGGAAATCCTCGGAACACCTGGAAATCTCGCTGATGGAGCTCACGGTGCGCCCCAGCACCGGCCTGGTCGGCCGCTCCGCCACCGACATCCATCTGCGGACCCGCTACAACATCAATTTGCTCGCGCTTTCCCGCCGCGGAAAACGCTCGATCCAACGGCTGCGCTCCGAGCCGATCGAGGCGGGCGACGTGCTGCTGATGCAGGGGACGCCGGAGGCGATCCTGGGCTTCGCCTCGGAATACGGCTGCATCCCGCTGGCCGAGCGCTCGATCCGCATCCCGGACAAGCGCCAGGCGGTCCTGTCCGCCGTGATCATGGGGCTGGCAATTGCCGGTGCGGCCTTCGGACTCCTGCCCGCGGCCATCTCCTTCGCCGCGGGTGTCCTTGGTGGGATGGCGCTGCGGGTGATCTCCCTGCGCTCGATCTATGACGCGGTGGATTGGCCGGTGATCGTGTTGCTCGGCGCGCTGATCCCGGTGGCGGGTGCCATGGAAACCAGCGGCGCGGCGGATCTCATCGCTCAGTTTCTCCTTGGATCCCTCGCCCAGGGCCATGCGGTAGTCGGCTTGGCGATCATTCTGGTGGTAACCATGACGCTTTCCGATTTCATGAACAATGCCGCCACCGCCGCAGTGATGTGTCCGATCGCGATCAGCACGGCGTTGCAACTCGGGGTGAGATCCGATCCGTTTCTCATGGCCGTGGCCATCGGCGCTTCCTGCGCGTTTCTCACACCCATCGGCCACCAGAACAACACGCTCATCCTCGGTCCGGGGGGGCTGCGTTTCGGCGACTACTGGCGGCTGGGGCTGCCTTTGGAAATCATCGTGGTCGCGGTGGGCATACCCGCGCTGCTGGTGTTCTGGCCGCTGTGAGAATGCTAAGAGGCTGTCTTAAAAATTTGAGAAGCGCCGGTCAGCATGAAGAAAAGAGTATTTTAACCGCAGATGCACAGGGTGGACGCAGATGGAAGAGTCATGAAATCCTGAAGATTGTCCACATCTCCCGCCTTCATCTGTGTTCATTCACGTTCATCTGCGGTTGCATTCCTCTTTTCTCGAATTTTAAGACACTTTCTAAGGTCGGACGGTCTCGCAGTTCCAGCAGGAACCGAAAACGGCCGGCACCTTTTCCTGGCAGTGGGTGCAAATCCACTCGCTTCCTTCCGCGGGCGCGGGTTCCTCGAAGGGCGCGAGCAGGGCGATGGCGCGTGCGTAATCGGTCGGGTCGGTCACACAGAGTGAGGGCACCACGGCCCCTTGGGCGATGATCAGATTATGCAAGGTCTCGTTGCGCACCACGTTGGGGATGCCCGCCTCGTCGAGCACCGATTTGTAGAAGCCGACGCGCGTGATTTCGGAATTCGAATAGACCTCTTTCATCGGGGCAGACTTGCCCCGATTTCGCAGCGACCCAAGCAGCAAATTGTTCAGGGCCGCTCTCCGCCGTCTCCACTCTCCTCCTCCAGCAAGCGTTTCAGGACGCTTGCGAATTTGTTATAAAACAGCCCCAGCAAGATCTGCGCCGCGCCGAGCACGATGAACGAGACGACCCGCATGAAGGCGGTGAAATCCCACGCGTCCACGGCGAAAATTTTGATCAGCGCCATCCCCAGCAGCAGGAATCCCATCTGCCGCATCGCCCGCAGCCGCGGCCAGAAGCCGACGCTCACCGCCGCGAATCCGAGCAGCGTCCAAAGCACCGCGGTGGCGGTCCAATCAGGCCGCCAAACGAGCATTTGGTTGGCCGACAAGGCCGCCGCGGCGTAAGCCAGCGCCGCGGCCGGACCGGCGATCAGCACTTCTAACCATGCAATGTGCCCCCTCCGACCCGGTCGTGGCTCGGAACGCACCCGCGGCACCGGGGTTTTCCAACCCGGCATGCATCCCGCTAAATACTTCGCCATGAAAAACCTACCTGTCCGCCGCCGTCAGAGCCGCTTTCATCGCATGACGGGAACCTTGAATGTCATGGTCGCGGCCGCCTTCGCGGCCTTGGCCCCTTTCGCGCAGGCTGACCTTCCGGATCGTGCCCCGGGCGAGCTCCGCGGCCTGTATAAAGTTGCCGGCAGCAACGACCCGATTTTCCCTGTCACCGCGAACCAAGAATGGTTTCTCGATTTCGGCGAAGGCATTACTTCCAAAAAAATGAGTGGTAATGTCGCCGTCTCGCTGCGCGAGAATCCCAGCGTCCGCGTCCGGATCATGGCTTGGCAGTTCTTCCCGGACAAAGGGAACTTGCTCATCGGCAATCCGTTCCACGAGGGATCGAGCCAGGCCGTCGCCCGCGGTAACTGGCAGCTGCGGACGACTTCAAGCGGCGCGGTTTTTAAACGCGGCCCCTATCAAGTGGTCCTGCACAAGGCGGATCCCGCCGACGGTTGAGCCTCATCAAATTCGGAAAAAGCTGGGACGGCCTCTCCGAGCCGTCCGGTGTGTGATTACCGAATGCGGCTTTTTCGTTCGCTTTCCATCCACTGACCACGCGCGGGACTGCCCGAAGGATCAGTCCCTGGGCACTAAAATGGTGCCAGATGGGTCCCTTCCTGTCGGGGGCGGGGTTCCTCGAAGAAATACTGATCATGGACCGTGTCCCAGAAATGCATGTAAGTGCCTATAAAGAAGCCAGCCGCATGCAACGCGGCAATCACCATGAAAACATAGATTAGGCGCCGCTCGTGGTTCAAATGCATGAACACCAGCGCGACCAGCGAGGCTTTGAAGGTGGCGATGCCGAGCCCGAGCATGGCATCCCACTTGTCAAATCCATGCTCCCCGATATCCAGCCATGGCACCGTCGCGACCAGCACGGTGGCGATGGTGCCGAGAAATAACAAGCCTCCGACAAATAGGTAAGTGCGGGTGGCCTTTGTGACGGATTCCTCGAGCTCGTGGGCATCCGGCATCCGGGTTCCCGGCGGCGGGGCGAGCTCTAGGGATTTTTGCGATTTCGAATAGTCCATGACGGTCCGGGAGGTGAGGTTTCTCGTCCGGCCTTTTTGCAGGCTCCGTGCCAGAGCGGAGGGATCAAGAAGGCGGCGAGCAGGATGCGGTTTAAGAATTTTTTAACCGCAGATGACCACAGATGAACGCAGATAAAGAGGGATTTTGTTAATTCTAATCTGCGTTCATCTGCGGTTTATTTTCCTCTTCATGAGTCTAAACCGACAGTATTGGGCATCCTGACCGAAGCCTCATCCCCAATTCATTGTGTGTCATTTTTCCGGGCGTAGCTGGATGGGCGAGACGCTCACACTTCTTGCGGAAAACCCGTTCACACACCATGCTAGATGTTAGTTTTCTAATAAAATTGAATGTTAGCGAAGCGCCGTCCGTGATCGCGGTCATTCGACTCAGCGCGCGCTGCAATATTACTAACTATCAATCATCTCCATGCATTCCAAATTTTTCTTCCGCAAGCTTCTCCCCGTATTATCAGTTTTCGCCATCACCCCGGTCCTTTGTCATGCCTCTGCCTTGCCCCCGCTTAAGCTTGTCTGGAATGAAAACCCGGAAAAAAGCATTGTTGAATACCAAGTCCGTGTTGGTGTTAGCCCCGGAAAATATACGACTAAAATAAGCGCAGGAAAAAATACTCAGCTCCAAATTCCAAACCTCCGCAGCGGAAAACGTTATTTCTTCGTGGTCACCGCGCGCGACAAGAATGGCCTGTGGAGCAAACCATCAAAAGAAATATCCCACCTGCTCAAACAGTCCCGGTTGATCGCCCAGTCTGCGGCCAGCACCCCAGCCACAAGCGTTTCCGCCATTCCCGCCTCCACCGCGTCTCCCAAGGTCAAGACCCGGATGATCGGCGGCAGCAAGTATCTTGTCCTCACCGTCTCTAAGGCGGAAACCCCTGATTCCCAGACGCTTTGTGTCGAGGTCTCGCCTGATTTGATCAACTGGTTTAGCGGGGAAAACCACACCACCACTCTCACCGACAACGCCCGGACCCTCAAGGTCCGCGATAACACCCCGCTTCAAGCGGGTAATAAACGCTACATCCGCCTCAAGCCCCTTACACCCTGATCACCAGAGGGGTGGCCAGCAGCCCCCTGGCGGAATTTCGTGGAATCCCGCGGCAGTCCCCGGTTTTACTCCTTGTCGAGTGACCCGGGGATTGTTTGCCTGCGCTGCTCCCATGGCCGCCACCCAAAACACCATTGCGTTAATTTACGATTACGACCAGACACTCAGTCCGCGTTACATGCAGGATGACGTTCTGTTTCCTGAGTTCGGTATCGATCCCGCGCAATTCTGGAAAAAGTGCAACACCCTTGTCCACGATCAGAAATGGGATGGTGAGCTCGCCTACATGAAGTGCCTGCTGGATTACCTCGGGATGGATAACGTCACCAACGCACGGCTCACCGAACTGGGGGCCGGCTTGCGGTTTTTCCCCGGTCTTCCCGAATTGTTCAAAGAACTTCCCAAAGCCGCCCTCCGTCCCGACCATGAGATCGCGGGTATCAAAATTGAACACTATATCATTTCCTCCGGCCTCAAGGCCCTGCTCGATGGCTCCCGCCTCCAGCCATACGTCAAAGCCATGTTCGGCTGCGAGTTTGGTGAGGATGCCGAGGGACGCATCAGTTTCCCCAAGCGCGCGATCTCCCACACCGCCAAGACTCAATACCTCTTCCGTATCAACAAAGGCATGCTCAACCACGACCAGGATGTGAACGACCACATGCCCTCTGAGCAACGCCCGATTCCGTTTGAAAACATGGTTTACGTTGGCGACGGGCCTACCGATGTCCCCTGCTTCACAGTCATGGCCCGCAACGGCGGCCAAGCCATCGCCGTTTACAATCCGGAGGACGCCACCGGGCGCTCGTTCCGAAAATGCTTCCAGCTTTCCACGCACGCCGGACGGGTCAAACACATCGCTCCTGCGGACTATCGGCAAGGCTCACACCTGTGGCTCCTCCTAGCAGAAATGGTCACGGAAACCGCTGACCGTATCCTCCGCCAGCGGACCGAGGAACGGAACAACGCAACTGTCGCCGCCCCGACTTTTTAAGGTGCCGCACCCTGGCCAGGGCGTGATTTATTTATCTGCGGGCCAGCCAGGTTTCCAGCAGGCTGGGCCAGGCACTGAGGTCGCCCTCGCCTTTCAGGCCGTAGCCGTGGCCGCCGGACTCGAAGAGATGGAGGGAAACTGGCACCTGGTGGACCTTGCAGGCGGTGGCGAAGGCGAGGCTGTTGCGGCAGTCCACCCAGTCGTCGGCAGTGGTGAGGAGAAAAACCGGCGGGGTTTCAGCGGTGACGGCGCGGTCGCTGGAGTATTTTTCCATGGCCTCGGCGCTCGGGCTCTCGCCTAGCAGGTTCTTGCGGGAGCCGCCGTGGGCGACCCCGTCGCTCATGGAAATGACCGGATAGATGAGGATCGCGAAGTCGGGGCGGCAGCTCAGGGCGTCGATTTCATCCTGGGTTTCCTCCGCAAAGGTGTCGTTGAAGCGGGTGGCGCAGAGGCTGGCGAGGTGGCCGCCGGCGGAGAAACCCATGACGCCGACTTTCTGCGGGTCGATGCCCCAGTCGCCGGCGCGGGCGCGGATGCTGCGGAGGGCGCGGCGGGCATCGAGAAAGGGAACGGGAAATTGATAGCCGAGCGCGGGATTGCCGACGCGGTATTTGACGACGATGCCGACGATGCCGCGGTCCGCCAGCCACTGGGCGAGGTCGTGGCCTTCGTGCTGGCTGGCGAGAATGCCGTAACCGCCGCCGGGAAGGATGGCGACCGCGGCTCCGGTGGCTTTGCCTTTTTCCGGGAGATAAACTTGATATTGCGGGATCTCGATGTCGCTGAGGCGGTTGCCCTCGCCGGTTTTCTCGGTGCCGGCGGGTGGTTGTTTGGCAGCGGGAGCTGCGGCCGGCCAGAGAGGGGTCCACCCGGCGGTGGCGAGCGAGGCGAAGGAGAGCAGGAGCAGGGCGGGGCGGGTCATCTGGGGGAGGCTAGGCTGCCAAGCGGGATTTGCAATCCCGCGCTTGAGAGGCTTTCTTGAAAATCGAGAAAAGAGGGATTCCCAACCGCAGATGAACGTGAATGCACACAGATGAAGAACACAGATGAAAGCCGGAGATAGGATTTCATCACCCTTCCATCCGCGGGAAGACAAAAGAACAACTGCAACAAGCTCATCTCGCGCGATGGCTGATCCTGTTGAGTCCCCTACCTGTCAGTGATATCGCTGGCGATTTCGACCGCGAGAACCGCGACTTCGCCGGGCGGAAGAATGACGGCGTCTTCGCCAATGTTGCCCGATTCCACGCAAACCATTTGGAGGTAATCCTCGGCGCCGAAGTCGGGTAGCTGATTTGATTTATCGATCCAGGGATTCCACACCACGGTGGACTTGGAACCGGTCTTGCCGATGCGGATCCTGCGCGAATGGCCGGGATCGGAAATCTCGACGGTCTCGGTGGTGCCGGGGTAGACACGGTCCACTTCCCCGCCGACCCGCAGCGGCGCGGGGCCTTCGGTGGCGTTGGTATTGGCGACCTTGTCGAAATAGCGGGCTCCCTCCAGGCCACTGATGGAAATGGCGTGGATGGAGCTGACTTGGAAGTAGGTGTGGAGGCAGCTTTCGAAGTTGGCCCCAAAGCGGCCCGCGTTCCTAACATAGAGCGCCATCCTGAGAGTCGCGCCGACGGTGACGACGAACTCGACCTCGTAGGATCCGATGCTTGGCAAGCGGAGGCGGAGGCGCACCGCGCCGTCATCCAACAGCGTGCTCCCCAACAGATCCCAGCTAACGGTGCGGGCGAAGCCGTGCGCTGGCAGTTGCTCGCGCGGGCCGAACCAAGGGAAAATCACCGGCACGCCGCCACGGATCGGCATGCCCGGGGCGAACTTGGAAGACTCGCTCAGAAACAACAACGGCGGCTCGCCGGTTTTTTGGAATGCGGTGACGTGGGCTCCGTGCAGATAGATTTCCGCAGTGCTCCAGCGGCTAGTGACGAGGACCCGCGGCAAGCCACCCTTTACCTCGACGAAACGAACATGGCCGGGAATTTCGAAGCGCTGGAACTGGCTCATGGGACTTATTTTTTCTTACGGAGGAACGGTGGGAGATCGAGGTCCTCGCCCTCGAAGACGTTCGGGGTTTCGCCCTCAAAGCGGCCGCGCGGGGCGGAGTCCAATCCGAGTTCGCTCTGGGATCCGGCCGGCTTGATGCCGAGCTTGAGCTTGGGAGCCTCGGGCCCGGCAGCCGCGACTTGCGCCGGCGTTGGATCCGGCACCTCGTCATTCGGAATGTCTTCGGGAAACTCGGCGGGCTTGGACTTACCCCATGGCGCGACGAGAGATGGCCGCCGCTTGGGGCCCGGGGTGAAGCTCGGACTGGCGGAATGATCCGGATTTCGGAAGGCTTCAATCGGCTCGGGGTTCGGTTCATCCGAAGCCTGGTAAATGGCATCCTCCTCTTGTGGCAAGTCAATGGTGGGAGTCTTTTCCTCAGTTTGATTCGCGTCGGGCTCGCTGGCTTCCGGTTCCGGCGGGACCTCCTCTGTGAAGGTGAGGGTGTCCAACTCAGGGGTGGCGCTGGCTTCCGGCTGAGGGGTTTTCGGGGCTTCCGGTTCGGCGAAGGGACGCTCGTCGCTGAACAGGGAGGGACTGGCCACAGCGCTCGTGGCCGCCGCCTTCTCGCTGGATTTTTGCAAGGGGGTGAGCAGCGGGAGCGCGGGTTGCGCCGCGGCGACAGGAGGCGGCTGCCCGGCGGGTTCCAGCGCGTCATTGGTCCGTGTGGAGGCACCAGCGGCCACTTTGTCCGGCGGCGGGGTGAAATCGTGGCCGGAGTCGAGAATCGGTTCCTCCTGTGGGCGCTGGCTGAGTGATTCCCGCGGGGCCATGGTCAGCGAGTCCTCCGGCAGCGCGCTGATCAAGGTGATGGAGAGCGAGTCACCCATCGCCGGGTCGATGGCCGCACCGAAGAGGACATGGGCGTTTTCCGGGACAAATTTCTGCAAGCGCTGCATCAGGAGCTCGATCTCAAACAAAGTGAGATCCTCGCCACCGGAGAGGTGGACAAGCACGGTTTGGGCGTCCTTGAGCAGCGCACCTTGGTCTAGCAGCGGGCTGCCAAGGGCGTTTTTCAAGGCGCGCGAGGCCCGGTCCTTACCGCTGGCGATGCCGGAGCCAAAGAGGCAGCGCGAGCGGTTGGTGCGCAGGGCGCTCACCAGCTCGTCGAGTCCGACATTGATCAGGCCGGGGCGGATGACCAGGCGGATGACTGCCTTGATCGACTCGCAAATCATCGCGTCCGCAGCGGTGAACGCTTCGTGAATCCCTTGTTTGGCGAGGACGAGCTCGCCCATCCGGTTGTTATCGAAGGTGACTAGCGCGTTGGACAGGACGGCGAGTTCGTTGAGCGCAGTCTCGGCTTGTTCGCGGCGGCGTTTCCCCTCGAAGGCGAAGGGCATGGTGGCGAAAACAACAACAAACGCGCCTTCTTCGCGGGCGATGCGGGTGACGACGGGTGCCGCGCCGGAACCGGTGCCGCCACCGAGGCCGGTGCAGAGGAAGACGATGCGGTGGCCTTTGATCGAGGCGCGGATCTCCGCCTCGGACTCGAGCATCGCCTGGTGGCCGAGCACGGGATCGCCGCCGGAACCGAGGCCCTTGGTCAGGCTCACACCGAGCTGGATTTTTTCCTGCGCGAGGCATGCGGAGAGCGTGCGGACGTCGGTGTTGAGGGCCAGCAGTTCAGCGCCGTCGAGGCCGTCGAGGGCGATCCGCTCCAGCATGTTCGCGCCGGCCCCGCCGAGGCCGATGATCTTTACGGCGGAGCTGGGGATGGTTTGTTTGGGGTCGCGGTTATATTCGATCATGGAACTGGGATTGGAGGTTGAAGATTATTTACCGAAAGGCCAGAACATGCGGCCGATTTTACCGAACAGGCCAGGAGGCGCGGCGCGCTCGGTTTCAAGAATCTGCGCGTAGCGGATCAGGCCGATGGCGGTGGCGAAGTGGGGGTCCTTGAAACTCGCTTGCACGCCGCTGATCTCCGGGGTCTCGGGGCGGTAAATATCGCGGCCGAAGACGTCGAAGGCGAGCTCACTGAAGCCGCGCATCAGGCTGGTGCCGCCGGTGAGGAAGACGCCCGCGCCGATGGCCTCGACGGCACCGACAGGCAGCCGCTGGCGCACGAGCTTGAGCGTTTCCTCGAGCCGCTGGCGGATGATCTCGTTGAGAATCCCCCGGCCGACCTCGACTTCCGCGAAGCCGCGGTCATCGGTGAGCTTGGCGATGCCGACGGAGCGGGCAGGATCGGACGAGGCGTCGCCTTCCAGAATCTTGAGCTGGTCCGCCTTGGAAAATGGCAGGCCGGTGACCAGGTGGATGTCGTTGGTGACGTGGTCGCCGCCGACCGGGATGCAGCCGGACGCGGCGATCGCACCGTCCAGATAGAGTACGTAGTCGGTGGTGCCGCCGCCGATATCGATGACCAGCGCGCCGCGCTGGCGCTGCTCGCGGTCAAGCGCCATCTGGGCGGTGGCGATCGGTGAGAAGACGATGTCATCGACCTCCAGTGGCATTTCCCTCACCAGCTTGATGCTGTTCTGGAGGCGGGTGCCGATGCCGTGGACGATGTGGAAATCCGCCTCAACAGTCTTGCCGAAGAGCCCGACCGGCGTGGTCGAGTGCGCGAGGCCGTCGAGCCAGTAGTTGCGGATGATCGGGTGAAGATAGACATGGTCCTGCGGGATGTGGACCTCGCGGGCGATGGTGCGCGCTTCCTCGACATGCTCGGGGGTGACCGTGGGCTCGCCGTCGGGCAGGCGGTAGGTGCCGCGGTGGTTGATGCCCTGGATGTGGGAGCCGGTGACGGCGAGGTAAACACTGCCGATTTCCACGTCGCTGGCGTCCTCCGCCTTGGCGAGCGCGTCCTTGAGGCAGGCGCGGGCCTGGGCGAAATCGTAAACCTCGCCCTTTCTCACCCCCGCGGTTTTGGTGACCCCGATGCCGAGAATCTTGACGGCGCTGTCCGCCTTCACCTCGCCGATGACCATGCAGGTCTTGCTGGTGCCGATCTCGAGTCCGACGTGAATTTTTGTGCGACGTGCCATGGGGTTCTAACAGTAAAAAATCAATTGCGGTTGAGCAGGTTGCCAAGGTCGCGGGCGCGCCGGTCCACGCGGACGTCGCCGGGTGTGGGCTCGGGGACGGGGATCGCGCGCGGGGCGACGATTCCATCGCGCAAGGTGACGGGGACATTGTGTTTGGGGATGAGGTTGATCGTCTCGATGGCGTAGCCTTTCTGGCTGGAGTGGTTCATGGCGACGACCAAGTTGTGGATTTGCCGCGGGTGGTCGCCGAGACCGAAGGTCGCGGAAGTCCCGTCGCGGGTGATGATGAGCAGCGACCACTCGTTGACCTGTTTCACCGAGTCGATCCAGTGGGGTGCCTCGGGGTCGGCCTCGCTGGCGGAGTCTAGCAGGCGGGAACAATGGATGAGCTCGGGGTGGGTGATCGGCTGCCCGGCGAGGATCGGGTGGTCCTCGGAAAATGGCAGTTGGATGACGGGCAGGCTGGCCGCGGCCTCCCATTGGAGTGCTGGGCAGGGATAGGCCACGCCTTCCACATCCACCAGCATCGCGCCGAGGTGGCGGCCTTCGGGGAGGCCGGCTTGGGGGCAGGAAACCCAGCCGCGCGGCTCGCGGGCGGTGACGCGGACGACGAGCGTGCCGGGCAAATGACGCTCCGCGCGGACGGCGGAAATTTCCGGCAGGGCGCGGAGTTTTTCCGTCACTTGGTCCACGTCGATATCGAACAGGCTGGCGGTGAGGTCAATGCCGGCGGCTTCCGCGAGGCCGAGTACATCGATGACCGGGTTCTCGTTGAGATCGATCACTTGCAGGCGGAAATCCGGGTTTTGGTAGAAGGCGCGCTCGATGCCCTGCCAGATGCCCCAGCCGAGGCCGGCGACGACCGCGAGGATGCAGGTGAGCTTGGTGACGCGGCCGAGGAACTTGAGCAAGCCGAACCAAGCGATGCGCGGCGACATGACGCGGACCTCCAGCACCTGGGCGCGGGTGCGGCGGCGGGGCTTGCTGGTTTGGCGCTTCAGTTTGATCATGTTAGGAACGGAGTTTCAGCGAGAGTTCGGCGATGGTTTTACATAACTCGGGGAAGGGAATTCCGGCGGCGGCGGCGGCTTTGGGGAGCAGGCTGGTTTCGGTCATTCCAGGAATGGTGTTGGCCTCGAGGACGTAGGGACGATTCTGGGAGTCGAGTAAAACATCCACCCGCGAATAAATTTCGATGCCCAGCGAGCGGTGCGCGGCCAGCGCGGCGGCCTGCACCGCCATGGTGGTTTCCAGATCCAGATCGGCCGGGCAAAAATACTCGCTGCCCTGCGCGCCGCTGAGCCACGGGTATTTGCTAGCCATGTCATAGACACCACCGGGCGGGGCGATGTGGACGATCGGCAACGCGCAGTCGTCCAGAATGGCGACGGTGAGTTCCATGCCCGCGACGAACTCCTCGATGAGGATGTCATTTCCATATCTCGCGGCCTCGGCGATGGCGGCCCCGGCATCGGCGGGATCATGGACGATTTTAACCCCGACGCTGGAGCCCTCGCGCGGCGGCTTGACGACGAAGGGCGCGGGAAACGAGGGAAGGCGATGTCCGTTAGACACGTCAAGAATCTCCGCCCGCGGCGTGGGCACGCCGGCGGCGAGGAATTTTTGTTTGGCGAGGTTTTTATCGAAGGCGGTGTGGCTGCTGGCAATGCCCGCGCCGGTGTAGGGGACACCGAGCTTCTCGAGAGCCGCCTGGAGTTCCCCGTCTTCGCCGAAGGTGCCGTGGATCACGTTGAAGGCGAGATCCGTCCCGGCGGGCAGATCGATTTGTTTGCCCGTGACATCGACCGCCACCGCATCCAGGCCAAGCCCTAACAGCGCCTTGAGCACCGCGTTGCCGGACGCGAGCGAGACCTCCCGCTCGGAGCCGGGGCCACCCATCAAAACGGCGATTTTCTTGGAGTTGAGCATGGAAAAAATTTCAGCGTTTCAGTTTTTCGGTTTTCAGCGTTTATCAAAAAGCCGCTTCGTCCTCGCCGAGGATTTTGATTTCGGTCTCGAGCTCGACCTGGCGTTCATCGCGGGCTTTTTCCTGGATGAACTCGATGAGGGTGATGATCTCCAGCGCCGAGGCCCCGCCGGTGTTGATGACGAAATTGGCATGCATTTCGGAAATCGCCGCTTGGCCGCAGGTGCTGCCCTTGAGGCCGAGCGAGTCGATCAGACGACCGGCGTGGAGGGCCTCCGGGTTGCGGAAGGTGCAGCCGGCGGAGGCGGCAATGGGCTGGCTGGCCTTGCGTTTTGCCCGCGAGGCGTCCCAGCGCTCCTTGATGTTGGCGCTGCTGTCGTTGTTCTTGCCCTTGAAGACCGCCTGCAGCGCGAAATTCCGCCGCAGTTCGGGGGCGTTGCGGTAGTTGGCGACGATTTCCGCCCGCTCGCGGGTGCGGATCACGCCGTCCTCGTCGAGGAAGGTGATGCGCACCACTTGGTCGAATGTATCGATACCCATGGCACCGGCGTTCATCCGCAGTGCGCCGCCGACATTGCCGGGGATGCCCTCCATCCACTCGAATCCGCCGATGCCGCTGCCGCCCGCCACGCTGGCGAGTTTCTTCAAGCGCACGCCCGCTCCGGCGGTGACGTGGCCGCGGCCGTCCACGGTGACTTCAGAGAAAACCCCGCCGGTCGGGTGGATCACCGCGCCGCGGATGCCACCGTCGCGGACGAGCAAATTTGACCCGCGGCCGACGACGCGCACCGGGATGCCGCGCTCGCGGCAGTAGTCCACGAGGAAGGCGAATCCATAGAAACTGTGCGGCTCCAGCCAGTATTGCGCCGGCCCGCCGACGAGCAGCGTGGTGTGGCGGCTCATTGGTTCGTAGAGTTTTCCGTCGATCTCGCCGGGCGGCATGAGGCCGCGCATTTCCTCAAGGATTTTCAAATCCGCGGCGATGCGGGTGCCGGCTTCATGGACATTTCCGGCGCCAAGCGTGATGAGCAAATCGCCCGGCTGCAGCGCGTGACCGATGGCGTGGTGGGCCGTGTCCAAATCCGGCACGTAGGTCACCGGGATATCGCCCTGGGCTTTCATCGCATCCACCAGCGTCTGGCCGGAGATGCCTTTGAGCGGCTTTTCCGAGGCGGCGTAAACGTCGGTGATGAACACCATGTCGGCGGCCTGCAGGACTTTACCAAAATCCTCGGCCAGCGCCTTGGTCCGCGAGTAGCGGTGCGGCTGGAAGAGCACGATGACGCGCTTCGACTTGAGCGAGCGCGCGGTTTGCAGGGTGGCGGCCAGCTCGGTGGGATGGTGGCCGTAGTCGTCGATGATGCGGTAGCTAGGCGAAAGATACTTCGTCTCGAAGCGCCGTTTCGCCCCGGCGAAGGTGGCCAGCGCACGGGCGATGTGGGAAAATTCCGCGCCGCAGCAGTCGGCCAAGGCGATGGCGGCGAGCGAGTTGAGGATGTTGTGGTTGCCGGGGATGCCGAGTTCCATCTCGCCGAGCGCCACGCCGTTGTTCTTCACGGTGAAGGCGGAGGAGCCCTTTAAATCACGCAGGTCGGTGGCGGTGTAATCCGCGTCTTCCCAGCCGTAGGAAACCGCGTTTTCCCGGCCCGCGCAGACTTCACTGGCGACGGGATCTTCCGCGCAATACACGATTTTCCCCGCCGTCTGGTCGGCGAGCTGGGTGAAGACCTCGCGGATGTGGTCGATGTCGCGGTAGAAATCCAGATGCTCGGCCTCGATGTTGAGGATCACCGCGTGCTCCGGGTGATAGAGCGCGAGCGTGCCGTCGCTTTCATCGCCCTCAGCGACCAGAAACTCGCCGCTTTCCGACCATTTCGCGTTCGCGCCAAGGATCGGGATCTCCGCGCCGACGTAGTGGCTCGGCTTGAGCCCGGCCTCGCGCAGGACGTGAGCGGTCATCGCGGAGGTCGTCGTTTTGCCGTGGGTGCCGGAAATGACGATGCCTTTCTTCGTGTGGAGGATCGCCGCGAGGCATTCTGCGCGGCAGATCAGCGGGGTTTTCGCCTTCTTTGCCGCGGCGTAGGCGGGATTGGCCGGCTTGATGGCGGAGGAAAAAACCACCAACTCCGCACCTTTCACCGAAGCAGCGCTCGGCGGTGAGGAGAAATTCAGGCCGATCCCCTGCATCCGCTCGGTCTCCGCAGTGGTCACCTTGTCCGAGCCGCTGACCTTGTGACCCATCGCCATCAACAGCAGCGCCAGCCCACTCATGCCGGAGCCGGCCACGCCGATGAGATGGATGTGGAGTGGATGACTCCGGTCGGTGAGTCGCTGGCTGAGATCGGTCATGATAGAGAAAAATTGGCTTCGATGGCGGTGCACACCCGCTCCGCGGCGTCCGGGATGGCAAGTGCGCCCGCGGCTTTTGTCATGCGCTTGTAACTTGGCAAGTCTTGCAGAATGGAAGTGACCATTCCAGCAAGCTTTTCCGCGTCCAAGTCCCTCTCCTGCACCAGCTTCGCCGCTCCGACCGCGGCGAAAACCTCGGCATTCCGCGTCTGGTGGTCGTCCGCCGCATACGGGTAGGGCACCAGAATCGATGGCAGCCCGGCGATGGAAATCTCCGTCATGCTCGATGCGCCGGAGCGCGCGATGACCAGATCCGCGATGGCGTAGGCGGCCGGCATCTGGTCGCAAAACCCGAGCACCTTGTAACCCGGACGGTCCTTGGCGATTTCCAAAACCCGCTGGAAATCCGCCGCTCCGGCGATGTGCAGCACCTGCGTCTCAGGCGGCATCGCCGCGGCGGCCTCGGCGCACAACTCGTTCAGCCGCCGCGCGCCCTGGCTGCCGCCGGTCACCAGGATCGTCGGCCGTGCCGGGTCCAGCCCGAAGCCAGCCGCCGCGTCCTCACGGCTGGGCAGCTGAGTGATTTCCGGCCGCACCGGCGTGCCCGTCACCACGGTTTCGCGCGCCGGGAAAAACGGTTTCGCCGCGTCCATGCCGAGAAATACCCGCGTGCAAAACCGGCTGGTCATCACGTTTGCCCGCCCCGGCCGCGCGTTGGAATCATGAATGAAGGTCTTCAACCCCAGCTTGTGCCCGGCATACACCGGCGGCAACGAGGTGAAGCCACCCATGCCGATGACCGCGTCCGCCTGAAACTCCCGGATCACCTGCTTACAACGGCGGATCGAGCCCCACAATTTCCACAAAAACGGCAGCATCCGCGGCGAAAAAGTCGGCGGTTTCGCCACCCCCGGCACCGTTTGAAAGCGCAGCTGCGTGTATTTCGCCGAGGCCTCCGCATCCACCTTCTTCTCCGAAATGAGCAACATCACCTCGTGGCCGCGGGCGCGCAGGGCCTCTCCCACAGCGACTCCAGGAAATAAATGGCCGCCGGTGCCACCACAGGCAATGAGGATTTTCAGGGACTTGGGCACGAGTGAATGAGGAGGAGCGACGGACGGATTGTCGATACTTCGGGGAAAACTACGTAAATCCGTAGTATCCGGCAATCCTCAAAACGGAAGTCGGGTAAAAAGTTCCCCCAATCCCGCAGGCGGGCCCTTTGACGCCATCGTCGATGGGCTCCGGTGCAAGCTCAATTAACAAACCCTCGCCGCCAGCACCTCACAATTCAATCATAGGTGAAAGCGTGACGCCTACCCCCATCCATGTGCCGGGTTCGCGACCTGACCGGGATGGGTTTTCGAGGGCGAAACGCCCGCTGGATTCACCGCCTCAACGTGAGCCAGCCTCAGAAACATCCGGCTGCCGCAATCGGCCACTCGTGACAACATTTACACAAAGTTACTGACACCGACTTAAAAAACACCATTCGTCGGGCCGGGTCTCCGGCCGCGTATCAGGAATCGTTCGCCGATCCCGCTTCGGCGGGTGCTTTGGCCCACAAGCTGCCTTTATTTTTAGAATGTCTGTCATCCCAATTTTTCTCGCCACCACTGGCCTTGCCTCTTTGGCAGCAGGTAATTCCTGGTGCGCCGCAGAGGCGGTCGCTCCCCGTGGCAGGTTGGTGCTTCAGACCGTCCACGAGTATTTCAATCTCCGAGAGATGTTTGTGCCCGCCACGCAAGCGACCCCGGACTTCAATGGCTTTTTGAATTACACTCACATCGGCACGGACTTCGGTCTAATCGGGCCGGCAGAACTGAGCTATTGCGCGGATACCGGTGCTATTTGCGCCGACTTCTCAGACTTGCCTGCGAGCTGGGGGGGCGTCTGGCACAGCTTGAATGGCCTCGCTCGGGAAAATAAGTCGATGGACTTCGCCGCGCCTTACTCCCACCTCGTGCGCAAAAAATTCCAGCCGCGCGTGGTAGGCGTGCAGGCGATGGTATCCGGGTCGGGGAGCTTCAGAGTTGAGCTCAAGCCGCCCCAGGCGACGGACAAGCTCGCACCCGGCCCGGGGTGGGCGCACACTTTTACCACGTCGGGCACCACGACTCCGCAGGCCGTAGCCATTTCAATCAGAAATGAAACGATCCGCCTTGCCCAAATGTTGAACTGGGTCGCGGAGCCAGGCGCGAAAATCGCGGTGGATTCTATCACGCTGCAGATGGAGCTGCCCGACGTTGATTTCCCCACCTACGTTTTCCTCGCATCGTATGCGAAACTCGCGCGCTGCTACAGCGACCAGACCGGCATGATCCGCGACCGGGCACACATCGGCCCCGAGTCGCTGAACAATGTGCCGGCCACCGGAATGTTCGCACTTGCGACGGCTGCGGCAGAACAACTCGGAATCGTCGAGGGAGAGGTGGCGCGCGAGATGCTGCGGCGGATTCTGTGCGTCGTCGAGTCGTTGCCACGGAAGCGTGGATTGCTCCCGCATTTCGTGGAGCGGGCAGGAAATGCCTGGGTGCCGCTGAACGGTGCCGAATACAGCACGATTGACACCGCGCTGTGCCTCATCTCACTGCGGATCGCCGCGAACGTGCTCGGCGACGCGGCAAGCGCGGAGCGTGCCTTGGCCATGCTCCGCGGAGTGGACATCCCGGCGCTGCGTAATGCCGCTGGCTACGTGATCCACGGCGTGCACGCCGACGGAGAGCCGATCCCGCATTTCTGGCGCGACTGGGGCGGTGAAACGGCGCTGGTCCTGATGATGCAGCGCATCGCCGGAGGTGATGGACTCCCGCCGCAAATGGATGGCAGCGGGCGCACGCATCGCGGCATCGGTTTCATCGCGGAACTGCCAGCCTTGTTCTTTCCCCAGTTCAACACGAACGCCCGTGCGCATGCCGGCGCGGTGGAGTGGCGCACTTACCGCCAACGACGGCTCGCGGAACAAAAAGCCTATTTCGGCACGCACTCGCCCCAGAGCCTCGCCGCCCAACTGGGGCTCTACGGCCTCAGCGCGGGTGAAGGAGAAAACGGCATCGGCTACCACACCGGCGGCGTGGAGGACCTCGATCAGCGCCTCATTTTCCCCCACTACATCCTGATGTCTTCGCTCATGGAAGCGGACACGGAGGTGGTGTATGAGCTGTTAGCAAAACTCGAATCCCGAGGTTGGCTCACACCATTCGGCCTGGTGGAAAACATCACCGCCGATGGCAAGAACTACGTGCCGATGATCAGCGCACTGAACGCGTCCTTCGAGTCGCTCGCGGCGTATCACCTGCTCCTCGCGCAGCGCCGCCAGGCGGATCCGCTCTATCATGCGGCTGCGGAGGACGCGGTGTTTACCGACGCGATCAAGGCCGTGCTCGAGTGAGCGCCGCGCTGCGACCACTGCTTCGCTAAGGCGCGAATTGAGGCAGATCCGCTGGCTTTGGCACGCAGCACACACGGCGAACAGGGAGATTGAGTAGCGCGCCAAGTTTGGTGATTTTCCCGGCGATGTGGCCGGTGCCAATGGCGCAGTGATGCGACGGGCCGCCGGCGGACCATTCGTTGATGAAGGATCTCGCAGAGATCGGGAAACGGTAACGACTGTTTGTGTTGCCAATGCGCAGGACGGGCCCGGGAACGGATTCGCCCTCGGCGACTTGGAGCGAGACCGAGCCATCGGCTCCCTGGACGACGGAGAGCAGGGTGACTGGTCCATGTTTCACTGTCATTTGAATCGATAGTCCCTTGCCAGGCTTGCCATGATAGACGGCCAAGGGCACCAAGCCGACAGGCCCCTCTGCAATGGCAAAGTGGGCCGGGCCGTCGTGGCCGAGATAGACCACGTCGTCCACGAAATCGGTAAGATAGAACTCGGAGAACGAGCCGCCTGCACCGAAAAGATCCATGATTTTCATCGCTTGGACATTTTTGATTTCGCATTCGCCAGCGACAGGCACGTTGCGACCGGTGAGTAAAGTGTTGCCGGCGATGACAGAGGTGACGATGTTTTCGTATTCTGCAGCACCCTCGTAGTAGTATGCGAGTGATCCCAAATTTTTGTCGGCGACGAGGCGGTCCAGTGCCACTGAGCTGCGCGCGGCGCGTTCGATTTCGGAGGCTTCGCACTCGGCGGAGACATCGAATGTCTGGTAAAACTCCGCGATCTTGGCTTCGACCTCGGCCTCGGTGACGGCTTCGCGGCGGACGGACAAGTCGCACATCTCGACGATCTCGAAATGGTTCCCGAACGCGGCGGATTGTTGAGTGAGGTCGCTGTAAACATCGAGCATGCCGCAGTAATAGTGCCCGAGCACACCGACGCGGTTGTTGCGCATGGCGTCAGCGACGCGCGCGGCGTCGATCCAGTCGCCAATTTCCCGCCAGGCGGCGTCCTCGCGGAGATATCCGGTGACGACGTGGTGGGGGATGCCAGCGCGCTTGAAGACGCAGACAAGCTCCGGAACGGCACAGCTTTGGCAATGTTCGAGCCAGACACCGGTCATGATGCCGCGATCGCCGAGGGCATTGAATTTCGCGTAATCGAGCTGTGGGACGGGTTGGAGATTCAGGATGAGGACGGGGACTTTGGCTTTTTGGACCACCGGCAGGACCGTCGAGGAAAGCGCGTAGGTGGAAAGGAAGAGCACGATCAGATCGACTTCGCCCTGGCGGAAAGCGGAGGCGGCGGCGCGGGCCTTGGGCACGGTGTCCACCATGCCGGCATCCGTGATGTTAGTGCCCATGGCGGAGAGCCAGCCGTGGATTTCTGAATGATATCCATCGAGTCGGTCGCGGAGACCTGTGAATTGCGGCCAGTAGGTGTCGAGGCCAACAGAGAAAAGTCCGATATTCATGATGATTTTAAATTTCAATGTGCTGCGAGCGTGCCACCGACGCCGATGACCACGGTAGCGAGAACCAGGATGGCGGTGCCTCCGTAAAGCCACGCAAGGGCCTTGCCGCCGCAGTGACGCCACTCACCCATGGCTAGACCGAGGAGGTTGCTGGTGGCGATGATGAAGGCCATATGAAGCGACCAGCTGGTAAATTTGTATTCGCCCATCTGGGTTTCGCCCATGCCGTAGAAGAAGAATTGGAAATACCAAAGCGTGCCCGCGACAGCACAGAGCAGCCAGTTGCGGAGGCGTGGCTTCGAAGGATTCGTGAAATCGAAAAAGCTCTGGTTGCGTTTGGCGACCACCGCGCACCAGATAGCGTTGGTGATGAAGCCGCCCCAGAGGATGACGACGAGCAGCGGCACATTCGAGCGCACGGCTGGAACGCCCATTTCCACGGCGAGTTCCTGCACGGGCGCACCGGCTTTGAATGCGAATGCCATGCACGCGCTCATCGCTCCAGCAAATACCGCCACGACCACACCGCGGACAAAGCGGAATTCCTCTTTCGCCTCATCGCTCGCGCTGGAATGGCCACTTTCAAATTCTTTCTGTAAGAGATAGGCTTCCTTAATCACGCCTGCGCGGCCGCAGACGGAAATGCCAACGAGGCAAAGGGCGATGCCGCCCAAGGTAACCCAACCGGCTGTCGTGCGCAGGATTTCCCGAATTGAGCCATCGATTAAAGGTGGGATCAACGTGCCGAAGGCCGCACAAAACCCGAGCGAGATCGCAAAGCCGAGCGACATGCCGAGGTAGCGCACGCTGAGGCCAAAGGTGACCGAACCGACCCCCCATAGAATGCCGAAGATGAATGAGAGGGCGAGCGGACGTGATGGGGCCGCCAAAAGCACTGTCGCGAAACTTGGCACGGTGAGCGAGGCGACGACGAGTGGCACGATGACCCACGCGAAAATCCCGAGGGCCAGCCAATAGCTTTCCCACGCCCAGTGCCGAACTTTCTTGGTTGGGGCGTAAAAGGCACCTGCAGCGAAACCGCCCAGAGCGTGAAATAAGAGTCCGAGTGAAACCATGGGTTACTTTCTTGTGTGAGGGGGAGTAAATCACGGCAATGGGGAACTTTGAATGGACAGAATGCTTTATCTTTTGCACATTTTGACCCATGGAAAATGGGCAGGTTACCACATGGTTTCGTTACTTACCGGTTACGATGAAAGCCCGTGAATGGGGATTTTACGTTATTGATGCAGGTTACACTTTGATCCCACCCGGAACGGTTTATCCCCCGGGTAAGCATCCCGATGACCACGCCTTGACTTGGGAGAAGGGGCGCACTCTGCCGTCCTATACTTTGGTCTATATCACCCGTGGGGGGGGGTGCTTCGAAAGTGCCACGGCCGGTCCAAAGCGGATCAAGGCTGGCGATGCGTTTGTCGCTTTTCCCGGTGAGTGGCACCGTTACCGACCCGATTCGAGCACCGGCTGGGACGAATACTGGGTTGAGTTCGATGGCGACCACGCGCGACACATCATGGAGCAGCGCGACCTATCAAAAAGTGAGCCGGTATTGGCGGTGCAGCACCACGAGGCAATTGTGGGGCTGTTCCTCGACATGACGGAGTTGATCCGCCAAGGCCAACCCGGTTTCGAGCACATCATCGCGACGCAGGCAGGGCAAATTGTGGCACGGATGTTGGCCGCGCACCGGCACCGCGGGGGAGATGGCGATGAAGCGGTGCTCGTCCGCCGTGCGTGTGTGCGTATCCTCGAACTACAAGATCGCGAAATCGATTTTAAGGCGCTGGCCCTCGAGCTGGGTCTGAGCCAATCAGGCTTTCGTAAGAAATTTCGCCGCGTCACAGGCATGCCGCCGGGTCAATACCTCCAGCAGCTCCGCCTGAACCGCGCCTGCGAGTGGCTTCAGCACGATCACTTAACGATTACGGAAATTGCAGCACAGCTTGGCTATGAGAGTATTTTCTACTTTTCCCGGCTTTTCAAACGCAAATTCGGAATGTCGCCGAGCGGGTATCGCAGTGAAATGCGTGAAGCAAAGCAAAAGTGAAAGACTAGGAAGTTTAAGGACGGGAGAGGCTCGTATCCCTTGAAGCATCCATCAAATAAGCAGACTCCTGTATGTTAGGTTGCCGCTCGCCGCACCGACCAGATAGGGGACGATGACCGTCCCCTTGGCCGCGCTATTGATGCCGATGGTCGTTGCCTCAGTGCTGCCGACCAAGGTAGGATTTTCAGTTAGAAAAAAGCAACCAGTGCCCGTCGAGCTACTGTCTTGGCCGAGTTTGAGGCCATTGACCAAAACGACTGCATTGCGCCCAGGCCGGTTGGTGGCGCTCGAATTGAAATTGTTATCGATGCGGAAGGTGGCATCCCCGGTCACAATCAGACTTAAGCTCCTAATTTTCGCTGCTGATCCACCAAGTCCTAAAATCCCGCCGTTAACCGTGGTCGTTCAGCGGGCTGGGGGCACCGGCACCAGCTCATTTCGGAGAAGAAGGTGCAAGACGCTTCATGACGTGCATCCGAAAAACACAAGCTTTTCACTTGGTCCGCTATCATGACGGGTGTAAATACACCTCATGAACAACCTGCCCAAAGCCACACCCTTCTGGGTCGGGTTTCACCTGCATTTCCGACCGATCGGGAATGCACCACAAATCCGACCGGTCGGGGAATAACACTGTTAGTCAAAGAAAATAAGATTAGATGAGCACCCCAGATAAACTATACACCGTTTTTTCTCTAGTCCTCACTCATGGCTCTCAACTTGCTCTTTTCGCTATTAGCAGTATCCTATTTTTTCGGACAAAGAGAGCGGGATTTCTGTTCATGGCATTAGGTTTTTCACTCGCCCTCATCGAACCGTTATCTTTGTGGATCCTAAGCCCACATTTTAGCGAGTCAGTGGAGCGTTTGACCTTCTTGGTGAGATCGACTTCATTACTCTATCTATTAAGTCTGATCATGATTCTAATTGGATTCTACAAGCTTTTTATCGGTAATACCCGTTACGAATAGCGAACTCATGTGAATGACACTTCAGCTCAATGGCCTTGTCGTAGATCCGGATTTGCTGGGTGAGCGATTCGAGGGAGCTCAGGTGCGCGAGTCGATTCGCGCTGGTATGGCTGAGTCTGTGGAAGACTGCAGCAAGCAAGTGGACCTATGAGTTACAAACTGGTCTACACCCGCCAAGCCGGAAAGGATGCCAAGAAGCTAAAGGGAACACCCCTCGCTATGAAGGCGAAGGAACTGTTTGAGGTTATTCGTGAAGATCCATTTGCAGACCCTCCACCTTTTGAAGTGCTTGTCGCGGACTTGAAGGGAGCTTATTCGCGCCGCATCAATATACAGCATCGATTGGTATACGAAGTAAGCTCCACCAAAAGTTAGTGAAGGTCATCCGGCCATGGACGCACTATGAATAAGAACAAGAATTTAATTATCCAGTGGCTGACTCTCCGCCAGCGCGTGCAACGCTTGCTGCTGCTGCTCCGTGACCCGGTCCCGGTCCGACTTGTTTGAAATTCGGCCGATTTCGCCACCGATGATTCGGATCTGGCGGATCAGGACTTGGCAGTCGTTTCTCCTTCGCAGGTCCGGTGCCAAGCTCTGGATAGTTTGAAATAAACGCGCCACCACGTCCGGATTGCTGCCTCCGCAGATGCGGATTTGGTCAAAGGCCACTTCCACAACTTGGCCAAATATCAATGGATTGGCGATCACCCGAAGGCGGTGGTCCTTGTCCCGTCGCAGTGCCGCTGGCTCGTCGCTCAGGGCCACGCCACGAAGGCAAGCGCCCAGCCAGTCGATGCAGGTGAGGGCCGTGAATGGCTCGTTGATCCCCGGAGACAGTGCGTGGGCGGCGATTTCCACCAACTGCTGTGCCGGATACAGCCCGTCCTGATGTGGCGTCCGGTGGCGTCCGATGGCGAAGGTCCCGCCGAGTTGCTCCCGCAGCGACCCGCTGGATGTCCGGTCCGGCAAGTATTCCATCACCGTCGCGCCCGGAGCCAGGAATTCGCCCGGGCGCCGAATCAGCCTGACGATTAGATCGTGCTCGGCAGCCAACCGGAGAAGCTGCGCATCGTCAATCCGTTGCAAGTAGCCCGCCTCCCGCGTAAGAATTTTTTCCGCCCGTTTCCACTTCTCCACTGATGGTGCCCGGTCCTCCTTTGGATCATGTGCTGCGCCGATCTGTTTTGGAAAAAGCACCGGCAGGGACGCGAGAAAATCTTCGCCTACTACTGCGATTAGATTCTCCGCTTGAATCGACTTTGCCACGTGATCGATGAAATAAATCAGCACCGCCAGCGACGCCAAAGTCATGAGGAAACCCAGATTAACCGCGACATAGGGGACGAAATCCGACTCATCGGCCGAGCGCACCGTCCTCATTACCAGCAAACAATAAACGAAGGTGGAAAGGAATGTGCCCAAGGTAATTTGCACTCCCCGGTCCGATGTGAAGTTCCGTAGCACCCGCGGGCCGAAATGGGTGGCTGTCTGCGACAAGGTGGTGATGGTCAGCGAGAAGACGATGGAAACTACGGTGATCAGGGATCCCGCAATCGTTGCCATCATCGCCCGAGCACCATCGGGGCCTCCGGACCAGAACCAATCGAAATCCCTCAGCCAGCGGACGCCTGAGCCTCCATCGACTTCGACGAGAACCAAGGCGGCGATGATCGCCCCGAGTGCCATTGCCGTGGGCACGAACCAGAACGAGTCGGCCAGCGAATCGCGGATTTTGACCAAGCGAATTTTCATCCATCTTCAATAGCCCGGGAAGGGGTCCTAGGCTCCTGATTTTTGCACAAGAGAACCGGGCGCAGCCCCTTGGACTGCGGGCAGCCTGCTCTGCCCGTTACCCACAAA
>JBBEEL010000068.1:0-25143 GCA_040880785.1 Akkermansiaceae bacterium | reverse complement strand
GGCTTTGAAGAGTAATTTGGTGTCATCTCTGGTTATTTTCAGGTTTCTTGAGGGGTTAAATTGCAGGTATGATAGAAAGACAATAGAAACGGTTTTCTTTTGGATTTTCTTTTGAATTTTTCAACGCTTCTCTGTTTTTTCCTGCGTGTTGCAAATCAATCTGAGAGAGCAAAAGCGAGAGCTTTGCGCATGGAATCCAGCAACGGACCCTCCTCCACCGGCAGGATCGGGTGTCGTGGCAATCCGCCGGTGCGGCCCTGCAAATTGATCAGCGCCTTCACCTTGCCCGGATAGGGAGGTGATAGATACGTTTTCACCAACGGGGTGAGCTTTGCTTGAATGGCCATGGCAGTCGCTTGGTCACCACGCAAAAATGCCTCCCATTGCCGTTTGCAGTGGGTGGGCGCAATGGTCACCAAGGCGGAGAATGCACCGCAAGCACCTGAAACATAGGTTCCATAAAGCATCGAATCGCAGGCCCCATAAACCAGATAGGTGCCGTTGCTGGATGCGGCAAAATCGGCCATAACCAACGGGTCCACTTGCTTGACTCCGATCATCCATTCATCCGACCGCATCCGCTCAAACTGCTCGGGGGTGATGATGTTAGTTTTAACGACGTTGTAAATCAAGACAGGCATTTGGACTGCCTTGGTGATTTCGCGGAAAAACTCAAGATTTCCTGTCTCCGATGCCCCGTGGTAATAGGCAGGAGTGATCAGCAGCACATCCGTCCCGGCGTCCTTGGCATCCAGGGCGGCGCGGATGACATCGCGGGTGGAATTGCGGATGATCCCGGCAAAGACAGGAATCTTCCCTTGGTTTTCCTCCTGGATGATCTCAACGCACCGCTTCAGCTCCGCATCCGAGAGCATCGCACCCTCGCCGGTGCTGCCCCCCGAGCTGATCCCGTCGATGCCGGAGTTCAAGAGGAATTTCACCTCGGTGCGCAGCGCCTCTTCGTCGATGTCGCCTCGCGTGTTAAAAGGCACCACGATGGGTGCCACCATGCCTTTGAGCTTATCTGTGTTCATAGATGAATGTTTTGAAATGGGATCAATTGAGTGAAGCCATCGGGATGATTGTGAGCTTTACGCTGTTTTGAGGAGACGTCATGACTTGTGGTCGTTTGGTTGGTTGGGAAGTGCATCCGCAGTGCGTCGCCACCATGAGGCGAGAGCCGAGCTGGTGATCGCGCTCCACGGGCCAAATAGGGCCGAGGCCATCGCCGCCTGGGTGCTGTGAAGAACGTTGATTGCCAGCCCCGTGGCCATGCCGCCATTCTGGATGCCTACCTCCAGGGCAACCGTCCGGCTGTCGATTCGATTGAGACGACACGCCCGGGCAGCGCCATATCCGAGCGCATACCCGGCGGCATTGTGGACGGCAGAAGCGAAAAGGAGCACGATGCCCACTTTCATGAGATCGTCGCGCGAAAGGGCAATCGTGATGGCAATGATGATGCAAATGGACAACATCGCCACCCCCGGAAGCACCTTCACGCTGAGATTGGCCACCTTGGGCAGGTAACAGTGAATGAGAATGCCCACCAGCAGTGGGGCGATGACCATGCTCAAAATCGAAAGCATCATCGGCAGGAATTCAATCGGCACATAGGTTCCCGCGAGAACTTTCATGGCCAGAGGAGTCAGAAACGGCGAGAGCAGGGTCGAGACGATGGTCATCGAGACCGAGAGCGGCACATTGGCTCGCGCCAGGAATGCAAGCACGTTTGACGAAACTCCTCCGGGGCACGATCCGATGAGAATCAGCCCGGCAGCCACTTCTCCTTTCAGCCCGAACAGGGATGCACAAGCAAGAGCGGTCAGTGGCATGATGAGATACTGACAACCGGCTCCGATAAAAATGGCACGGGGCATTTTCAGGATACGCTGGAAGTCGCCGAAGCTCAATGTCATCCCCATCCCGAATAAGATCAACTGGACGAGGGGTGCGATGGCCGTCTTTAATTCGAATTCCCCCCACTGGACAAACCATGCCGGAAAGGTAAAGGCGGCAGTCCCGAAGGCAAAGACCATGAAAGTGAATCCCATGCCGGGCAGCCACCGCCCATGCCGCGCAATGGCGGCAAGGACGATGAAGACAACGATCAGGGCAGTCCCGGGAAGGATGGGCATTGGGTGTTTGAAATGAAGGATTTGTTAGGTGGCGATAGGTTCGAAAAATTCAGAGACCGGCTCGCATGATGTTTTGGTAAGCGATCTGGTCGTCGTGGAGCCGATGGAATACCGCGTATTTGGCACGGTGAAACAAAGTGGTGGAGGGATCGGGAGAAAGGGTGGAAGCGGGCCGGGCCATCGATTTCATGGCATCGGCCACGGAAGCATGGGCACCGGCGGCCACGGACCCTAGCATGGCGGACCCCAGCAAAACGGAATCAGCTTCCTCCGGAAGTATCAGACGACAACCGGTGATGTCGGCGTGTTGCTTCAGAAAAACCGGGTTCTTTGTTCCGCCCCCGCAGCAAAGCAGGGTATCGATCTGATAACCCGCTGCATTCATGGTCTCGATGATGTGCCGTGTTCCGTAAGCAACAGCCTGAATGGTGGCAAGATAGAGCCGGACAAGATCGTCGAGGCCCGCACCCAGGTTCAGCCCCGAGATCATTCCCCGCAAATTTGGATTTGCGCGGGGTGAACGGTTGCCGTGGAAGTCGGGGTTGAGATGCAAACCCGCCGTAAGCAGATGCACGGGCTGCGAGCCAGCTAATTCCATGGCGCGGTGGTTGAGAAATGCGTAGATGTCGAGCGCCTGACTTTTTGCATTTGCCTCAGCTTCAGCATGGGCAGCGTGGCTGTGGATGATGTGATCGATCAATGCACCGGTGGCGGACTGTCCGCCCTCGTTGAGCCAAAGCCCGGGAACCATGGCTGAGTAATAAGGTCCCCAAACTCCGTGCATGGGACGGGCCGCAGCAGAAACTGCCATGTGACAACTGGAGGTCCCGCCGATCAATGCGAGACGCCGGTCAAAATCAACCTCCTCGCCATCGATCTCCATACCCAACATGCCGATTCCGCCTGCGTGCGCATCAATGATCGAGGCTCCCACTGGTGTGCCGGGCATCAAGCCCAACTCGCCTGCAGCCCCCGCGGTTAGGCCGGCGCCAACAGGTCGTCCCATGGGAAGAACCACCTGCCCGATCCGGCGGAATTGCTCGGCAGCGAGGTCACCCAAACCTGCGGCATGAAAGAACCCATCATGCCAGCCTGCGCCCCCGGCCCCTGCCTCGTGGGCCAGATACGTCCACTTGCACGTTGTGGAGCAAAGCGACCGCGAGAGCGAGCCGGTCGCCCGGAAAGTGAGGTAGTCGGGCAGATCAAAAAAATGGGCGGCCCGCTCCCATGTGGCAGGCAGGTTTTCCTTCAACCAAAGAAGTTTTGGAATCTGCATCTCCGGGGAAATACTCCCGCCCACATAATCAAATACTGAAAATGCCCCACAAGCATTCACCCTCGCGGTTTGTTCCACGGCCCGGTGGTCCATCCAGACAATGATATTCCAATCGTCATCACCGGTTGGGCTGATAGTCACCGGAGAACCCGCACCATCCACAACAACGAGTGAGCAGGTGGCATCGAAGCCAATTCCCCTCACCGTCTCTGCCGGGATGGCGGACGCCCGCATGACCTGCCTCACGCAGGCGCAGACTGCCCGCCAGATGTCGCTGGAAGATTGCTCCGCGAAATCGGCCGACGGCCTGCCCGTTTTGATCGGCTCAACCGCCTTGGCGAGTGCGCTTCCTTGTGCGTCAAATAGCCCGGCGCGGGCACTGCCCGTTCCAATGTCGATGCCGATGTAATGCTGCATGGGGGAACCAGGTTAGAACAAAGTCAGAGGATCTCCAAGCGTTCGAGATGGCGGCGCATGATCCCGATCTCTTCTTTTGTCGCAGGCGCGAGAGGCAGCCGGGGCGGCCCCACCTTCAGGCCGATGAGATTGATCGCCGCTTTCCAGAGCGGAATCGGGTTGAGCCGACCATTGCTTCCGAACGCCTTGAAAAGTGGATCGAGCTTGAGGTGGATGGCCAGTGCTTCGTCCACACGGCCCGCGAGGAATGCATCGATCATTTGGCGCATCAGCTTGCCGATGACGATTGACCCGCCGCTCACGACGCCTGCCGCGCCTTGGGCCAGCCCGCAGAGCACCATGATGTCGTCGCCATTGTAGATCGTGAAGCCCTCGGGCGTCACATGGCGGAAGTCGCTCATCTGCGTCGGGTTGATTCCGGCTTCGTCTTTGATGGCAATGATGTTGCTGAAGTCGGATGCCAGCCGCCCGAGCGTCTCTTTCTCAAGGTTGAACCCCATAAAGATCGGGATGTTGTAGAGCATGACCGGCAGCGCAGTCGCCCGCGCCACGGCGGCAAAGTGCAGGTATCCCCCCTCCTGGGTGGGGCGGCAGTAGCACGGCCCCAAGGCCATCACGGCATCAAACTCAAGCTTCTCCGCCTCCTGCGCAAGAGCCACCACCTCGCGGGTGGAATCGGAACAGGCGCCAGCCACCAAAGGCACCCGCCCGCCCACGGCTTCCTTGACCACCCGAAAGAGTTCCCGGCGCTCGTCGAAGCTCGCTGTGTTGAACTCGCCGGAGGTGCCGCCCACGATGAGCGAATCGCATTTGCCCTCTGTGATCACGTGGTCAGCCAGCTTTGCGGCAGCATCGTAATCGAGATCCTGTGAATCCTCTTTGAAAGGAGTGGCCAACGGAATAACGATGCGTCCCAATTGTTTTCCCAAGTCATGCATAATGATTTTTTTAGTCTAAGTTGTTAGTTTGAATTCCTTGATTTCAACGACACTCAGCGCGCCACTGAGTTTTCAGCGTGGATTGTTGCCTCCGTTCTGTCATCAATTTCAAGTGCAGCGGCGCATTTTGCCCGATCGCGCATGATTCATGATTCGATTTCGCATAGAATAGCGAAAAAACGGCGGCACGGCACGCAGGTTTGCCGCCGCTACTTCCCGCCGCGGTGCGACCGCCTCCACTGCGTCGGAGTCAGCGAAAAGCGCCGTCTGAAATGCAGGCTGAAGCGCGAGGCGTCGTTATATCCCACACGTTGCATAATGCGAATAATCGGCATCGACGTGCTTCGGATTAGCTCGGCAGCTTTGTTCAAGCGAAGCGTGAGCAGGTAGCCCTGGTAGCTCGTCTGAAACTCACCCCGGAAGCGCTTCGACAGATGCCCGGCACTGCAAAACGCGATATTTTCGGCTACTTCTTTGAGGGTGAGATGGCGATGAAAATGGAGCGCCAAGTAAGCCAGAGCGCGGTGCAATGGGTCATCCACTTGGGCCAATTCTCCAGCTTGCTCGGCCATACGAAACCAGATGGCCTCGAGGTGGTGCCGGATGCCATCTTCCGCAGCTACCGGATCGTTTGATTCAATTCCTTTGACCAGATATTCGTGTTCGCTGTGCAGAACGCGCAAGTCAGGCCAATAAATTTTCAAGCTATCTTGATGAAACTGGGAAAGATGATCCGAGACTTGCCGCCAAAGCGTGGAGAGCAGTGGCAAGCCCGATAGGCCTACAATATTTTCGTGGAGCAGATAATCTTCCTTAAAGAAGACTTCGTAATCCTTTCGGGTGCTCGCCTTTTTCATTGAGGCAATCGATCTATCCAGCTGGGCTGCCGCGATCCTGCGCGCCACCTCTTCGTCGTCCTGCTCGTGCATGCGCTTGAGCGCGAACAGCTCGAGCGTCATCCTCAAGTCCAGAAGTTCGCGCAAAGCGCCCAATTCCTGGGGCGGCTCTTTTTTGTTTCGAGAGGAATTCATTCGGTAGTGGCCATCTTTAACCCATATTGACAAATTCCTCGGGACTCCGCAAATCTGAAATTTGATTGTTCATGTCGTGGCGAGGAACGTGGGCCTGGACGTTTTGCTGGAGATGGAACTGGCAGCGGTTCCGAGGAACGGCGGGGAAAACGGCGGCCAAGGCGGCTTTGAGGCCTTCGTGTCGAACGGGAGGTTGGTGATAACTTGCCCATAGCATCCGCAAGGATAAAAATGATGTCCGGAGGGGAAGCCGACTGCTTCATTCCCGGATTCCAGCCTCTGCCGCCGGGACAAAACGCCCTTCTTTATCGAACAAGTCATTCACAAATCTGAGTCGGCTTTTCAGATCCGGATCGCTACCGGCATAATGGAAATTTCCGGCCTCCCAGTCGGCAAAGCCCGGATCCTCTTTCAATACCAAATTGTTTTCAAGTTTAGGAATCAGCTGGTTACCGCCGTCAGTGTCAGTGCCGAAGTCGCTGATTTTCGCGTCGGCACCGGTCGGAGTTGTCAGTTTTCCGTTCGGATCAAACAGGATGTTGCCCGCAAACCGGTTAAGCGGTCCCGCTGCCTGACCGTATTTCTTGATGTCCTCCCAAAAATGGAGCAATTCGGGATACTTCTCTCCATGCGGCATTTTTTCGGGCGGGTAGCGGGCGAACGTATGCTTCCAGTCCGCCGTATTCTCAATATCCAGCGCCCCCCAGCAAGCGATCCGGACATTGCAGAACAGATTGTCTTCCGTCACCAGATAATGCCCCTTCATCGTGGTGCCCACGGCCCCGATATTATAAATAACATTGTTTCGAACCTCAATGTCCCAGGTTTTCACATCGAAATAGATACCGACAATGCCGTGCCCTGCATCCGGACGGACGTCGTGGACATAATTCCCGATAATCCGCGTCCCCCTGTCCATTGGATCCTTTCCGGCATTGGCATAAATCGCACCAAAATCCAAAAAATCCAAACAGAGCGAATGGAGATCGTTCCCCTGAATCAGATGGTCGTTTCCATTCAGGATGATGCCGCCGTGAGGGCTGTTGTAGATCTGGGATCCGGATACCCGGTTGCCCACCGACTTGTTCGCGAAAGCCACGCCGGGGTTATAGGCTTTTTCGCGGAAAGCAAAGTCGTGGATCTTGCAGCTGCTGACAAAATTGCCGCCCGGGGTCAGGGTCGGCCAATCACCACCGCCTAACAATACACCTTTTGCGCCAACATATGCAATCTCACAATGTTCCAGCCCGCTCTCGAAACTGTCTTTAATGACGACACCGTCGCCCGCCACCGACTGAATCGTCAAATCCGCCAGCAGAATTCCCCGACTGCCCGAGATAACTACCCCATCGTTTCGTCCGCCAGCAATTTTTAGTCCACGAAAGACAATATGTGAGGCTTCCACAACATCAAGCAACGGTTGATCCAGTGTAGAAAGGATCAATTCAGGTTCTTTGCCAACCCGAATTTCCGGCGGATAGAAGTAAAGCTTTATCGCTTCACGGTCGATATAATACTCACCGGGCTGGTCGATCTCCTCGAAGACATTTTCGTAATGATGGTAATCCTCAAACCAGTTTTTATTGAGGCCGCTCACTTCTCCGTAGCGCAACGTGACGCTACGGTTTGATTTGTCAAAAGCAGCCACCTGATTGTAAGAATATTCCCAGCTCAGGCCGAAGATTCCGGTAATCCATATATCGTCGGAATCGGCCCACTTGAGTGGACGGTCATAGTCGTGGCGGAATGTTCCGCCGTATTTGTGCAGATCGGGAGATGCCGCACCCAGTCCAATCGAGTTTGGAATATGCGTTTCAATTTTTCTATCGTTACCCCGCATCAGCCCATCCATTTTTTCCCCACCAATGGCCGCTTCCATCTGCCGGGCCATTGTTTCGTTACCCGCACGGCGAAACTGCATGTGCTTGCGCTCCAGCATGAGGGCTGCATCATAATTCATCGGTCCTGGATCAAGAATTTCGCCCATTCGGACGGTTGAGTCCGTGTTCGGCCAGCGCGCCAGCGTCTGCGGCACGCCATCAATGAAAAGTTCGCTCGGTGGTTTCTGGGACAGCTTGCCAGCCTTCCAAAACCCTCGCCGACTCAGTTGCCCGACATCGGTAACGCCCAACGCGCGCAGATCGACCTCAACAATTTTTTCGCCCGCCTCCGGATCAATAATGCGCGCCTTCAGCGCCGGGTCAGAAATCGGCTTCAGTAAAGCGCTGTGAATCCGCACCCCGCCCGCTAGCACCACCTTTTTGGCGGAAACCGCCTGATAGACAATCGGGGCCTCTGCAGTTCCCGAATCCTCCTTGGTAAAGCGAAGCGACTTCTTCAACTGGTAGACTCCTTCTCCAATATATACGGTTGCGCCTTCTGGCAACGTATCATCCTGCTTCAGCCGACGGATTTCATCCCGCGCCCGCTCAATCGAGGCAAACGGCGCGTCACGCGTTCCGGTCGCTGCGTCATGCCCCTGTGATGACACGTATAAAAGTAGACCGGCAGCAGTGGCGGCAAACTCTTTTTCAGGAGTCGGATTCACAGGCTCTTGATCGGCGTTATGTTGATTGCACCCGGCAAGAAAAATGCCCATCATCAAGGTTATGCTTGTCCAGGCAGTGGGTTTCTTTAGTTTTGTATTCACAAGTCAGCTCTTTTATTGATTTTTGGTCAGGTTCACGGCCGAACCCGCAATTCCGGGGGGGAAATGTGCACCAGCGGATCAATGTCGTCAGCGGTCAGCGTCCTAACGCTTCCGTCAAGGAATAGGACGTTGGCTTTCCCGGCGTGGCGATGAAAGCCTATCTTACGCGCCCAATCCCACTCGCTAAAGTTCCAAACCCCGAGGTTTGGCTCTGGACCGTCCGCGTTATGATCGGCCAGCAGGATGACCCGGGAAGGGTTGGCCACCCGGATGTTACGCGCCGGAGTCTCATTTTTGTTGACCATAAGATGTCGATTGGGAACATAGCCAACATAGTGAAATGGGCTGACATTTCGCTTATTTGAAGGGCAATTGAAAATATGGCGGGCTCCTGGTGCATGATAGGCCTCGATTGACATGATTCCGCCTTGGTGGTAACCCGCCATAAAAGGCAATGGGCCTCCAATGGTTTCGCCAGCAACTGGGGAACCGGGACCATATTTACCGCGGTAATAAGAATACCACACCCAGGATCCGCTACCCTGAGCAGGCAAAATCGAACGGGGGAGCTCTCCGTTATTTTCAGCGGTGTAGAGTGAAGCAATAACACCCAGTTGTCTAAGATTGCTGGCACATTCGCTGGCCTGCGCTTTCTCGCGGACTTTCAAAAGTAGGGGCAGGCTGAAAGCAGCCAGCACGGCTATGATCGCAATAACAACCAGCAATTCGGGTAAAGTAAAAGCACCACGAGATACAAAACGCAAGGGCTGCCGGACCCGCATCTGTGGGAATGGCTTGAAAGGAGTGGCCAACGGAATGACGATGCGTCCCAATTGTTTTCCCAAGTCATTCATAATGAGTTTTTTAGTGGAAGTTGTGAGTTTGAATTCCTTGATTTCAACGACATTCAGCGCGCCACTGAGTCTTTAGCGTGGATTGTTGCCTCCGTTCTGTCATCAATTTCAAGTGCAGGGGCGCATTTTGCCCGATCGCGCATGATCCATGATGCGATTTCGCATAGAATGCCGAAAAAAGGCGGTACGGCACGAGTGCAAAAAGCTCAAGCGTCATCCTCAAGTCCAGAGGTTCGCGTAAAGCGCCCAATTCCTGGGGGGCGCCCTTTTTTGTTTCGAGAGGAAATCATTCTGTTCCGACTTCGAGGCGCCTGGGGCCGCTTTTCCGCATTAACTTCAGTCAGGCTGCTGGCAGGATGCCGGTGTCACGATGAGGCTGGTTTTGAGGGCCTTGCGGAGGGCGGCCAGGTAGCTTTTGCGGGTGAGTTCGTAGCCGCCGAATTGGCTGAGGTGGGCGGTCATCCATTGCGTGTCGAGGAGGCTGAACTCCATTTCCCGGAGCCGCTCGACTAGGGCGACAAGCGCGATTTTGGAGGCGTCCGTCTTGCGGGAGAACATGCTTTCGCCGAAGAAAACGCCGGGCAGCGCGACGCCGTAGAGGCCGCCCTGGAGGCCGTGCTCGTCCCAGCACTCGATGGAATGCGCGTGGCCGGTGGCGTGGAGGGCGCAGAAGCTGCGGAGGATGACTTCGTCGATCCAGGTTTCCCTGCGGTCCGCGCAGCCGAGCATGACCTCGCGGAAGGCGGTGTTCCAGCGGACCTCGAAGGGCCTTTTCTTGAGCCTCTTCGCGAGGCCGTGTGGGATGTGGAAACGGTCGTCGAGCGGGATGAGTCCGCGCATTTCAGGCGAAAACCAGAGGATCTCGCCATCGTCCGCCATGGGGAAGACGCCGCGGGAGTAGGCTTCGAGCAAGATTTCGGGGGGAATGATCTTTTGCACGGCTTTGGGGGGGTGAGGGGATTTACGAAACGGGTGGGGGAGGTGAGAAAATTAACCGCCGATGGGATGTTGGAAAGTGATGGTTGGTTCTCGCCGAGCTGGGGCTCGGCGTTCCCGGGGATGAAAGTCAGTCGGCGGCGCGGCCGACGATGGTGGCGAAGGCGTTGTGGTCGTGGATGCTCTCGTGGTTGACGGTTTTTACCATGAAAGAGGAGACGCGCGGGTCGTCGCGCAGGAGGGCGGCGGCATTTCTGACGACATCCTCGACGAAAACCGGGTTGTCATAGGCTTGCATCGTGACGAAGCGTTCGTCGGTGCGCTTGAGGAGCGCGTAAACCGGGGCGGAGCCGGAGCGCTCGGCAATGGCGATGAGGTCTTCGATGAGGATGAGCTCCCAGCCGCCGTCCTGGGTTTTTCTCGGCCGGACTTCGAGGGTGACGTAGCCGCGCTGGTTGTGGGCGCCGTATTCGCTGATTTCCTTGCTGCACGGGCAAAGCGTGGTGACCGGGACGGTGACGCAGAGGACGAAGTCATCGACGGTGCCATTCGAGGTGCCTTGAAAAACCACATCGCAGCCGACCTTGGCCGGCGCGCCGGAAACCGGGGCGTTTTTCGTGACGAAATAGGTGAAGGCCACCTCGATGTGGGCCTCCTCGGCATCGAGGCGTTTTTTCAAATCGTGGAGGATTTCCGGCAGCGTGCGCATGGTCACCTCGCCCTCGTGCTTGCTGAGCACCTCGAGGAAACGGCTCATGTGGGTGCCTTTGAAATGATGCGGCAAATGCACCGACATGGAAATTTTCGCGACGGTGGGGAAGGCATTGCCCTCTTGGTCGAGCACCTGGATCGGGTATCGCAAATCGGAGACGCCGACCTGATCGATCGCGAGGCCGCGGGTGTCCGGGGTCGCCTGGATGTCGGGCAATGGGGATTTCAGCTTGGGCATAAATTTCATTTTTCGAACTCGGCCCATGAGGACGAGGTTTCCCAGACGCGGACGCGGACGAGCCGGACATCGGGCATGAGGCGGTAGGGCGTGTCGCTGCGCCGGGAGTATTCCGCAAGGGCTTTTTCGGTGTGGTCAAAGATCGTGCGGGCCATCAGCTCGGTGGTCGGGTCCTGGTTTTCAAAGCCGATGACGCGCTCGCCGTAGCGCTGCTTGAAGTCCGCGTAGGCCGGGTCCGCAGTGTTCATGCAGAGCGCGTGGTCGAGGCTGTCGAGCCACTCGCCGACGGCGGCTTTGATGATTTTGAAATCGCAGACCATTTCATGATCATCCAGCTCATCCGCCTCGATGACAAACTCCACCTTGCGCGTGTGGCCATGGGGAAATCGGCACTTGTCCGGGTGCTTGGTCAGCATGTGGCCATTTTCCACTTCGAGCGATTTACAGATTCGGTAAGGCATGGGGAGGGGACGCGGTGGCGTGCATTCGGGCGTTTGGGCTCAATGCTGACAGTTTTTTAAGAGTTCGTTAACCGCAGATGAACGCGGATGGACGCAGATAAAGAGGGATCTTGAATATTTCTTATCTGGGTTCATCTGCGTTCATCGGCGGTTTATTTTTTCCTCTTTGATCAAAGCCGACAGCGGTGGGAGGTGTTTGAGGCAGCTCCGGAGTCTGGAGATAATGCGTCGGATCGGGCAATCCCGCCACAACAAATGCCTCGCGGCGCTCGACGCAGGTGCCGCAGACGCCGCAGTGGACCATGCCGCCTTTGTAACAGGACCAGGTTTCGGAGAAATCCACGCCCAGCGCCGCGCCGCGGACCGCGATGCCCGCCTTGTCGGTGGCGATGAAGGGCCGTAGGAGTTGGATTTTCGCGTAGGTCCCGGCTTCCATCGCCGCGGCCATCGCCTGCATGAATGGCTCGCGGCAGTCGGGGTAAATCGCGTGGTCGCCGGAGTGCGCGGCGATCACCAGGCCCTCCGCACCGATGCTTTCCGCGTAGCCGGTGGCGATGGCGAGCATGATGCCATTGCGGAATGGCACCACGGTTTGCTTCATCGTCTGCTCCGCGTAGTGGCCGTCGGGGATCTCGCCGCCGGATTTGAGCAGGTCGGACTTGAACAGGCGGTTCATGAAATCCAGCGGGATCACCTCGTGGCGGATGCCGTTTCGCTCTGCGTGGAGGCCGGCGAAGGGGATTTCCCGCGCGTTGTGCTTCGCGCCGTAGTCGAAGGATAAACACGCCGCCACCTCGTGCTGGCCGAGCACTTCATACAAGGCGGCGACCGAGTCCATTCCGCCGCTCAGCAGCACGCAGACTTTCATGACGGGGCGTCCGAGGTGTCGGGATAAGTGGCTTCCGTGGTCAGCTGGATCCCGCCGCGCGGGGCGAATTCGCCGCGGACGATGAGTTCCTGCGGCTTGAGCGCGGCGACCAGGTCGTCGAGGATGCGGTTGACGATTTCCTCGTTGAAGGCCGGCTGGTTGCGAAACGAGGCGAGGTAGAATTTCAGGCTTTTCGTTTCCACGATCGTCTCGCCCGGCACGTAGCGGATGACCACGCGCGCGCTGTCCGGCTGGCCGGTCACGGGGCAGAGCGAGGAAAATTCCGGGCAGTTCAGCGTGATCCAATACCGCCGGCCGGGCCGTTGGTTGGGGAAAATTTCCAGCGTCGCCTCATCCGGGCTGGCGGGCAGGCGGGACTCCGCTCTTCCGAGCAGGGACAGGTTCTTGAGATCTTCGCGACCGGACATGCCGGTATTCTGAAATCTCCCGGCAAAAGGTCGAATCCTTTTTATTCTGTCTGTGTATATGAAAGTCTGCTTGGTAAGATGCTGCTCTACGCGCTCCACTCCGACAGCGACCTTGACGCGCAGGCGATTTACACTAGCCTCTCAACGAATCCCGAACTTGAACAAAGCACCATGTCCGTCGCAGAAAAATTGAAGGCCGAAGGCCGCATGGAGGGAATCACCCAAGGGATTACCCAAGGGATTACCCAAGGGATTTCGCAAGGCCTCTGGGTCGGCCGGATTCAAACTCTGCAGGAGTTCCTTGGCCAAGCGGTGAGTTCTTGCGAAGAGTTGGAAATCTTGACACTGGCTGAGCTGGAGAATCGCCATGCGAGCCTCCACCGGGAATATGAATCCCGATTCAAGCCCTGATCTCTTTTGCTGGCGGTCTTCGTGTCAAGGGGGTGGAGTCCCGACAGAACCAAAACGGGGCGGAGCGTTCTGGCCGACGGTGAGGTGCGCCGGCTCAATCGCTTGCTCGCGTTTTTCCTGCCCTTGGCGACCTTGGTGGTCGTGTTTGGCATGCACCCGCCGGGCCAGTTATTTCGGCAACAAGGTTTCTGGCTGGTGCTCGCTGCACTGGTGGCCAATGCATCACATTGGGCTTGGCGGCGGCGGGCGCTCGGGCACAATCGCGCCCAGTGAATTCAGAGCCTCTTGGGATTTTCGACTCGGGTGTCGGTGGTTTGACGGTCGTGCGGGCCGTGCAGGAGCTCCTGCCGGCGGAAAATATCCTTTATCTCGGGGACACCGCGCGGCTGCCTTACGGCTCGAAAAGTCCGGAGACCATCCGCCAGTTCGCGGACGAGGACGTGCGCTTCCTCATCGGCCGCGGCGTGAAGGCGATTGTCGTGGCTTGCAACACCGCGACGGCCCACGCGCTGCCACAACTGCGCGAGCTTTACCGGATCCCGATCCTCGGCGTGATCGAGCCGGGGGTGGATGCCGCGCTGGCTTGTCCGGACGCGGAACGGATCGGCATCATCGCGACCCGCGGGACCATCCGCTCGCATGCCTATCAGCACGCGCTGGCGCTGCGCAAAACAGGTTTGATCATCCACGGCCAGGCCACGCCGCTGCTGGTGCCACTGATCGAGGAGGACTGGATCGAGCATCCGGCGACACGGCAGGTTTTAAAAACTTATCTCGATCCTCTGGTGGAGAAGGGGATCGACACGCTTTTGTTAGCGTGCACGCACTATCCTTTGTTGATTCCGGTGTTGCGCGAGCTTTTGCCCGGGGCTGTCCGTTTGGTGGACTCGGCGACGACCTGTGCCGAGCATTTGAAAAAGGAGCTGACGCGCCTGGAGTTGCTGGGAGATGGGGATGGGGCGCTGGAGCTGCATCTGACCGATCTTTCGGACGAGTTCGAAGTCTTGGCCCGGCGTTTTCTGAAGAAAGCACCCGGTCGGATTCATCGGGCGCTGCTCGGCGGTTGAGGCTCCCGAGGAGCTTGGCGGCGGGTAGGAACTTTGCAGTGCTGAGAACAGGCGGGACGCCCGTTTTCCAGACAGCCGGGACGGCCGCGCTACGTTGTGAAAACAGCAATCACTAGACTCAGTGAGTCATCGGGCTTTCGCCGGAGGCGTCGCCGAGGTGAGAGAGTGCTGCCGGCAGGAACTTTTTGAAGCGCGTCTTGTCGATGGCCTTCATGTAGGCCTCTTCGGGCGAGATCATGCCCTCGCGCAGCTTGGACCAGATTGACTCGTCCATGAACTGCATGCCTTCGTTTTTACCGCCGGTGATGACGTCGTAGAGTTTCTGGGTGGCCCCCTCACGGATGATGGCGGCGACGGCCGGGGTGGCGAACATGATTTCGTGCACGGCGGTGCGGCCGGGCTTGTCCACGCGCTTGCACAGGAGTTGGGCGACCACCCCGCGGAGTGATGCGGCGAGCATGGTGCGGACCTGCGATTGCTGGTTGGCGGGAAAGACGTCGATGATCCGGTCCACCGTCTTGCGGGCGTTGTTGGTGTGGAGGGTGCCGAAGACCAGCAGGCCGGTTTCCGCGGCGGTGAGGGCGAGGGAAATGGTTTCCAGGTCGCGCATTTCCCCGACGAGGACGATGTCCGAGTCTTCCCGCAGGGCGGCGCGGAGGCCGTCGGCGAAGGAGGGCGTCTGGATGGGAACCTCGCGCTGGGTGATGATCGACTTCTTGTTGCGGTGGACGAACTCGATGGGCTCCTCAACCGTGATGATGTGGCGGCTGAAGTTGATGTTGATGTAATCCAGCAGGGCGGCAAGTGTGGTGGACTTGCCCGAGCCTGTCGGGCCGGTGACCAGCACGAGGCCGGCGCGCATGTGGCCGAATTGCTTGACCACCTCCGGCACGCCGAGACTTTCAAGCGTGGCGATCTCGGTGGGGATCAACCGGAAAACCGCGGCCAGGCCGTTTTGCTGTTTTAGGTAGTTGCAGCGGAAACGGGAGTCGATGTCCATTTCGTAGGCGAAGTCGAGATCGCCACCATCCAGATAGACATTGAATGCCTTGGCATCGCAAATCTCCGCCAGCAAGTGATGGAAGCTCTCGCCTTGCAGGACTTCCTGATCTGGAATGGCGGTGACGGCGCCGTGGACGCGGATTTTTGGGACTTGGCCTTCGGAGAGATGGAGGTCCGAGCCTTTGTGGGCGATGAGATAACGAAACAGCGTGTCGATCTTGGCCATGTGACAGGAAAATTGAAAATCAGGGGAATTGGTGCTTGGTGTCCGGGGATGATCAGGATTCGAGGAACGTTTTCATCTGATTTTTGTCATCGGAGCGGAAGAGGGTTTCTTCGCGCGAGATCATGCCCTTGACGTAGAGTTGGCGGAGCGACTCGTCCATGGTGATCATGCCGACGTTTTTACCGGTCTGCATGACGCCGGGAAGCATGTAGGTTTTGCCCTCGCGGATGCAGTTGGAAACCGCGGGGGTGTTGACCAGAAGCTCGAGGGCGAGCACGCGGCCATTGCCGTCGGCGCGGGGGACGAGCTGCTGGGAAAGGATGCCGCGGAGGGACTCGGAGACCATGATCCGGATCTGCTCGCGCTGGTCGGTCGGGAACACGTCGAGCACCCGGTCGAGCGTGCGCGGGGCATTTCCGGTGTGAAGGGTGCCGAGAACCAAGTGGCCTGTCTCGGCCGCGGTGAGCGCGAGCTGGATGGTCTCCAAGTCGCGCATTTCGCCGACCATGATGACATCTGGATCTTCCCGCAGCGCACCGCGAAGTGCGCGGGCGAAGGACTCGGTGTGCTTGTGGACCTCGCGTTGGTTGACGTGGCAGCCTTTGGACTCGAAGACGTATTCGATGGGGTCTTCAAGGGTGAGAATGTGGTCCTCGCGGTCGCGGTTGATGAAATCGACGAGGGCGGCGAGGGTGGTGGACTTGCCGGAGCCGACCGAGCCGGTGACCAGCACCAAGCCGTTCTGATAGCGGGTGAGCGGCAGGATGTGCTCGAGCGGCAGCCCGATTTCTTCGAGGGTCTTGATCTTGTCGTTGATGATCCGAAAGGCCATGTCCAGGCCGAGGCGCTGCTTGACGACCGAGGCACGGTAGCGGCCGTTGGGCGCGGAGTAGGCGAAGTCGATGTCCCCTTGCGTTTGCAGGCGGTCCCATTCGATCGTGCCGAGGAACGAGCGGGCGAGCCGTTCGGTGTCTTCGGGGGTCAGCGGGTCATGATCATCCCAGATGGGGGAAAGCTGGCCAAAGCGCCGCCAGGCGGGTGGATAAGCGGTGGCGAGGTGAAGGTCGGAGCATTCGAATTCGCGGCCGAGTTGAAGATACTGATCGACGTGATCGAGAACCTGATGAGCAGACATGAAGTGGGTTTTAGAGAGATGGTTTAGTCGGTGCGTGGGGCTGTCTGCCAGATGGGAGGCCCGCTTGTGCGGCGAGGTAGCGTTTCACTTGGTCGGCGAGCCAGACCTTGGCAAAAGGGCGGATGGCGGTCAAGGTGAGACCGAATAGAAGCATGGGGAAACTTTTCCTTTTTTTTGCTGCTTCGGCTCTCGGCATGGATTGAGGCGCCCGGCGCGGGCGGAACAGCAACCGACTGAGCGTCAGTCCGGTACCAAGGGCACCCAGAAGCCAGCCGGTCGGATGCGTCTTGATGGCTCCGCGGATGCGGGCGGGGACGTCCAGTCGCTGCCTGAGCTCCGCGGTCTCCGACTGCAGGCTGGCGCGGGCGGTCTCGCCGAGGCGGATCAACCGTTGGATTTCTTGATTCTGAAGTTTGCGATCCATTCGCGGTCTTTTTTGAATTCTTCACGGGTGGCGGGGAACGATGCCACGCCGCGGGATTTGGCCGCGAGGGCCATGACGATTCCGAGAACCAGGTGGAGCAAGGCCACGCCGCCGGCGACCCAACTCCACGGCCAGTTCAGCACCTCGGCAAGGACCTGAATGCCCGCCACCAGCAGCAGGATCCAGGCGAACAGCAGGCAAAAGCAAGCTCCCACCGTGAGCGCAGCGCGGCGAACCCCTTTTTTGATGGCGGCTTGCGATTCAATGCGGATCAGGCCGGAGCGAGATTCGACCAAGGAAAAAAAGGCCTCGACGAGGTTGCAGGGGGATCCGGCGGCAGGGGCTGGCACCGTGCCCGCAGTTGGACGGGACCTGTTTTCAGGAGACGGATTCATGAGGCGGCGAGGGGACTCAATCTGACCGGTTACCGGCAAAATTAGCGGCGGACGATGAGGCCGATCAAAAATCCCACACCGAGGGCGCTGATGACGCACTGGGCCGGGTTTTGGCGGATGTAGTCCTCGGCGGTCACTTGGAATTCCTTCGCTTTGACGCGGGTTTCGTCCCATTGCTCGTTGGCGGTTTCGCGGAACTGGGCGGCCTTTTCGGTGGCGGTCGCCTTCATCTGGTTGGCGCGCTCGGTGGCGGTCTCGCGGAAATGTTGGGCGGATTCCACTGCGCGCTCCCTGAGGGCGTTCGCCTTTTCCTCGGCGGTGTGAATCAGTTCGCGGGCCTTCTCGCCGGCGGCGGCGCGGAGATCGTTGGCGGCTTGCGCCACGGACGGGGTTTCGGTGAAGCCGGCTTCCGGATCGAGACTGTTGGGAGTGGAAGTTGGAGTGGACATGGCTGTTGGTTTCGAGGGTTGGAGGGCTGGCCCTGATGCTGGCCCGCTGAGAAAGACAGTGGCACTTCGAGCCGCTGGGTGCAAGGAGCGACTTCAAAAACCTATCATTCCTCGTCGACGAGCGTGGCCCTCGGCGGGGTGAGCAGGATGTCGTTCTGGCCGTCCGGCGGGGCACTGAATTTTTCTTTTTGCCACTCAGGATCCTTCAGCGGGCCCGTTCCCCGGAACTGGAACAGGCCGGAAAATGGCCGCAGTGGCAGGGTGATGAAGCGCAGCAGCCCGCGGGCATTCATCCGCAGGGTCATGTCGATGCGGCGTCCAGCCAAGTCGATGGAGCCGTCCCCGGTGAAGCTGAGCGAAGTGGTGGAGGTTTGAAAATCCCGGGTGACAAGGACGCCGTCGCGGATCATAAAAGTGCAAAAGGCGTTTTTTGCCCGTTGCATCCCGGCTTTTTCATCATTGAGAACGCCACCGATCAGGGGGGTCAGCGGGCCAAAGATCGGGACGGAAAACAGCTCTGCTTTTTCCACTGCCAGCAGGCCTTCACCGGTCATGGTTTGGACCTTGCCCCCGGTGAGCGAGAATTCGGTCCGCCCGGTGACGGAGCCGCCGCCTTTCACCTGGAAGCCGTAGCTGGAGGTGAGAGCGGGGAGCGAGAGCCGCGTCCAGCTGACATCGCCGCTGAGTCTTTCTCCGTTGGCGTGCTCGAAGCGAGCGACCACCGGGCCGCCGAAGACTTCAAACTCCAAACCGCTCACGAGCACTCGGTCGCCGCGGACCTCGACCTTGCCGCGGGGGGTGCCCAGAGTGAGGTTCTCACCGAGGAATTCATAATCGGCGGAATGTTGCGAGCGGAAGGAAACTTCCAGTGCCGTGCGCCCTTGCGGCGTGACGTCCACCACACCGGATCCGCGCAAGAGCGGCGGCTGGTGGAACCGGTATTGTTCCAGCGAGTCGGCGATTTTCGGTGCGAACAAGCGGAGCACCGGCGCGGCCCAAATCGTGCCGGTGACCGCTTCCACCTCGACCAGCTTGCTCTCCCTCACGTAGCGAATCCGGCCGACGCTCGCCGTGCCCTCGCTCGCTCCGCCGAAGGCCTTGCGGAGGGAGTAGCGGCTGTAATCAAAAACGGCGGTGCCTTCGTAGAAGTCGAGTTCGTGGTGGTTGAGGGAAAATTGGCAGGCGGCCGCCTTCGCGGGGACCCCGCGGTAGCTGAGGTTTTGCGCCTTACCGGTGCCGGTGAAGGCCCAGGCCCGGGGCTTGCTGAGGTCGAAGCTGCCCTCGAGCGCCACGTCGACCGCCGCACCCGCGTTTTCGCTAAAATCCCTGAGCACGGCCCCCAGCGGGTGATTGACAAAAAACGGGCGGTAAACCGGCAGCGGCAGCGTCGTGTGGAGGGCCAGCCTGACCTGCGGCCACTCGAGCAAGGCCTTGCCGGTCGCCTCGCCATCAGGCCGGACAAGCCGCAGGTCGCGGAGAAATAAATCGCCGCCGCGCCACGAAAACCCACCCTCCACCGTGTCAAACAGCATGCCGCGCAACGTCACCGACTCGCAGCGCGCCTGCCCGGTCATCCGGATTTGCGGCTTTTTTCCCTCAGCGAGCTGGAATTCGCCCGCCGCCTCCAGCAGTTGGCTCCCACCGATGACCACCTCTTGCAGCGCTGGAAGCCCAAGCCAGGCCTTGAGCAACTGCGGAACCTCCAGCGAGGAGGACACATCAAAACGCCCGCCGCGGCCGCGCAGGTCGTAGTCCACCCGACCGTCGAGAACCCCGCGCGGGTTCTTTGCCCGGAGCGAGGTGATGGTGAGGATGTCGCCTGCCATGTCCGCCTCCGCGCTGCACTCGTCGAGCACATGACCGTTTTTCTCCATCTGCCTGACCTTCAGCGTCGCCTTGGCGCGGAACGACGAATAATCATTGACGCTGCCCTCCACCGAGAGGCGGAGCTCGGGCGGCTCGTCTGCGGAGAAATGCCATTTTCCCAACTCGGTGATGATGTTAGCGAGGAGTTCCCGCCGTTTTCCCACCTCGGCCTCATCCGGCTTATGCGCGCCACCCTGCTGATAGCCGTTGATTCGGGCGTCGAGCGTCACGTCGATGCCGGCGATTTTGCCGCGGGCGTCGCGGACTTCCAAGCGTCGGTTGCCGGGCATCAGGACGGTGCCGTTCGCGCCGGTCACCTCGAGGATCTCGGAGTCCGGGTCCTTCGGGTCCACCTGGAGGAGGAGCCGGACGTCGTTGAGCTGGACCTTGTTGAGATGGATCACGCCGCGGGCGAGTTTGGTGCGATCAAAGACCAGGACCACCCGCTCCAGCCGGGAAATTTCCCGCAGGTGCTCCGCCTCGGAAAAAATTTGGAGATCGGTGGCGATCACGCCATGAAAGGGAATATAGCGAAGGCTGCCGATCTTGACATGGGCCCCCTGTTTCGCCATTTCGTGGCTGATCGCCTCCCGCCATGACTCGGGAAGCCCGGTGTGGTTCGCCCAGCCGAGGATGCCGAGCGCGGCCACCCCGGCTGAAAAAACCAGCAGAAAGGCAAGCGAGCGGAGGTTGCGGGCGAGGTGCGGGCGATACATGAACTTCTTCCCCGCAAAAGTAGGTAACGTCAGGGGATCAGTCCAGCCTCCCGGAACGAGAAATAGGATTCCCGCCCTGGCGAGGGGCGGCCGATGATGACGTGGTCGAGAAAATGCACCTGCATCAGCTTGGCCGCATCCACCAGCCGCTTCGTGATTCTTTGGTCCGACTGGCTCGGGCTTGGATCGCCCGACGGGTGGTTATGGATCAGGACAAATCCATAGGCACCGCGGGTGATGACAGGGCGGATGATTTCCCGCGGGTGGGCGCTCGACTCGCTGACAGTGCCCACCGAGACGACGGTGGTGCCGATGTGGCGCAAACGCGAGTCCACCACCGCCACGACCACCTGCTCCTGGGCCAGGTGCCGGAGCTGTGGCGCGAAAAATTCCTGGATGCGTTGCGGGGTATCCAGTGGTGAGTCTTGGACTTGTTCGCGCGCCACCCGGCAGCCGAGCTCGAAGGCGGCGGCGAGCTTCGAGGCCTTCGCCAGCCCGAGACCTTTTTCCTTGGCCAGCTCGGACACCGGCAGGCCACCGAGGGCCCCGATCGAGCCGAATTTCCGCAGCAGGTCGCGCCCGATCTCGATGGCGCTGCGGCCCTTGGTGCCGGTGGAAATGAACAGCGCCATCAACTCCGCGTTGTCCAGCGCGGCGGGCCCGAGCAAGGCGAGTTTCTCCCGCGGCCGCTGGTCATACGGCATGTCTTGGATGCGGCAGCTTTCTCCTAGCCTCGATGCGGGGAAATCAATGGGGTAGTCAGTAAGCATCTGAACAGCCTATCGGAACTGCCGGTCATGGCAATGACAAAAACGAACCCCAGTTCCTGCTGGAAAAGCCCACCGCGGCGGACTAGCCTGCCCGCATGGGCTGGGTGCTTTTTTTCGATGGCGAGTGCGGGTTCTGCAAGGGATCGGCCAAATGGGCGGCGCGTTTCGACAAGCGCGAGCGGGTCTCGTTCGCCCCCTTGCAAGGGAAACTCGCCGCGGAGAACAACTTCACCCAATACGCAGAACAAGGCGCAGGCACCATGGTCCTGCTGCGCGAAGCCGACGGAAAGTTCTTCCTCCGCAGCGACGCCGCCATCGAGCTGGCCCGCGCGCTTGGTGGCGCGTGGCGGATTTTCCTGCTCGCCCGCCTCATTCCCAAACCGCTGCGGGATGCTGTTTACCGCTGGGTGGCGCGCAATCGCTCGCATTTCGCCAGTCTATCCGACACCTGCGTCTTGCCCGACCCCGAGCTACGCAAACGGCTGCGCGAATAGTCGGTGCAATCCCGCCTTGAAATGCTGGGAACCGCATGCATTCTCGCCGCCCTCCCATGGCAGGACCGACATTTCAAGCACTACCCGGATTCCGCGACTTCACACCACGTGAATGCGCGGTGCGTAATTACTTGTTCGAGACTTGGCGCGACGTCGCCCGGCGCTGCGGTTATGTGGAGTATGAAACCCCCATTCTCGAGGACACCGCGCTTTACTTGAAAAAATCCGGCGGCGAGCTGGCCACCCAGCTTTTCCGTTTCGAGGACCAAGGCGGGCGCGACGTCACCCTGCGGCCGGAAGTCACCGCCTCGCTGGCGCGGCTCGTCGCCCAGCACCAGCGGGATTTCCCCAAACCGCTCAAGTGGTTTGAGATCGGCCAGTGTTTCCGCTACGAAAAGCCGCAGAAGGGCCGGGGCCGCGAGTTCCACCAGTTCAATGTGGACATCCTCGGCGAGGCCGGACCGGCCGCGGATGCCGAGCTGATCGCGCTGGCCATCGAGACGATGCTCGCCTTCGGCTTCGAGGCGGGGGACTTCGTCGTCCGCGTCTCCGACCGCATGGCATGGACGGATTTCGCCGCCGCCAAGGGAATCCCGGACGAAAACATCCCGGAATTTCTCGGCATCATCGACAAAATCGAGCGCGAAAAACCCGAGCTGCTTGCGGAAAAGCTCGCGAAATTCTCCCTCACGCCCGAAGCCGTCCGCGCCTTCATCGCCGATCCCGCCAACGCCTCGTCCGCCTACCTGGCCATCCACGAGGATCTCGCCGCCCGGGGATTTGTGGATTACGTCGAGCTGGATCTCTCCATCGTCCGCGGCCTCGCTTATTACACCGGGGTTGTCTTCGAGGTTTTCGACTCGAAAAAATCCATGCGCGCCGTCGCCGGGGGTGGTCGCTATGACACGCTCATTTCGACCATTTCCAATGGAGCCGTGGACCTGCCCGCGACCGGATTCGCGATGGGCGACTACGTGATCCGCAACCTGATCGAGGAGACCACCCACGCCGCCATGCAAATGGAAGTCTGGCTCCAGCGCAACGCTGCGGCCTGCGATGTTTTCGTCGTCATCGCCGACGAGACCAAGCGCGCCCAGTGCCTGCGCCTCGTCACCGATCTCCGCCGCGCGGGCATCTCCGCAGACCTGCCGCTCGGCACGCCCAAGGTGGCCAAGCAATTCCAAAGCGCGGAGAAATCCGGCGCGCGCTTCGCCCTCGTCGTCGGTGCCGAATACCCCGAACTCAAGCTCAAGATCCTCGCCAGCCGCACCGAAGAAACTGGCAACGCCGCCACCGCCATCGACTGGCTAAGCGACCGCCTCCTCCAGCCCGACGGGCCATTGCTGGCCTGAAGGTTTTAAAAAGATTTTTTTAACCACAGATGAACAGGATGAACGCAGATGGAAGAGATGGGCTTCATGTGGTGGAAACCGAGAAGATTATCGGTTGTGCGTTTGCCGTGTTAAATTCGCTGGGGCATGGGTTCCACGAGAAACCTGATGAGGAAGCGCTCGCGGTGGACTTTTGTTACCAAATTTTCTATCGCGAGACAAAGGTTGGTGAATACATTCCCGATCTAATCGTTTTCGGGAAGATCATTGTTGATACCAAAACGATTGAGCGGATTACCGATCACGAGGTCGGTCGGATGTTGAACTACCTTCGTGCCACCGGTCTTCAGGTTGGCCTAATCCTCAATTTCAAGCACGCCAAGCTCGAGTTTCGCCGCGTCACCTTAACTCCTCCAAGCCCTCCACCACTCCACTCTTAATTTATCTCTTCCATCTGCGTTCATCCTGTTCATCTGTGGTTGAAAATTTCTTAATCTTTCCAAAATGCGCTCCCATCATTGCAACGAACTCCGCGATTCCCACATCGGCCAGACGGTCACTCTCATCGGCTGGGTCAACTCCGCCCGCGATCACGGCGGCGTGATTTTCATTGACCTCCGCGACCGGGAGGGCCTCACCCAGTGCGTCTTCCATCCGGAGGAGAATCCCGAGGTCTCCGCCTTGTCGCACACCTTGCGGGACGAGGATGTCGTGCAGGTGGTCGGCCGGGTTTCCCGGCGGCTTGCAGGCTCGGAAAACGCGAAGATCCAAACCGGGGCCGTCGAAATCGTCGCCACCGGACTGACCATCGTCAACAAGGCGGACGTGCTGCCATTCCAGCTCGACAAGGAGCTTTCCAACGAGGACTTGCGGATGAAATACCGCTACCTGGACCTCCGCCGCGCCCGCATGAGCAAGAACATCCGCCAGCGCAGCGTGATTACTTCCGCCGCCCGCCGCTACCTCGACGAAACCGGGTTTTATGAAATTGAAACGCCGATCCTCTCAAACCCAACGCCCGAAGGAGCCCGCGATTTCCTCGTGCCATCGCGCCTCAACCCGGGCCGCTTCTACGCGCTGCCGCAGGCACCGCAGCAATACAAACAACTGCTGATGGTCGCCGGCGTGGAAAAGTATTTCCAAATCGCCCGCTGCTTCCGGGATGAAGATTTGCGCGCCGACCGGCAGCCGGAATTCACGCAAATCGACATCGAGGCGAGCTTCGTCACCCAGGAAGATATCATCAAACTCGTGGAAGGTTTGTTAGTAAACATGTTCAAGGCCGGTCTCGGCATCGAGGTGGCCGCCTCCTTCCCGCGGATGACCTATCAGGACGCGATGGACATCTATGGCTCCGACAAGCCGGACACGCGTTATGCTATGAAAATCACCGATCTGGGCGAGGTTTTCTCCGCGACCGAATTCAAGATTTTCCGCAGCATCCTGGACGGCGGCGGCGTGGTCAGGGCCATCAATGCCAAGGGCTTCGCCACCATCACCACCGGCCAGATGAACCGGCTCAACGAGATCGCCGTGCAGGCGGGCCTGCCGGTGAAGAACCTCGCCTTCGTCAAATACGAGAATGGCGAATACAAGAGCCCGCTGTGGAAGATTTTCACCGATGTCGAGAAGGCCGCGGTCATCACCACGCTGGATCTCGCGGAGGGCGATATCGTCTTCTTCGCCGCCGGTTCGCGTGAGAGCGTGAGCACCATCCTTGGCCGCGTCCGCACCGAGGCGGCGGTCATGATGGAACTGACGAAGGACTCGACCGCCTTCAATTTCCTCTGGATTGTGGATTTCCCGCTGCTCGCCCACGACGAGGAAACCGGCCACTGGGCAGCCGTCCACCATCCCTTCACCCGGCCGCATCCGGATGACATGGAGAAACTTGAGGCCGGCGACTACGCG
>JBBEEL010000067.1:0-26193 GCA_040880785.1 Akkermansiaceae bacterium | reverse complement strand
ACTGGCTTTCTGAAACAGGCCGATGACCACGGTCGACTCTCAGGTCCGGCACATCGATGAGAAACTCAACGTTCGGAACGCTCCTTCTGCGATCAGCAAGGCCCATCGCTTGGGCATCTTCCGCCCCTCGAGTGAATCCCCAAACCCGAAGGTGGATAGAGCGTCGTTTGGCTACCGGTCATGTGGTAGAAGGATTGGGCGGATTAACCGCACCGCCCCCATCACGTAAACGCGTGATGGACGGAGCATCACTCGAGAGTATGGTAAAGGGTTCAGAGTGGCAGGTGCCTGCGCGCGCAGCCCGCTCTCCACAAAACACCAACCTTTCCATGAAACGCCCTCAGCCATCCCTGCCCATGAATCCGAAAGGCCAGACAGGTTTCACCCTGACCGAACTGTTGATTGCCATTGCAATCATCGGGATTCTAGTGGCCTCACTGTTTCCCGCGTTCAATGTGATGCGGCAGAGCGGTGAGGCCACGACCTGCATCAACAACCTGAGGCAGATTTATACGGCTGCCACCCTTTATGAAAGCGATAACCAAGGCTTTCTTCCCTTGGCTTTTTCCCGTCCACCGGACCCTCTCAAGAACTTCACAGGAAGCCCGAAGGAGGTATGGACCGACAAACTGCCGCTTTATCTCGGGATGGAGCCGTTGGCTTCGACGGCCAAAGATGTCCCGACCTCCCGACTCTCAAGCGTGCTGATTTGCCCGACCCAGTATCGCCTCTCCCCACAGGTGATCACCTACTCCATGAATCATAACCTCGGAGGGGAAAAAATGACTCCCTCCAAGCTCCAATACCCCATCAAACGCAGCACGGTGCTCGCTGGAGAATCATTACCGCCCCGATTGCGCAGCGACGCCTCGACGCTCCCTTATTTCATGGACGGCTGGTTCTACGACTCGCCAGAGCGTTACACGGCGTGGCGCAACATGCAGCACACGGCGGGCGGCGATAAATCCTTCCCCCACAAGGGTTGTGCCAATGTGTGTTTTCTTGATGGCCATATCGAAGCCACACGCGTCACGGGGTGGCTGTGGAAAGATGTCGCAAGGCGGCCTTTTATCATCGGATATGGCGCGCCTTGGTGAAATCTCACCCTTACCCTCGGTGCGGCATCATGGGAGAAGCACCGCAGCTTTTCGGCATCCCGCGAGTTAAGCCTCGGAACGCTGCACCACACGGCGGCCGTGGCCATGTTCTCGGCACGGGTGGCGCGACGACAAGCCGCTTGGACGGCACTGCGTTTTCCTTAACCCCCACAAATTCCCTCTTACCCCTTATCGTTGAAAGGAAAATGCCATCCTCGGTCAATCAGCTACCCACGCGGCACCGTATGACTTGGACGCCGACGGTGCCCCGTCCGGATTGCGGCATTCAGATTAACAGTGGCAGCGCCGCTGTGACACTTGTCGGCACGGGCGCCGCGGCGCTCGCTGCCGGGACACCTGCACGAATCCCGCACGCGGAAGCGTTTCGGGGCATTCATTTCAATTTTCACGCTGGTGAGGACTGTGGAGAAAGCGGCAGACATACCACGCCAGAAATGGCGGAGAACAGCGCCCGTAAAGGAATTTTGGTCAGCACCTCCACAACCGGGTCGCTTTCCGCTCAATCGTAAATAACATCTCGTGGTCCATGAAAATTCACCTGAAATCCGCAACGCAAGATGGTTTCTCCCTGATCGTAACTTTATTGCTGGTGATTCTCCTCACGGTGGTTGCCGTGGGGCTTCTCACCTTGTCGAGTGTCTCGCTTCGGTCATCTTCTCAGGAACAGGTGATGAATGAAGCCCGGGCAACTGCGAGACTTGCCTTGATGTTTGCGATCGGTGACCTACAGAAATTTGCCGGCCCAGACCAACGGGTGACAGCTTCCGCCTCAATCCTGGGTGATTCCGGTAATGATTACGCCAAGGACACCAGCCCGGCTGCCGGCCACGCCCACTGGGTCGGGGTCTGGGATACCGCCAATTTCAGTCCTGCAAGCCCGGATTCCAAAACTTTTTTGAATTGGCTGGTACCGTCCAAAACCCTTGGCAGTGCCGCTTCCCTCGTTGATGCGAAGACTCCTGCAAACACCGATGACGTGCTCATTTTCAAAGGTATGGATGATGCCTCCTCGGTGAAAGTCCCCAAGATAGGAGTCACCAAGGGAGCGGGAAATAGAGGGGCCTATGCCTACTGGGTCGAGGACGAGGGGCTCAAAGCGGATCTCGGATGGACCGAGGGAAGAATCGCCAACGCGGAGCAGAAACAGTCCGCGCGCTTGTCCGCAGTTCCGGGGCCAGACTATGAAGGCTTCGAAGGACCATTCACCGGTAAAGCAGAATACCCGATCACAAGAACAGCCGGTAATCCATGGCTTGAAAATATGGACAAGGCGCTCAGCACGGCGGAAATGCCGATAGTGATGGGCGGCTCCAGCAACGAAAGCACTTGGTTGCGTGACAAGCGTCACGACATGACGCTCGGCAGCCGCGGGGTGCTTGCGGATGTGAAACTTGGAGGCCTGCGTCGGGATCTTAGCCTCGCCTTCGAAATGGATGGAACGGCCGACATCACCGCGACGCAAAAGCCGACGAAATTCAATCGGCAGGTCGGCGAGTTCGTCGGTGGCACTGATCGGCTTGCGGCACCCAAGGCTGCGCTTGGAATGGAAGGTGTCAAGGAGCGCTTTCTTTACCGGGATTACCCAGGCTCCGGCTCGACCTTTGCCGGCGATATCGTCAACGCAAACTCCGTAATCAGAGGCCCGAACTGGTGGGCGCTGCGGGACTATGCCAATCTTTACAAAAGGTTGAAAGGGAGCAGCGGAAATTATTCCCTACAGGCGCGGAGTTATTATCCAAACGTCAGTGCCGCCAGTGACCATCGATACCAATGGGGAACCATGAGCGTCCATTCGGATCCGCGGGTGAACACCTGGGACAGTGAGTAAACCAGCAAGGGACCGGATTCTTACCTTTTCAAACCGGCCCGCGCCAACTACGCGCCGGTTTTGCTGGGATCGGTGGTTCTTTACAGTGTCCTCGCGACCAATTCAGATGGTATCACTGCCGACCTTGCCGTGGGGATCGATCCTTTCTTCTATCTCTGGAATCCATATAACCGGACACTCAAGATCGACAAATATGCCATTAAACTTTCAGGCTTTGGCGGCCATATCACGTTCTGGGTAAAGCGGTCAGATGGAAGCACCACACAACATGGTCCTACGAAAATCACCAATTATATCCGCAACCACGCCAGTGCAGGGGGAGGTCTGTCTTACCTTGCATCTGACCTGACGATGGACCCAGGCGAAGTGATAGTCGTCTCGCCACGGTCGAATCGGGATTCTTCAGCCAATGAATACCATGACGCGGTATTTCCCGGCACCCATACCGATAACCAATCAGGTGCTATCCTCGAAGCAATCCCTGATGAGACTGGAAAAAACTGGAAAGCCGTCAAATTGAACCTTGCGACAGACGCGACAGACGATGTCGGCTTCCTATTCTCATTCACCTACAAGGCAAAGGACAGTTTTGGAGATCCAACCGGCGCCGGCGATACTGGCGGTGCGGAGCAGATCCGGATGGATGCCAGCCTGCCTGCGGCAGGCGTTAGGCCGGTGGATCTGACCGCTCCGAACAAGGCCGGCGAGCATCTGCAGCAGATTGGCAACAACACCCAAGGCGATCTGTCCGTGCCTGAATACTTTGATCCGCCAAGGCAAGCGGTAAAAAGTGATATCAGCGGTCTCCGGACCGGAACTGCTGCCGCCAATACGCTGGTGGATACGAAGCGGTTTTTCGGGATCTGCACCTACCTCACCAAGCCCGCGGCACATCAGGGCGAAATACCCAATCCAGTCGAGGTCTTCACGCAGTGCAACCCGTTTCCAATGGCTGGCTTCCATGATATGTGGCGCCCCTGCCTGCTGAGCCAAACATTCAGCGGCATTGCCGACCCCGGTGATGTGGATGCGCTCCTGCAACGGGCCGGGATCAACTTTCCGGCAGCACGGCCCATGAATGGCTATTGGGGAGAAAGCTACGCGGGCGGCTCCACTGCAGTGCCACTGATCGACATTCCGTCAAGCCCGATCCTTTCACTCGCCTCCTTCTCTCATGCCAATCTCACCATCGGCGCGATGCAGCCGTTCCGTGCGGTTGGTAATTCTTGGTCCAGTCTTTTCGTTCCGCCTGTTTCACCGTATGGGCGCCTAATAGGTCTGACCGCCAGTTGGGAAGACATCACAGGGTCTGATAGCTCATGGCTCCTCAACGATGCGCTGTTTGACCGCTATTTCCTCTCGGGGATCGCGCCGGAATTCGCGCTCGGTGCTGCTGGATATTCAAGCTCCGGAAGCTTGTCGGCCACGCTGGCCCGGTTCTTCAGCGGCGATCCCAAAAGTGCCCAAGCCAGCCCGGTATTACGCCCGTATCTTCCGCCCGGAACCACTCCGGACAATATCGTGACGGCGCTTGCTGCGGATGATGGCTACATGAAAATGGGAGCTTACAGTCTGGTGGATGGAGCCTTCAATGTGAACTCCACCTCAGTCTCTGCGTGGGCCGCTTTCCTGCACGGCAATCGCGATCTGGCGGTCGATTATGCACAAGGGGCAGGCACGGACTCCGCCTCAGGAACCCCTTTCCCAAGCGGCAGTTCTCCGGCTTTGAGCCCGCATGCGGCCGCACATTGGTCCGGATTCTCGCGCTTGAACGAGAGCCAGATCAACCGCCTCGCAACCGCGCTTGTGAAACAAGTCAGAATTCGCGGACCTTTCATGAGCCTGTCGGATTTTGTCAATCACCGGGTAGGAACTCCGAAAAAGAATGACACTCACTATATGGGAGCATTGCAGGCTGCAATCGAAGATGCCGGGATCAACAGCTCAGTAAGGACTGCCGCCGGTGGAGTCTCCCCTGTGCATATGCCCAAATATTTCCCCGATCCTCCCCCGTCCGGCAGCCGCACGACCACCACGGGAATTCCCGGGGATATCACGCAAGCGGACCTCTTGCTGCCACTGGCCTCGCGTCTGACCGCACGCTCTGACACCTTCCGGATCCGCGCCTATGGCGAGGCGCTCTCACCAAACGGGGCTACGATCCTCGCGAAAGCAGTGTGCGAGGCGGTGGTCCAGCGAGTCCCTGAATATGTGGATCCAGACACGGACGCCACCAACAACAAACCATGGGATGAAGCAACGAATCCGGTGTCTCCATCAGCCTCCAAACTCAACGAAACCAACCAGAAGTTTGGGCGGCGTTTCAAGGTCGTTCAGTTCCGCTGGTTGAGTGAAACTGAACTCTAATCGAACCTCTTTGTGATGCACCTCAAGCGGATTTTATACAAACTTGCGATCATCCTGTTGATTGGGGCCACTTCGTCTCTACATGCGGAAGACCCATCAGTCAGAGCGGGGAAGGAAATCAATTTCTCCTGCGTTGTCTGGCAGCTCCCTGCCTACCCGGAAATTTTCTACCGACAGGGTGAGGAATTCCGGCCGCTGCAACTCCTGCCCCGCCAACGGTCGCCAAACTATAAACTGCAATCCCAGAAAGCGTTGGAGCTCTATGTCGCGAGCAATCAGCCGGATGGCAAGCCCGGGCATCAGCTTGTAGGTAAAGCCCCGCTTCCCCCGGGAGCCAACCAAATGCTGTTTATGATTCAGGAAGCCGCGAATGGAGCGAAGCTCCCGCTCACGGTGTTCGGAGTGGACGATTCGCTGTCATCGTTTCCAATCGGGTCATTTCGTTTTCTGAATTTCACCAAGCTTCCGCTTCAAGTGGAGTTTGGCGGAGCGACCAACAAGCTGCCGCCACAGGCGATCAAGGTGGTGAAGCCTGAGATCCCCAAGTTGGGTGGTTTTCTTCCGTTTTTCATCAAGGATCTAAACGACAACATCGGTTTTCAGACACGCCTGTTTGCCCAACCTCGGGGGCGCAAGATGGTTCTCATAGTGCCTCCAGCCAAAAAGGGTGGAAACCTGGCGGTGTTGTTTCTTCCTCAAATCATGCCACCTGAGCCATAGAAACCAGCTCCAATGAGCGGTAAATGAACTCCAGCGTCGCAGAGGGGTTCGCGCGGCATCACGTAAACACATGATGGACGGAAACCGGAGTGCGGTATACGGTTATTATATATGGCCGTGATTCTTTCGGCCGGAAATGGAAACCCCGCTTCTGAAATCCAGCGAGTTTGCACTTCGCAAATCACCGAAACCCCAAAACCCTCACAGCAAAACCCATGAAACCCCGCATCCCAAGACCCACTCTCGCATCCCTCGCACTTGTCATCGCCGTCACTTCCGGCTCGGCCCACGCCACCACGTATTACTGGGACAACAACAATACCACGTCCGGCTTCGGCACGGCGGGTGGGACTTGGGCGGCACCAACGGTTGACCTGTGGAGCACCGACTCCACCGGCATCGCTTCGCCGGGTGCCAGCATCACCACCAACACGGCGGATGCTCTCTACTTCGGCACCGACACGCTTGGCCTGGCGTCAGGCACCATCACCATCAGCGGCACGGTCAATGCGCAGAGCCTGTTTTTCGGCAAGGCTTCAGGAGCCATCACCCTGTCGGGGGGGAGCATCGGTTTTGTCACTGGATCCGCCACCTCGGTCATTCAAGCATCATCGTCACTCGGCAGTGCCTCGGTCACGCACACGATCAACAGCGACATCGCCAAGACCAGTGGAATTATTCGCATGGGCACACAGAATACGAGTGGCGAGAACTACATCGTCAACGGCATCATCAGCGGCACGGCCAGAGTGGAAAACCGGGTCCAGAACAGCAACTCCTACGTCGCCTACAACGGGCTCAACAGCTTCACGGGTAGGTTCGACATCATCACCGGGCAAGCGAACGCCAACACCATCGCCAACTCGGGTGTGGCTTCCTCACTGGGTGCCGGCACCTCCATAACCATGTCGGGCGGCACTATACAGATCGCCGCGTTATGGTATACTGGGAACACCGCAGCATCCACCAACCGGACCATCAATTTGAGCGGTGGCACCAACAGAATCGTTTCCCAGGATGCCGCGCTCACCCTGGCTGGCAACATCACGGGAACCAGCGAAACCACCCAAAGCGCCCTGGCGCTCACCGGCGATGCCGGGGGCGGGAGCAACTTCAACGCGATCTCCGGCGTGATCGGCGGCAACGTGAAACTGGAAGTGAACAGTTTCGCCCCGCTCGGCGGCTCGGCGGAGGCGGGCCGCTGGAAACTCTCCGGTGCCAATACCTACACCGGCACGACCACGCTCAATTCCGGCGTCCTGCAGGCCGACGTGGCGGATGTGGCCGCGACCTCCGGAGCCTTGGGTAATGGGGGCGACATCACCTTCAGCGGCGGCACCCTCCAATACACCGCTAACAGCGCCGGGGCCGACTACTCCGCCCGCATCAAGAGCAGCGCCAGCGCAATGACCTTCGACACCAACGGGCAGAACGTGACCTTCGCCGCCACTCTTGCCACCAGCAACACCGGCGGCCTGACCAAGGCAGGCAGCGGCACCCTGACCCTCTCCGGCGCCAACACCTACACCGGCTCCACCACCGTCAGCGGCGGCCAACTGGTCGTGAACGGAAGCATCAGCGCCTCATCCCTCACCACCGTGCAGAGCGGAGCCACGCTTGGCGGCTCCGGCACGATCGGCGCGCTGACGGTCAGCACCGGCGGCACACTCGCTCCCGGTAACAGCCCGGGCAATCTCACGGTGAGCGGCGGCCTCACCCTCGCGGGCATCTACTCGTGGGATCTCGTCGCCCTCTCGACCGCCAGTCCCGGCACCGATTTCGACATCGTCACCGTCATCAGTGGCAACGTGGACATCACCGGTGCCAGTCTGGGGCTTAATCTGGGTGCGAACGCTCCAAGCGCGGTTTCATTCTGGCAGACCGACCAGACTTGGGCCGGCATCCTCAACAACACCGGAGCCGGCAGCCTGACGGGCACCTTCGCGGCCATCGACAACAGCACATGGTCCTCTCTGGGTGCTTTCTCCACCACCAACGTCGGCAACGATGTGAACCTGGTGTGGACCGCCATTCCCGAGCCATCGACCCTGCCGCTCGTCAGCGGACTCGCCACGCTCATCCTCCTGCGCCGCCGGCGGGACTAATCCTGTCGGTTTAAGAAACACGACGATTTCAGAAGGGTTTGACGGACTCATCACGTGACACCGTGCCGTCGCCGTGATGGTCGAGGCGCTTGAAGCTCTCATCTGGGCCTTCACCGCTTTTTACCCGCCTTGTATTCTTCACGCGTTAGGGAGTCGGCCGCGCTTCGCGTGGCTGAGTGCCGTTCACAGCAATGGCGCTGTCAGCAAAGGAATCCTTCTTTGCCACCACTTCAGGGTAGCTGCGGAGGAAGTTGTTTTCGTCGATCAGGTTGAGGTAGTAGTGCGTCGTTCCCTTTGGTAACTCTGCGGACGCGAGGCTTGACGAATCCACCTTGGCGAACGCGCGAAACCACTCTTCATAGCGCGTGCCGCCGTTGAGCGTGTAAATCAAATCCGCGTGGATCACCTTGGCCCCCTGCTCTTGGAAAGTAAACTCGACCTTGTCTCCAATCTGCGTGTGGGACTGCACGGTGCAGACCTCGTCCTTGTGCGGCAAGATTCCCCGAAAATGGGGATTCCGATAAGGATAACTGGCCTTCATCTCCGTGAGGACTTTGGCAAGTTTTGCGCTCATCTCCCCCACCTTTTCCGGCATCGACTTGGTAAGCGTGTGGGCCTCCTCAATATCCACCCGCGTCTGCTTGCCGTCTTGGGTCTGGTAGAGCTGAAAGAGCTCCCACTCTTCGCTCGCCGGATTCTCGACGTGATCGTATTTGTGGATCAGCTTGAAATCGCCGATGCGGATCGTCGTCTCCAACGCATTGGCATGTGGGAAATGCCAGACCATGGTGTCGCGAACGCTGCCATCCTTGTCTTTAACCAGCGCCGGGTCGGTTGGATCATTGAGGAGCAATGATGAGAGATCGCAACCGTCCAGATGCTTCGCCTTCGGCAAGTCACTCTCGGTCAGGGAGACGATGGTAGGGTAGAAATCCAGGCCATTGACCATCACATCGCTTTGCACCCCTGCTTTGATGCCCGGTCCGGTGATGATGAGCGGCACCCTTGTGCCGCCTTCGCGAGCGGAGATCTTCCCGCGATCCAGCGGGTAGTTGTCGGTGATGACCTCACGCGGGTTACCTTCCATGCCGCCGTTGTCCGAGGTGAAGATGAGGTAGGTGTTCTCGCTGAGCTTGTGTCCCGGCCAGCGCGGATCTTCCGTCGTTTCCAGGTGGCTGATGACGCGGCCGACGTAGTGGTCAAGCAGCTCGACCATGGCGCAGTAATACGGGTTGTTCTGACCTTCGGCTTCCCAGCGGGCAGGATCGGTCGGAAACTTCACCCCGAGCTTCAGGCAATACTTTTCCAGCAGTGCCTTCTCCCGCGTTTGAATGGGCGTATGCACGAGCCAGGTGGCAAGGTAGAGGAAGAACGGCTTGTCCTGCTGCTCGCGCAGGAAGATCAGCGCATCCTCCGTGGTCTGGTCAAAGGGATGACCGTTCGCGTCCAGACGATGCGGATCGTCCACCGCAGCCGTCGCAAATCCCGTCAGCCGATGCGGTGTCATTGCCACTGCCACGCCGCGACCGCTACGAGTCCAATCAAAGCCGACGTCCATCGGTTGCGGAAAGGCATTGTGATTGATCGCCATGTGCCACTTGCCGGAATGCCCGGTCACATAGCCATTTTGATGGAGCACCTTCGCCAACGTCAGCTCATTCTCCGGCATCCGCCCGCTATACCACGGGGTCATTATCCGGCTGCCTTTCGTCGAAAGCGGAGCTGGTGGAGCGCCACCCTTCACATGCGTCTTCTGTGCCCGTGCCGGGTGATTGCCACTCATGATCGCGCAACGCGACGGCGCACAGGTCGGCGCCGCCGAATAGCCCTGCCAAAACATCACGCCCTTCTTCGCCAAGGCATCGATGTTGGGCGTCTCATACGGCGAGGGTTTGTCAATGTCATAGCACTTCACATCCTGCCAGCCCAAGTCGTCCGTGAGAATCAGGACGATGTTGGGCTTGGACGGTTTCTCGCCGGCAGCCGCCACGTGGATGGCTCCATGCAGAAGGAGATAAAAGAAGGTGATATATTTCATTCTAGGCGATTTCCTCGGGGGGTGTAGGAAGTCTCCTTCCTGATGCGCCTGTAGAGAGGGACGCGGGGCCACGAAAATTCGGGGAGCAACGGACCTGCTGGCATGCGCTCGACGGGCAGTGGGTCGCCTCTGACAGATAGACTCGCGCGCGAAGGGCGGCGTTGAGGGTGCGGATTGGCATTAGGGAGTGTGGTTGGAATGGAAATAACCGCTGAACCGGTTCAGGGATGGTGGGTGATGGTGGCGAAGTAGGCTCCGATTTCGTTGCCACGATCATCGCGGAAAACGGGGGCAAGGCGTTGCGGTCCGGCGGCGAGCCGGGCAGTGAACACGATTTCCTTTTCGCCCGGCACCACGGGTTTTGACTCAAGATCCTCGCCGCCGAGCCGCAGCACGGCGCTCGTGACGGGGATCGCCTCGCCGGGGCGCGCACGGAAGGCGCGCTCGCCACCGGGCACGTTTTCCCCGGCGGGAAGGGCGGTGGTGATGGGGCGGTCCGCTTCCACGGGCCAGCGGCGCAGGCGGATCGTGTAAGTGCCAGGAGTGATGACCTTCACGAACCAATGCCCCTGATGCACGGACTTGGAGCGGTCTTTTTTGTTAGGCCTCGACGCGTAGCCCTCCGCCTCGCGGATGTGCTGCTGGTTCCACGGCGGAAGCTTTTCCTGGATCCAATCGTGGGCGGTCAGACCGACGACTGGGTGCTCCGGATGGCCGAGATAGATGGCCGTGGATTGGGAGAACGTCGGTTCGAGCTCCGCCCACCACGCGTCGTAGAAGGCACGCATGGTGGTGGTCCGGTCGGGATGCGCGGCTATCACGTTGTTCTGCTGCCCGGGATCCGATGCGATGTCGTAGAGTTCCGTGCCGTTCACCAGCCGCCACTTGCCGGACATGACGGCGGTTTGTTTCCACTTGATGGGATCACGCACGCGCTGGGAATCCGTGACAAGCATGCGGTCGCGAGGCCAGTCCGCCACATCGCCTGCGGGATCCAGCAGGCTGAGGATCGAGCGGCCGTCGAGGTTGAGGCCCTCCGGTTGCTTCGCGCCGCACACGTCCAGCAGGGTGGGAACGATGTCCACCGCGTGGCACAGAATGTCGGGGACATGCTTCCGGTTCCACCCCGCGGCGGGCCAGTGGGCGATGAACGGCACCCGATGGCCACCATCGTATTCGCTGCCCTTTTTGCCGCGCATCCCGGCGGTGAAAACCGATTCGCCGAGCGCCGTGCCATTGTCGGTGGTGAAGATGAACAGGGTGTTATCCTCGATTGCCAAGTCGCGGAGCAGTTCCCGCAGCGCGCCGACATTGTCATCAATGTTATGGATCATGCCGAAGAACGCGGCAAGCTTCGGGGGTTGGTCCGCATACAGATCCATGTATTTCTGGGGCGCGTGATACGGGCTGTGCGGCGCGTTGGGTGTGATGTATGCGAAGAACGGTTCGCGTTTCGCCGCGCACTCCCGAATGAAGCGCTTGGCCTCGGAGAAGAACACGTCGGTGCAGAACCCCTTGGCGGCAACCACGCGGCCGTTGTGATAATAACTGCCATCAAAATAGGAGTTGTCCCACACGTCCGGCGTTTGGCCGACTCCGCCGCCGCCGTGGCGATAGACCTCGGTGAATCCGCGGTCTTCGGGACGATAGGGGAAGTTGTCGCCGAGATGCCACTTGCCGAAAAGTCCGGTGGCATAGCCGGTCTTCCTGAGCACTTCTCCAAGTGTAATCTCGTTTTCGCGCAGCATCGAGCGGCCGTTCACGGTGTGCCAGACGCCGGTGCGGTTCGCCCAGCGCCCCGTGAGCAGCGACGCGCGCGTGGGTGAGCAGGTGGGCGACACATGATAGTCTGTTAGACTCGAGGATTCGGCAGCCAGCTTGTCGATATGAGCGGTCTTAAGCACCGGGTTTCCGGTATGGCCGAGATCGCCATAGCCCTGGTCATCGGTGACGATGAAAACGATGTTCGGGCGCTTCGGCTCCTCTGCCGCTGCCGGAAACGATAAAAACGCGCCAAGCGCGCAGGTCAGCAAGCAGGTGGCGGAAAGGGGGTTTGTATTCATGGTTGGGCAAGTGATTCGTAATTCAGGCGATAGAACTTTCGCGGAGTGTATTCATCCGGGGTATCGATAAGTTCAGTTATCCAAGTGTTTGTGGCGATTTTTGGCGCGGAGCGCGGCGACCACAAGTTCAAATTTTGGGATTCCTCGACGTGATAGCGCCAGCCAGCCGGGATGCGGTGGTGCAGGTGCGGGCCGGAGATTCCGAACGTGACGGATTCCGGGCCGGTGAATCCTGCGTAGAGGGACTGGCTGAACACTCCCTCGATCGTGTTGGACGGGGAAAGGCGCTCACCTATCAGTCCGGGCTGAAGACCGAGTGACTCGATGCCGGCCGGGGAGGTCGGGACAAATCCCAGAAGCGACCATTTGGAGGTGTTGCCGTTGTAGGGTTTCCAGTTCCCGTCGGCGGGTGCTCCGCCCGGATGGGCCAGTTGATAGTAGTTATCTGTTAGGATGGCTGCCGCAGGCGCTGATCCCGCCGGATCCCTGTTCTCGACGAGCAGCGGATGCCATCCGGGGGCGGGCACCGAGGAAACATGAAACCAAGGTTCCTGCCCCGCGCCGGGTGTTTCGGTGGGGAGAAGCGGCGGTCCTCCGAGGGATGCATACCACGGTTTTGTGACTCTGGGGGTTGTGGGAGAGTAGGACAGCTTGGTGATGCCGCACCTGGCCACGAGGTCATGGGCGGCGATGAGGGTCTTGGCGGCCGTTTGCGTGCCGATCACGAGGAAATAGCGTGCATGAAGCGACTCGCCCGGCAGCAGTGATACCAGATAGCGGGCGGTGCCGACGCGGAGATTTCGCCATGAGGTTTCAGCGGTGGGCAAGGGGTCGGGAACTCCCGATCCCGCGATGCCAAAGCGCCAGTCCGGGGCACCGTTCAAGAATCCCGGGGGACCGGATGGTGGCGCGTTGCCGAAGACGACCATCAGGCAGGGTGCATCGACGGCGGAAGATTCGGTGAAAGCCGCGAAACCGTCGGTGGATTCCATGGCGATCAGGTTTGCCATGTTGTTGCCCGGGTTGAACAAATCCGCCGAGACATCGCTGCGACCGCCGCCGGTATAAATGTAGTGTTGCGGCAGGCTGCTGTAGCGCGCGCCCATCCACGGCAGGTTGAAACGGTTGAGGGCGTCGGGGCCTCCATTGTAAATGACGTGTTCGATTTCAATGATGCCTTCGCCACGGTCCGTGATCCGCTGGAAGTTGATGAGTCCGGATTGAAACGCGGTGGGCACGTGGGCATGCTGGGCCCAGTTGGCGGTATTCAGGCGGCTTGCGGTGGAATCGATCCGCGATGCGAGCATCGGGCTGTAAAATGGTGCGTCTGCGAAGGAGGGATCGTTCAGATAGATGCCCGCGCCGTGGATGAAGTAGGACGTCTCGTTGGTGTTGAGGGTGGTGTTGATCGCCACCGGCTGGATCACCTCATCCACCCATGGCGCGTGGCCGGGTGTGGGCGCATTCCGGTATTGTGGAGCCATCCATTCGTCGCCGTTGGCACGGAGCGAGAATCCCTGTCCGCCTTTCCCGACGCGCAAGGTCCATCCGCCGATGCTTGAGGTTCCCTTGAGGGAAAACGCGAAAACGTCGGTTTCCGGAAGACCGATCGACCAGGAAGAGGCGTCTGCCGCATCATAGACATCCGAGATAACCGCAAGCGGACCACCGGCGGACCAAGATGCGGCAAGCGGGAAAATGGTTGCAAAGTCATAGCCGGTGACATGGCCGGAATCCACGATCTCCGCGCTGATCGGCACAAGGATCTGGCCGGTGCTGCCGTCCGAGGGATCCTGCCACGAAAGGGTGAGCGTGGCGGTGGCGCGCTGCGAAACCGGCAGCAGGGTCACATCGTTATTGAATTGAATCACGAGCGCCTTGCGCGAGGGCAATGCCGAGGACAGGACCCACGGCAGTGAATGCCGGTGCGAGAACGCACCGGGATGGGACTCGCCGGCGATTTTAATTTCAGTTAGGACGACGCTTGGGGAGTGCAAGAAACCGAGATAAAGCGTGGAGGCGGAGCGGCTGGCATTGGATGGATGTAGCATGACGAGCGGACCAGACGGACTCACCGTCAATCCCCGGGTTTCCTGATAGTCCGAACTGACCACCAGGTTTTCATCCAAATATCCGTAGATGTCAGTGGTGCCGTTGTCGTTTGCATCAATGTCCAAGCCCGGCGCGGCAGCATTGACGAACCAGGCAGTGGTGTCGGTGGGCAGGGTGGTGTGCACGGTCCACGTGCCGGCCGGTCCCTCTACGGGCGGAGCGGCGGGTGTTTCGAACCATTCGCGGGTGCCGGTGAAGCCGACATCGGCAGTGTGGATCAAGGAGGCGGCTGTCAGAGGCCTGTCGGAATTGAAAGCCACTTGCGCCGACTGGCCGGTCAAGCTCACCTGGGTCCGGGCGCACCATGGCGTGCCTGAAGCGACGATCGAGTCGGCGAAATCATAACTCTCCGGGCGGCTCCATGCGGCCCGGTGGGAGTGGCTCATTCCCGGCACCAGCGACACCATGCGGGGACCTCCGGCCGCAGTGTAGGTGTGGGCCTGGCTGTCGAGCGAGAAGTTGTTTTCCCTTGGCCATGAAAACCAAAGCGCAGGCATCGTCGCGAGGTGAATGCGGAGATCCGGATCCCATGCATGCAGATAGACCGGGCTGTTAGCGAGAGCCCTGCCGAAATGGTTGTCAATGGTGTGCTTGTTTCCGGCCCCATAGACCGGGATGGCGAAAGCGAAACGATCGTCGATGCCGATGACCGTGGCGGTGATGACCCCGCCCCATGAAACACCCATCAGGCCGATCTTGGTGGGATCCACTTCTGGCAGCGCACGCAACAGGGAATTCGCCAGAATCACATCGGCGGCGGCGTGATACATCCACTGAGCGGCGACGGGCAGCGTGGAGTCGCCATAAATGCGGACGCGGGGCGGGCCTGCAAGCTTGTGCTTGAGCCAGTTCCCCACGGCTTGGCCGGCGTCTTTTTCGGCCTGTGTGGCGGTGATGTCGGTCTGGCCTTCAAGACCCATGGCGATGGCGGCATAACCGCGTTGATTCCACATCTGCACCCATTCGAGATAGGGTTTGCCACCTCCGCCGTGGGCGAGCACGACCGCAGGAACTGGATTCTGTGCATCCGCTCCAGCCGGGATGCCGATCCATGCGCAAGCGCGCGTCGGGCTGCCCTGATAGTCGAGCGTGTTGTAAAAGACCTTCAGGGTGGCTCCGGAAACGATGGTGGCGGGAGTGCCGGGAAGGGTGTCGTCGGTAAAAACGGCGGGCGCGGTGGTCAATCCGCCAAGCGCTGTGATCGCAGACTTGGTGGCGTGGAGGTCTAAAAGAGCGAGGCGAACCACGTTGTCGGCCGTGTCCTGCGTGAACGTGTAGTCCACACCCGGGGTGCCGAAGCCGGTCACGGTGACATCCGTGGAAGTTGAGAGGAGATTGGGTGTCAGGAAAAGATCGAAGGTCGCGGCACCTCCGGTGTAGGCAGAGCCGTCGATCTCGATCTTCGCGCTCGACAGGTTGAGATAACCCGTGCTGGAGATGGCGCTCACACCTGTCTCATCGAAAATGAAGCGGATGGTGGCGGCGCGGGAGGTGGAGTTCAGGTTGAGCCGGTCCATGGAGATGGCCGCTTCGTCTCCGGACACGATCAAGGTGGTGGTGGAACCGGCGATCACCTGTCCGCCGGTTAGCTCGACGAGACCGCCGCTGATTTGAATCGTTTCTGCGAAGAGGCCGAGGACCTCGGTGGCGGCTATGGCGGTGGCTCGCAGAGTGCCGCCGGTGATGTCGATCATGCCGTTTCCGCTCGCAAAGACAGTGCGGGTTCCTGTGCCGCCGCGGGTGAATGACCCACCGGAAAGGGTGAATGTGCCACCGGTGTTCACTGTGACGTCGCCATTGGCGGTCAACGCTCCGCCGCTGATTAACAGGTCGCCGGGATCCGAGTTGAGGGAAACAGTGATCGCGCCGGTGGTCAGCGCGCCAGCGGGAAGGATCTCAAGTTTCGCATTGGGCAGACTCGCTCCGTTGGTGTTGTTGACCACCACCGTGCCGGCGGCCACGGCAACCGGTGCGGCCACCTGGATCACGCGGCTCTGATTGATGATCGCGGTGTCGGGGGCGCTGGCCGCCGGCAGCAGATAGGTGCCGTCGCTGACGGTCGCGTTGTTCCAGTTCTGCAGCCAGCTTTGGGTGGTGCCTGCGGGTGAGGAAGGCGTGACCGTCGCCGCGTTGCCGGGCAGCACAATCACCAGCCCGCAGAGCGGGGCCAACAGACGAAGGGTTTCGCAAAACATGGGTTTGTATTGTGGTTAATGCCACCTGATCTCAGCTTTACCGGTCTCCAGATCCACGCGGACACTCGCTCTTTCAACATTCAGCGGCCGCTGACTGCGTCACTGCCGGATGAAAGATCCGTCACGGGCGTGAGACGCAGCGCCTTGAGACTGGCGGTGGTGGTATTTCCATCGATGCAGGCCACGCTGATGCGGTGCCGCCCGGGAGTGCTGAATCCGAGCCAGCCGATCGGAAATTCCTGATAGATGGGTGAGGCGTTCTGCTGATTTTGGATGAATTGTCCGCCCTCCACCGCGACTCGCCAGACCAACCTTTGCTCACCGGTATAGGTCAGATCGACTTGATACTGCCCTGGGCGGAGGACTTCCACCTCCTAGGTGGCGGCACCATCGGCTTTCCAATCCGTCACCTCGACTGCGTGCTTCCACTCGCCGAATTTCTCCATCCAGCGCTTGCCTTTGCGGGTGGCTCCCGTGACCGAGGCGAAATGCACGTCAAGTGCGGTGGGGCCGGTGGGATCGATGCCGAAGGTCCGGTCAACTTCCGGCGGAGCGGCGAGGGTGACTTCAATCACCGGGACGAGCGCGTCCTGCGTGCCGGGCGGCAGGGTGAAACAGGTCCATGTGCCGTCGCGTTGGTGGGTGACGGCCCCGGAGCCGCTTGTGGTGAGCCATCTGGCGGAGCGGACTTCCGTCTTGAGCCCCGGGAGATGGAGCTTGCCGTCCACTGGCCGGTCGAAGACTGATAGGAACAGCTTGTTGTCGCGCACGGTAACGTCCCCCCAGGGGAGGGCGTGGCCCCAGGGCGAGGGGTCCGCGCCATAGATCACGGCCGGGTGGTGTGTGATCCACTCGCCGGAGCGGCGCAACGCATCAGCGGCATGCTCTGGCACCAAGCCATCCCCGCACGGGCCGATGTTGAGCATGTAGGTGCCGCCGCGCGCGACGGTGGAGATGAGGCGGCGGAGAATTTCGCTCGGCGTCTTCCAGTTGTTGTCATACCATGCGTAAGCCCAGGAGTCGTTGGTGGTATCCACGGTTTCCCACAAACCTTCGATGTTCTCAATCGGCACTTCCATGTCGCCGAGCGACTGATAGTCGCCGAGCCCATGGCCGGCGCGGCCGGAAACGAATGCGGCAGGTTGGTTTTTCCGGACCACGCCGATGAGCTGCTCGACATACTTCTTGGGCATCTTGCCAGGGGTGTCGAACCAGACAAGTTCGATCGGCCCGTATTGGCTGGTGATCTCCTCGACCTGTGGCAGGCACTTGCGTTGGAAATAGTCGTCGAAGGTGGCAGGCTTGCCGTCTTCATCAGTCTGCGGGCCGTTGCCGCCGCCGGGGAAGGTCCAGTCCTGATTGTGGGAATAATAAAAGCCGAAGCCGACTCCCGCTTCCTTGCAGGCGGCAGAGAGTTCCTTCATCGGGTCGCGGCCGTAGGGTGTGGCATCGACGATGTTGAAGGGATCCGCCTTCGAGTGATACATCGCGAAACCGTCGTGGTGTTTTGCGGTGATGACGATGTATTTCATGCCCGCGGCCTTGGCAAGGGCGACGATGGCCTTTGCGTCGAAAGCGGATGGATCGAAGCGTTTGGCGAGTGCCTTGTATTCGGGAATCGGAATGCCGGCCATCCGCTTTTCCATGATCCACTCGCCGATGCCGTAGTAGGTCTTGCCGTCCACCTTGTTTCCCAACAGCGAGTAAAGCCCCCAGTGGATGAACATGGCGTAGTTCCCGTCGGCGAACAACTGCCCCTTGGATGCCTCTTCCGGGCGGAGCTTCACGATGGACTCACCCCAAAGTTTGTCCATTTCCTGCGCACCGGCGGGAAGCGGAAAAATCATGGACGCAAGGGCGAGCAGGCAGGCGGTGAATCGTTTGCTTGGTATCATTGGATTGGTGTGTTGATTGAAATTCATTGGGTGGGGCTTGGAGATGACTTGGAGGACGGTGCCGGTGATCACGCCACCCGAGGAAATGCCCATCGTGGCGAGTTTTTGTGGTGCTCAACGGGCTTCAGATGCTTGGAAAATCAGTCATCCGGGAGGCAAGACCTGGCAGCGGCTGAGAGAGCGATTCCGATCCGGAGTAGTTGATAAATGTTTGGGTGCTTGCTCACTCGCCCGGTGTGAGTTTACCGTCGGCGGTCTTGTCCATGCGGGGAAAGGCGGTCTTGCCGGAAGGAGCGGGATCCGGTTCCCCGGGCACGGTGGTCTGCGTGGCGGACTTACTGCGCAGTTTGTCTCTGGCGGGCTGGATCTGGACTGCTGCCCGGTCGCCTCCGGCAGATATCATTTCCGGGTAGATTTTATCCCACCAGCGGTCGTATTCCGCCGCCAGCCTTGCCGCGAGGTCGGCCTCGCTTGCGGAGAGGTCATGGAGGCATTCCGGGTCCTTCTTCACGTCAAACAACACCCAGTCTCCCGGCGGGCTGACACCCCAGTGGAATTGGGCGTTGGTTGCGGTGTAAGTGGCCTGTTTGATACCTGCGCGCACCCGCAGCAAGGCGGTGCATTGGCTCTGATGGGGGCGGCACGCGGGATCGTCGCAGGGGTTGCTGCGCAGCAGCAGGTGGTGCCCTTGGCGGACGGCACACATCGCGTGTTTGTGGGAGGCGGCGAGTCCGCCGGGCCAGCGCGCGACGTGTTGGAAGAGCAATCGGTCCGGTTGCCATGCGACAGCCTGTGTGGACTCCAACAAGGGGACCATGCTAAAACCATCGAGCTTTCCGCGCAGCGTGTCCGGCACCTTGGCCCCGGCCAACTCGCAGAGGGTGGGCAGGATGTCGAGGTGGGCGGTCAGGTTTTCCACCTGATGCGGCTGCCAGCGGGCCGGCCAGTGCCAAAATGATATCGCCCGCGTGCCGCCCTGCCAGATGGTGCATTTGCAGCCGCGCATTCCGGCGTTGAAGACATCGAGGCCCTCGGTGACGCCGTTGTCGTTCATGAAGATGACGATGGTGTTCTCCGCGAGATCGCGCTCCTTGAGGAACTTCATGAGACGGCCGACGTTGTGATCGATATTGGCAATCATCCCGAGATAGGCGGCCTGTTTGTCGGTGACCTTGCCGCGGAAAGGCGCGACGTAATCCTCGGGCGCGGCGTATGGGGCGTGCGGCGAGTAGGTGGCGAGATAACAAAAGAACGGTTGGTCTTCGGATTCCCCGATGAAGGACATCGCCTCGTCAAAGAAAAGGTCCTCGCGATAGCCCTCGCGCTTCAGGCGCTTGCCGTTGCGGATCATGTCCGGATTGAAATGGTTGTGCACGCCGCCCTGGCTGGTAGAGGTCCAGTCGAATCCGCGCACTTTCGGCGCGTGGTCCACCCCATTGCCGAGGTGCCACTTGCCGATGAACCCGGTGCGGTATCCGGCGTCGCGCAGCAGTTGTGGCAACAACACCGCGTCTTTGGACAAACTCTCGCGCGGAATGACGGTGTGCGTGACGCCGTTGCGGAACTCGTGCATCCCAGTGAGCAGCGCGGCGCGTGTGGGCGAGCACGAGGGGCTGACGTAGCAGTTCGAGAAGCGCACGCTGCCGTCGTGCAGCCGGTCGAGGTGCGTGGTCTTGAGCAGCGGGTGGCCGTGCGCTCCCAAATCACCATACCCCTGATCGTCGGTTAAAATAAACACGATGTTGGGTTTGCTTTCGGCCGCCCCTGTGCGGGATGGGGCCGCAGCCAGCAGGCAAACGAGGGCCGGCAAGACACTCCAGGAGCACGCGAGTTGCAGAGGTTGCGGTAAGTTCATGGCAGGGGATGGCTTCCTAATAGTTCCAGTATAAATTCTTCTGTTTCAGCTCGCTGATACGGCTGATGGTGATCACATGGCCGTCACAGAACGCGACGTTGGCACGGCCGCCGTGGCGCATGGGCAGGAGGGCCACATCCGGATCCCAGAATTCGGAAGCCTCCATGTTGGCGATCATCACGAGTTGCCGCAGGTTTGAGACACACGTTGCGGATTGCGCCCGGATTTTCATCGGGCCCACCAACAAAAAGGAGGTTGCGGCAAGGACGGCAAGGATCACGATCGCGATGAGAATCTCCACCAACGTGATCCGGGAGCGTGCGGCGGATTTTCTGGAATACAGTGGGTATGCCGGATGCATGACTTGCGCGCTGATGGCTGAAGCTAAAGAAGCTCAGCCAGCGACCGACCGCCGCGAGCGATGCCCGACCAGGGCCAACGAGATGAGCAAATATTTGGTTTTCATAGTCGGATGGAATCAAGGTTGGGTTTCAGGATGCTTGATAGGGAAATGGTTCCGAGCACGTTGAGACCTACTATGATGAAAGCTCCCCGTGCTGTCCATCATGTGTTTACATGATGGCGGGGAGGGTGCCTGGAATCCATTGCTGTCCCGGAGACCAGAATCTCCGCCAGAAAAAGCCATCCCAAGTCCCAAACCCGCTCAGCATGACAAAGCCCATCCTGTTGTTTCTGGCGCTCGCCGCCGCGAGCCCCGCCCACGCAGAACTGCCAGCGCTTGCAGATCGCAACTGGTTGGGCACCTTCGCGGGTTTTGAGAACAGCAGCATGCGTTTCCAGTTCTCCGCCGACGGAACCGCGATCATCCATCCGCTATTCAAGGATAAAAGCCTGGAGTCCTGACGGCGAGGGCAGCGCGGCAGGTGATTCGTCGTTTTCCATCGCAGTGAAATAGCGGGTCCTTCACCCCTCGCGCCGGTTCAGCGTTCCGCTGAGAAAACCTCACCCGTGGGTGCGGGCGGGAGCGATGCCTGCCACTGGCTGAGCTTGCCACGGAGTTCACTCACGACCTCGAGCCTGGCACTGCCGAGGTCATTCTGCTCGAGGGAATCGGCGGCGAGGTCGTAGAGTTCGAGGCGGCTGAAGTCGTCGTTGACGAGGAGCTTCCAATGACCGTCCACCACGGCGAACGACGCCCAGTGGGTAGGCGAGTTTTTCTGCGCCCCGATCTGCCAGAACAGAGGCCGCTGGCGCAACAGCGCGGGAGTTCCGAGAAGCGCCGCGACCTGGCTGACGCCGTCCGGTTGATAGCCTGCGGGCAGCGCGAGGCCTGCGACTTCGCACAAAGTTGGAAGTAGGTCCACGGCGGAAATCAGGGATCTGTCATCGATCCTGTCGGCCGCGATCTTGCCGGGCCAGCGCGCAAGGAACGGGACGCCGATGCCGCCTTCTGATAGGGCCGCCTTGTAGCCTTTTCTGCCGCCGGTCACGCCTTTGGAAGCCGCGAGGCCGAATCCCGCCCCGGTGGCGGTGTCATATTTCAGTTCCAGCGCCTCACCTTCGCGACTGCGGGCGGGACCATTGTCGGAGGTGAAGATCACGAGCGTGTTTCCCGCCAGACCAAGACGGTCGAGCGCGGCGAGTATTTCCCCAACGCGATCATCGGCGTGCGAGAGGACGGAGGCGTAGATGTTATCCGCCTCCGGAAGGTCGGGAAAACGCCGCCGGTATTTTGGAATGACGTGATGCGGAGTGTGCGGCTCGTGAAGCCACAGGTTGATGAAGAAGGGTTTCCCTTCGCGGTGGCATTTCCCGATGAATGAAATCGCGCGCTGGGCGTCCTCATGCACGGGCATCTGCTCGCCGGCGCAGTTGAAGGCACCGTATTCATCATAGCCGTATGCCTCGGGCGTTGGCGAGTCGGGGATCATGTCATTGGCGAGATGCCACTTGCCGAAATGGGCGGTTGCGTATCCGGCGGACTTGAGAAATCCGGGCAAGGTGGGGGCTGTGGTCGAGAGCCAGTCGGGCATGTTGCGCCGGGCATTGTCCTTCGGCCACGCAAAGTGGCCGTCAATGTTATAGCGGGCCGGGAAATGGCCGGTCATGAGCGCCGCGCGGCTTGGGGAGCAGACGGCGCTTGCCATGGTGAAGCGGTGGAAATCTGTGCCTTCCTTGGCGAGCCGGTCGATGTTGGGGGTTTGGACGTAGGGATGGCCGTGACAACCCAGATCGCCCCAGCCCCAGTCATCAGCAAGGATCAGGAGCAGGTTTGGCTTCGCCTGTTCCGCGCCAGCAGCGGCGGCTAACAGAAAAAAGGGGCCAAAACCGAGGAAAAGATGAAGCCAGTGTTTGAGATGGAACTTTGTGGGCATGAATGTTGGGAATGCCGAATGATACGGCAGGGACTCATGCGGTCCATCATGTGTTCTCATGATGCACCGCATCATTCGTTGGAAGCGACAGCGGGAGTGCCTATCAGATGTATCAGGGCTTCAGCGGAAAAATCCCCAGACTGTATGCGGTGCTGACATTACAGAAAGCCGGACGATTCACCGGAAATGCTTCTTGCCGCCCGCGTTCTGGCAGCGTAAGCTCCGTGACTCATGGGCATGAACAACCGAAAGTCCGTCTAAATATCCCATGAAACTACTGTCCACCGCCCTCGCGCTCTTCTTCCTCCCTGCCGTCCTTCACTCCGCCGAACCGGTGACGACGACCGAATCCGACTGGAAAGGCGCTACAAAGCAGTCCTTTGACTTCGAGGGGCACAAGGCCTTTGTCGTGGCACCGCCGGAGGCCGCCCCGGGAAAACCATGGGTCTGGCGCACCTCCTTTCCCGACTACCACGCCGAGGTCGATCTCGAACTGGTGAAGAGCGGGTTCCACATCGCCCACGTCGATGTGGTGTCCATGTTAGGGAGTGACGAATCTCTTGCCATTATGGACCGCTTCTATGATCTCGTGAGAAAGCAGTGGGGTCTCTCCGCAAAACCCGCTCTCGAGGCGGTGAGCCGCGGCGGGCTGCACGCCTACCGCTACGCCGCGACCCGGCCCGAACGTGTCGCCTGCATCTATGCTGACACGCCCGTGATGGATCTCAAGAGCTGGCCTCTGAAATCCGCAAAGGCGAAGGGACCGCTTGCTGATGCGCTGAAGTTTTACGGATTCGCCGACGAGACCGCACTCGTCGCCTTTGACCAGGGTCCCCTCGATCTCCTCGAGTCGATCGCCAAGGCAAAGATTCCTCTGCGTCATGTCATCAGCCCGAACGATCTTGTTGTCCCCGCCGAAGAGAACACTCTCGAGGCGAAGCGCCGTCTCGAAAAGCTGGGCTGGACCATGGACCTGCTCGTCGTCGATCCCGCCACCACGATCAATGAGGGGCATCATTTCCCCCTCGTCGCGATTCCGGAGTCGGTCGCCTTTATCCGCAAACATGCGGCTTCGGAGTAGTCGTGCTCACCCCGCCACTGTCCGCCATCTCCAAAAGGCCATCCAGAACAACAAAAAACCAGACGTTTTACAGCCCCTTTGGCAGAGGTTGATGGGTCAGATCATCATTCTACCTGCCACGATTCTCGAGAATTTGCTCATAGAGTTCATAGACGGCATCCCGGGTGTTTGCGTATTCGAGCCGGATTTCATTGCCGGAAATCTGACGATAAATGATGCGCAAGCCGCCGATCCGGAGCCGGTTGAATCCTTCAAGCGGGCCTTGCAATCCTTTGATGTCGCCCCTGCCTTTCGTCAATCCAAGCAGGGCCAGCCGAACTCGGTGTTTGGTTTGCGGCGGGAGTCCGCAAAGCCATGCGGCGACTTGATCAAAGGCCGAAATTTGCATCATCGAGATCGAGCGGACGGTAATTCGATTCGCCGTTGCGGGCGGACTGGATGGCTTTCATCGCCGCGGGATCGGCCAGCACGTCGAGTGTTTCCATCAGTGCCTCGAAGTCTTCGACTGGCATGGCCACCACGACCGGACGGTTCCGATTGGCGATGACAAACCGTTTTCCCGACCGGCAGAGTTTCGTAAGCCCCGCCTGTGCCTCCTTGATGTTGTAAGTATCTGGCATGATTTTTGTCTATACTTGGAACGTATGTCTTGCAAGAGGAAATGGAGGGGGCTTCGCGAAGTGGGGAGCTCCACCCCGGTGGGTCAGGATGTGGGAAGGAAAAGAAGACTTGCGGCGTGGACGCCACAACACGGCCTGCTGCGAGACGCAGCAGCACCTTTTAGAGACACAAAAAACCGGCGTCCTTTGCGGGGACGCCGGTTGGGTGAGGGAAGGCATCGGCAAGATGCCGACACTCCTTGAGTTATGCTACGCCAGCGGCTTCTGCTTCAGCGGCTTTTTGGTCGCGGAGCCAGGCGCGGCGCGACATTTTCACGCGGCCTTTTTCGTCCACTCCGAGGCACTTGGCGGTGATGACGTCGCCTTTTTTGACGATGTCTTCCACGTTTTCGGTGCGGCCTTCGGCGAGTTCGGAGACGTGGACGAGTCCGTCCTTGCCGGGGAGCACTTCCATGAAGGCGCCGAACTGGGTGATGGAAACGACCTTGCCGGTGTAAACCTTGCCCACTTCGATTTCCTGGAACATGCGGTCGATCATCGCCTTGGCGCGATCGAGGCCTTCTTGCTTGGAAGCGTAGATGTGCACGGTGCCATCGTCCTCGATGTTGATCTCGGCGCCGGACTCGGCCTGGATGCCCTTGATGTTCTTGCCGCCTGGCCCGATGAGCTCGCCGATGCGGTCTGCCGGGATTTTGACGGAAACGATGCGCGGGGCGTGCGGGCTGAGCTCACCGTGGGTCGAGATGGACTCGGCCATTTTGTCGATGATCTTGGTGCGGCCTGCCTTGGCGATGTGGATCGCTTCCTCGAGCATGGCGAGCGGGAGGCCGGCGAGCTTGAGGTCGAGCTGGTAGCCGGTGACCCCTTCGCTGGTGCCGCAGAGCTTGAAGTCCATGTCGCCGTAGAAGTCTTCGGAACCGATGATGTCGAGGAGCATCTTGTAGGATGTCATCGCGCCTTCAGTGTTGTTCTCGGTGACGAGTCCGACGGAGATGCCGCCGACTGGGCGGATGAGCGGAACACCGGCGTCGAGGAGCGCCATGGTGCCTGCGCAAACCGAGGCCATCGAGGTGGAACCGTTGGACTCCATGACTTCCGAGGAAACGCGGATGGCGTAGGGGAAGACGGACTCGTCCGGGATGACCGGCTCGATGGAACGCTCGGCGAGCGAGCCGTGGCCGATTTCGCGGCGGTTGATGCCACCCATGCGTCCGCATTCGCCGACGGAGAAGGGAGGGAAGTTGTAGTGGAGGATGAAGCGCTTCTCGTCCTCGCCACCGGCGTAGTTGTCGAAACGCTGCTTCTCGTCGGCTGGGGCCAGCGTGGTGATGGCGAGCGCCTGAGTTTCTCCCCGGGAGAAAATGGCGGAACCGTGAACGCGTGGCAGGGTGCCGACTTCGCCGTAGAGCGAGCGAAGGTCACCGATCGCGCGGCCGTCGGCGCGGACGCCTTTTTCCATGATGGAGATGCGGAATGCCTTCTTTTGGAGGTATTCGAAGGCTTGCTCGACATCGAAGTCAGTCGCCTCCGGAGCGCGCTCCTTGATGGCGGCTTCCACTTCGTCGCGGAGAGCGCCGACTTTCTTGGCGCGCTCGGTTTTGGAAGGCGCGTAGATGGCGGACTCGATGCGGTCGCCGGCGATTTCGTAGGCGATCTCGAGGAGGTTTTCCTTGGCGAGGGTGAGTTCGTAGAAACGTTTTTCCTTACCGGCGAGTTTCACGAGTTCTTCCTGGGCGGCCACCAGTTTGGCGACGGCTTCTTGGGCGAAATGGAGCGCCTTGATGAATTCGTCTTCCGGGATTTCATCGGCTTGGCCTTCGATCATGATGACGTTGGTCTTGTCGCCGACGTAGATCAGGT